>JAADGF010000011.1 GCA_013152545.1 Gammaproteobacteria bacterium
AGAAACAAAAAAATGGTCAAAAAAGTGGTCAGGTTTCTTGTGTCATGTCGAAGATATACAAAACGATTGTAAAGGTGTTTCAGCTAATTTTTCGCCATCAGGTATTGTACTCGATCTATAACGACAAACTGAGTATCTGGTTATTGATAAGGATAATTCGAAACGGTTCGTTTGAACAATTGCTTAGTAACAAGAATCTAAGCTACGGACTACGGAAACAACAACACTATATAAAGAAAAAGGAGCAATCTCAATGCCAATCACAACGACATATCCAGGCGTATATATAGAGGAAGTCCCCAGCGGCGTTCGGACGATCGTTGGTGTAGCAACGTCAATTACTGCAATTATTGGTAGAGCGGTACGCGGTCCTGTCAATAAGGCAAAGACAATCAACAGTTACGCTGACTATGAGCGAATATTTGGAGGTCTCGCTCTGAGTAGTGCTATGAGTTTTGCTGTGCGTGATTTTTATCTGAACGGTGGTGGGCAAGCCGTCATTGTAAGATTGTACCGTGTTGAAACCGGGGAAGATGCAAAGTCGGCCAAAGCAACACTCAGTGCCGATAACGTGGATTTAGAGGCGGCGTCTGCAGGTGCATGGGGAAATAAACTCAGCGTCATCGTGTCACACGATGATTTATCGACCGTCGAAGTTGCCGCCGAACAAGGTCTCAACGTCTCAGATTTATTTAATATCAAGATCAAGGATGGAAATACGGGGAGCGAAGAGCAGTATTTGAATATCTCAGTTGTAGATGGACCGCGCCGGATCGATAAGGTGCTTGAAAACAAATCTCAATTGGTTCGTGTAGAAGATGGATTTATATTACCTGCAACGAGACCTGGGGATGGCACTTATACGGTTGCAGCGGTAGACGAGGCATCTGATGGTGACGCCTTGACGAGTGAGGAGTATACAGGGGTGGGCTTGGAGGCCGCAAAAAAAGGCTTGTATGCACTGGAGCAGGTGGATCTTTTTAACTTACTTTGTTTGCCACCTGAAGGAGAAAACGATGACTATCCCGCTGGCCTGGTTGCAGCGTCCGGTACTTATTGTGAAAAACGCCGCGCGATGTTTTTAGTTGACTCACCGAGTGGTTGGGATAACAAAGCCAATGCCAAGACGGGTATGCAAACCGGTGTCGGAACGAAGAGTAAAAATGCGGCGATTTTTTTTCCGCGGCTTAAAAAACCGAACCCGCGTAGAGATAATCAAATTGAAGAATTTGTGCCGTGTGGTGCCATTGCTGGCATCTTCACCCGCACTGACAATACACGTGGAGTATGGAAAGCACCGGCAGGAATTGAAGCTACATTACGTGGCGTTAGTGATTTGAGTGTAAACCTCACTAACGAGGAGAACGGCGAATTAAACCCCCTTGGTCTTAACTGTTTGCGTTCTTTTCCTATTATCGGTCGCGTGGTATGGGGATCGCGAACACTAAAAGGAGCGGATCAACTCGCTTCGGAATGGAAATATATCCCTGTTCGACGAATCACTCTTTTCATCGAAGAAAGTCTTTATAGAGGTACGCAGTGGGTAGTATTCGAGCCAAATGATGAACCATTATGGGCGCAAATTCGGCTTAACGTTGGTGCCTTTATGCATAACCTCTTTCGCAAGGGCGCGTTTCAAGGCACCTCCCCGCGTGATGCTTACTTTGTTAAGTGCGATAAGGATACCACGACTCAAAACGATATCGACCTGGGTATTGTGAATATTGAAGTCGGTTTTGCCCCACTGAAACCCGCAGAATTTGTGATTATTAAAATTCAGCAGATCGCTGGACAGATTGAAGTATAAATTAAGGAGAGGAAAATGGCTCAGTTCAGTGTAAACGCACAGCGTTTCGATCCATACAAGAATTTCAAGTTTCGCATAAAATGGGATGGTAAGTTCGTCGCTGGTGTAAGCAAAATCGGCGCGCTTAAACGTACCACAGAATTGGTCGAGCACCGCGAAGGTGGAGATCCCAGCAGTTCCCGTAAATCTCCCGGGCAGAGCAAATATGAAGCCATCACCTTGGAGCGTGGTGTCACCCACGATACGGACTTTGAAAAATGGGCAAACAAAGTCTGGAATTATGGTTCCGGTTTGGGAGCGGAAGTCTCGTTAAAAGACTTTCGTAAAGATGTGATTATCGAGGTCTATAACGAAGCCGGACAGTTGGCTATTACTTATAAAGTATTTCGTTGCTGGGTATCGGAATACCAGGCATTGCCAGAGCTGGATGCAAGTGCCAATGCTGTGGCTATTCAGACTCTGAAACTGGAGAACGAAGGTTGGGAGCGTGACTACGAAGTAGCTGAACCTAGCGAACCTGAATTTACCGAACCAGAAGGGTAGTCGCCGATGAGACCCCTGGATGCGACTGAAGTGCTAAACGTATGGGAGCACGGATTGAATCAGCCAACCTTGGAGCGGGCTCTTATTCTTATCGCCGCAGCCTGTCCGGAGCTGGACTCGGATGCAGTGGCGAAATTGAGCATCGGTGCGCGAGACGCACGCTTATTGCAACTGCGTGAGTGGATGTTCGGATCACAGCTTCTTAATACGGCGCAATGCCCACAATGCGGGGAACGGGTCGAGTGGGAGGGCGAGACTACGGAGCTACACATACAAGCTGTTGATGACGCCGATTCGGCGGAAGAATTCAATCTGGAGGTGGATGGTTACCGACTGCGTTTCCGTCTACTCACCAGTATGGATATCGCAGCCGTAATGGCTGCGGCGCAGAGTGACAGCAATATTGGTTCCACAGCGTTGATCAAACGATGTGTTGTTTCCGCTGACCGTACGGGTAAAGCCTGTGATTTGGCTGACCTACCGCAACATACTCTTGACGCTTTAAGCCAGCAAATCGAAAAGCTGGATCCACAAGCTGAGATCCGTACAGAGTTGACTTGCCCGGAATGTTCACACCAATGGGAAGTTCTGCTTGATATTGCAAGCTTTCTCTGGATTGAAATCAACAACTGGGCAGAACGCACACTTCGAACCGTACACCGGCTCGCGAGCGCTTATGGTTGGACTGAAAGAGAGATATTGATTCTTAGCCCGGTACGTCGGCAACTTTATCTCGGGATGGTGAATCGATGAATGAGTTTTTTGCCAATCTGGTTGGCCGCCACCTCGGTACATGCGACACCATACAGCCGCGTACGCTAGGACGCTTCGAGGCGGATAGCAGCAGAGAGGCGGTAGCTTCTCCACAGATTAATCCGCTGGAGTCGACTGTAGATAAAAGCCATCAACCAATAGACCTGCGAAGTACGTTTTCTGTTGATTCACCAAAAACGACTGTCCACGAGCCTGATCCAATTGGCAACAAAAAGGATTATTCATTACCATCACTTTCGGAGCAAAGTGACACTTCGGCTCAACTAAGTTTAATCGAACAGCAAGCAGCCTTGTCTAATTCACATGTTTTGTTCGGGAAACCATACGATCCTCAACCGTTAGATGCCGATAGATATTTCCACCTCGGGGCGGTGCAACAAGAGCAACCGAACAACACAACTCAGGTAGTATACGAACACGATGCCTTTAGCAATAGGCATATGCAGACAACAACAAATAGTAACGAGTCACGAGAAGTATCGCATGACAAAAACTCCGCATCAGCTTCGCGAGCAGATGGGCATAATCTTGAAAATGAACTGAACCAGCGTATTCGTGCGATGCTTCAGCGCTTGGCGGGTGACCCAGTGTCGCCAATCACGGAGCCAGCTCCAGATGACCGGGATAGCAAAAAAAACAAGAGCCTGATATCGCTCCCTTGTGAGAAAAACGCCTCGTTGCTTAACGCCGCTGTCGCATCACTGGACCCGGTGCCCACCTTGCAGCGACATGCAGGTCGCCAAGATAGAACCTCAGCTGATGATAGAGAAAACACCGCGCTCTATGGCCCGCTGGAGACGCCCTCCTGGCTACCCGATATGGAGTCGCAATTCAACATATCGCTCCCATCTAACAAAAAAGCCCCGTTGCTGGGCGCCGCTGTCGCATCACTGAACACGGCACCCACCTTGGAGCGACAAGCAGATCGCCAAGATAGAAACTCAGCTGATAATAGAGAAAACACCGCTCTCTATGGGCGGCTGGAGGCGCCGACCTGGCTGCGCGATGTGGAGTCCCAATTCAACCAGCGTTTGCAAGAAAAACACGCTAAAACCGAGCCAGTCATCAATGTCACTATTGGTCGTGTTGAAGTAAGGGCGGTTCAGGCCGATGTACCAAAAAATGCACAACGCCCTAAAAAGCCGACAGGGGTGATGACTTTAGATGAATACCTGAAACGACGCGAAGGCAGGGGGACGAAATGAGCGCTCCGTCAGCCATTGCTGCGGTGACATCAACGTTACGTAACTTGTTAACCCATGCGGCGCTCGAGGACCCCGAGTTGCTGGATACCACGGTCACTACCCAGCCGCCAGGTGTAGCCCGCAACGGTAACGAAGCCAATCAGCTTAACCTTTTCTTATTCAGTACTTCTGTCGATACCGCATTCAGTAACTCGCCAATGCCCGGTCAGATCAAAAACGGTGAGAGTGGAATTCCGCCATTGGCGCTGGTGCTCAATTACTTGATTACCGCTTACGGCCGCAATGATGACGATGTTAGCGGGCATCGTCTCATGGGGCGGTCAATGAGCGCCCTTCATGATCACCCGTTACTCGGCAGATCGGAAATTCAATCAACGTTGTCAGACGCAGACCTACACAACCAGGTCGAACGAGTGCGAATTACTCATAATGTCTTGTCTGTGGATGATATGTCCAAACTCTGGACCAGTTTTCAATCCGAGTATCGCCTTTCCACAGGTTACGAAGTATCAGTGGTACTCATCGAAAGTACACGTGCCGCTAAAACACCTTTACCGGTGCTAAAACGAGGTGAAAATGATCAGGGTGTTTCCACGCAAGCTGATCTTATTCCACCCTATCCAACGATTGCCAAAGTTGTACCGCCAAACCAACAACCAAGTGCCATACTGGAGGATACGTTGATATTGAGCGGCCACCATCTGGATGGTGATACAGTCACCGTTGGTTTTAACCATCCCCATCTACCGAACCCTATCGACGTTCCAGCAGTAGATGGTGGCACTGCAACACAAATAAGCGTGCTAATCCCAAACAATCCAACTAACTGGCTGGTGGGGTTTTATACCATTGAGGTCATCATTAACAAAGCAGGCGAGCAAGATAGAACCACAAACGTTCTCATGTTTTCCCTTGCTCCCCGAATAGATGCTATAGCCCCTCCCAATCCTGTCGTTCGTGATGGAGCAGGTAGCGTGACTTTAACGCTTACGTGTAGCCCTCAAGTGATGCCCGAGCAACGTGCAGCGCTATTGTTGGGCGACCGTGAAGTGTTGGCAGAAGCGCATCCCATTCAAACAGCGACGTTGAACTTTGTTGTCGAACAGGCTCCTGTCGGCAGCCGTCATATACGCCTGCGAGTTGACGGTGTTGATAGCCTGTTGGTGGATAGAAGTGCGATACCACCTGTTTTTGACAGCGACATGGAGGTCATCATCACATGAGCGAACAAGATTGGATGATAGCAAACGAACAGCACCTGGCGGCGACACTGAAGTGGTTGCGCCTTAAGCTGCAACAACTCATCCCACCACCCCAGGCACAGGGTGAAATTTCGCAACAAAAAACAACAGCGGAACCATCAAATGGCTGGTTCAAACGTAATAAACCAAAGTCCGGTTCTATGCTATTACCCTCACCCTCGCAGAATTTCGGCGATAATGACATAAAGAGCGCAGCACAAGAAATCGAAAAAGCCGGGCATAACGATCCACCACCTGCATTGTTGATATTGGCTCAGCGACTCGACCTTTCAACTTTTGATCGACAATTACTAGCGCTGTGTGCTGCTATGGAACTGGATACCCGAATCGCAACACTTTGTGCTCAGGCACAAGGTGACCTAAGCAAACCCTATCCCACCTTTGCCCTGGCGTTCGCTCTGTTTGATGATCCCGATTGGAACACATTGTCTCCCCACAGCCCCTTACGTTATTGGCGATTACTGGAAATTAACCAGCCTGGTGCTCAAGCACTCACCGCCAGCGCCTTAAAGGTAGACGAGCGTATTGTTAATTACCTCAAAGGGCTCAATTATCTGGATGATCGGATAGCACCTCTGGTTGAGCCCCAACGTACTAAAACCGCAGACCAGGAATTACCACCCTCGCAACAACAACAGGCCGATGCCATTGTGACACGAATACAAAAAGTTCAAGCCGATGAACGGGTGCCAGTGATTGAACTACTGGGTTTTGTCTCATCCAGCAAAAGAATCATTGCCGATAAGGTGGCAACAACTTTAGGTCTAACGGTTTACACCATCGATTTGAAAACAATACCGGCACATATTGGCGATCTCGAGACCTTCGTCCGCCTATGGGAGCGTGAATCACAACTGATGCCGCTGGCGTTCTACATCAACGCCAATGATGCAGAGGCGAGTGAAAACATTACGCTCAAGCGCTTTCTTGACCGTAGTAACGGCATTACTTTTGTTGATCATGAGCAATCTCACATCACATCATCGCGCAACACGGCCGCATTCGAGATAAGTAAGCCCACACCAGAAGAACAAACACAGCTCTGGTCAACACTTTTAATCGAAACTGCAGGCAATCAGCCCAAACTGTTGGCCGAACAGTTTTCTTTTAGCCAACAGGAAATCAAAGGTATTGCCAGCATCGCGTTAAACGAAATCGGAGGTGATACCAATAACATCGAGACCGCGCTGTGGCAAGCTTGCCTCAAGGCTTCACGACCGGCGATGGAAAAGCTGGCACAACGCATAGACGTAAAAGCTGTGTGGAATCAACTGGTGCTACCCATCGAACAAAAATCATTGTTGCGCCAGATCGTCAATCAGGTAAACCATCGCAACCGTGTCTATCAGGATTGGGGATTTAGAGAAAAAATGAACCGCGGTCTCGGCATCAACGCATTGTTTGCTGGTGATAGCGGCACCGGTAAAACTATGGCTGCCGAAGTGATCGCCAGCGAATTAAAGCTGGATCTTTTTCGCATCGACCTTTCTGCCGTGGTCAGTAAATACATCGGTGAAACGGAAAAGAACCTGCGAAAACTGTTCGATGCCGCCGAAGACAGCGGCGCCATTTTGTTCTTCGATGAAGCCGACGCCCTGTTCGGCAAACGCAGCGAAGTCAAAGACAGCCACGACCGATACGCCAATATCGAAATCAATTATCTGTTACAAAGAATAGAGGCCTACCGCGGGCTTGCCATACTTGCCAGTAACATGAAAAGCGCCTTGGACAAAGCCTTCGTTCGGCGCCTGCGCTTTATTGTTGATTTTCCTTTTCCGGGCGTGGAGGAACGCGAAGAGATCTGGCGCAAAGTGTTTACCGCCGCTACGCCAATAGATGAGAATCTGGATTTATCCCATCTCGCCAAATTCAATCTCACCGGCGGCAATATTCATAACGTCGCGTTGAACGCAGCCTTTCTTGCGGCGCAAGAGGAGAGCGTGATTACCATGCCATTGCTGTTCAATGCAGCGCGTACCGAGTTTAAGAAACTGGAGCGGCCCATGAAGGAATCGGACTTTCGCTGGCAGGTACCAACAGAGGTGGTGGCATGAATATTAATCTACATATTGAGCGTTTGGTGTTAGATGGGGTTTTAGTAGAACCTCAACAAAGAGCTGAGTTGAAAGCGGTGGTGGAATCTGAGTTAAGGCAGCAATTAGTAAGTCAAGGGATTAGTTCTACGATGCAATCGAATAATAACCACCAATCAGTTAGAGCTGGTTCAATTTCAATCGAAAATATCCACAAGCCAGTAAGTCTCGGGCAACAAATTGGCAATGCTGTTTATAGAGGTATCAGGAAATGAATTTTGAAAGAAGTGTCCAAACAAATAAAACATCAGAGTCTAATGTTTTCCTATCCAGCGGTATTCTGCAGAGGAAATGCGGTTGTGGAAATCATATACAAAGTGGTGAGCAGTGCACAGCATGTAGCAAAAACAAACTCAATAAACCTATGCAAACTAAACTACAACTTGGGGAAACAAACGATAGATACGAGCAGGAAGCAGATCGCGTAACACAACAAGTTATGAGAATGTCTAAACCAAAAAATGGCGATTCAAATGAATATCTTCCATCAAAACCCTTAATTCAAAGGCTAGTCTCCAGTACACATAGTAATGCGACTGAAGTTCCATCCATTGTACACGACGTATTGCGTTCAGCAGGTCAACCATTAAATAAAGTTACAAGAAATTTTATGGAACCACGATTCGGGCATGATTTTAGTGGTGTGAGAATACACACTGATGCAAAAGCTGCTGAGTCAGCGCACGCTGTGAATGCAAAAGCTTATACGGTTGGAAATAATATTGTGTTTGGTGCTGGAGAATATACTTCAGATACTTCAACAGGGAGAAAATTGTTTGCTCATGAACTGGCGCATACTATACAACAAAATGGTATGGTTCATAAGAAAATACAACGAACTCTTGGGGATGGGCACGATTTACTTGCAGAACGATTTCAAGGACGACTTGATTTAGAAGCAGCTTATGATGATGAAATCCTAATAAAAAGTGGAAGGCAGGGTCCCGACGTGATCATTTTGCAATTATCACTGATGGACACAGGTCATCCATTACCCAATTTTGGGGCCGATGGCAGATTTGGTCCAGAGACTCAAAGTGCTGTTGAGGATTTTCAACGAGCCAATGGACTTAAAGTTGACGGAATCGTTGGCCCAAGAACAATGGAAGTGTTAGATGGACTCTTTACTGTCGGACCTGTAATAGCTCCAGTTTGTAATAATCCAGGAGTTGCTCGAACTTTAAGACTACAGCCAGTATTTCTGAGAAATAATGTAGCTGATCCTAATCCGACAGGAGGAAACTATTTTACATTATTGTCAAAATCAAATGAAATTTGGTCTAAACTTGGCGTTACATTTACGACTAGTTCTCCAGTCTTTATAAATAATTCAGTTCGTAAAACACAAGGGTCGTCAATTGCAGAGCTTCTAGCTATAGGAGGATTACGAACTGGCGCCGGAATTGAAGTCTTTTTTGTAGATAATAATTTAACTCCATTTGGAGGAGGTGCGACACGCATTGGATTGGGCGCATCTTTTATAATTTTATCTGATTTTGGAACTTCGGGTACTCTATTAGCCCATGAGTTAGGTCATGTATTATCGAATAGTACTGGACATCCACCTGCTAATGGTGAGGCAGGAACCATTATGGAGCCAAGCGGTTCTCACTCAACTCCTAATCCAGAGCGAAATACAATAGGAAATTTAGCATTTATAGTATTTCCTGCTGGTACTGACCCAATTTGCTTAACTCCTGATCCATGATCCATAAAACAAATATGTTATGAACCATAGGATTTTTTTCTTAATTATAGCTATCGGAAGCTATGGGTGTCTACAAGATGAGCCAAAGATGAATAAAGAAAATGTATCACGAAATACATATAAATATAAACCAGAACCCGTTAAAGAAGGTGTTATCGATTGGGTTACTTTTACAGAACCAGATTATTTTGCTATAGAGAGAACATTAACAGATGGCAGAAAAATTACTTGTAGTACGAAAATTACATCCTCTTCTGCATTCGCCAATGCTTGGTCAGCAGAAGATGTAATGCAAGCAATTTCTAAAGAAAGCATTCAGCAAATTCTCAAGTCAGATATAAATGTGATACGCCTGCAAACTACTCTGGGTAACGAGGGAATAAATCAATCATTTATATTCAAATGGATGAATAAAACACTTACTATTCTGCCTCCAGACAGTAAAGACACTGAAACCCCTAAAGCTGATGAGGATGCCGCTGGACTCGTGTATGTTTTAACTAAAATTTATAAACAACAATTAAATAGGCAAGAGTGTAAGTCACTCGAAAGACAAGACGAAGACAAAAGGGGTCAGAGTCAAATTAGCGATTAATACAAAAACGTTTCATGTTCAATTTCGCTACAGAGGAATACGAAGATGAAGCTACAAAAAATAAACTGGATTACAGGCACGCCCTTGGTCATAGGAGTCATTCCAATGTTGAGAACAAATCAAAGTAATGCATCAATGAAAGGATTGTTACAATGACCGGGCTCTCCAGTTCCCCACGTTTAATCAAAGGTGCTCTGGTGGGTGTGGATATACTCAATCCAATTGCGAGTGTCGTCGTGTTTCAATATAACCCATATACGATGACGCGTCGTCTGGAGGCACGGGCGGCAACGGGAGGTGGCGATCAGGGAGAGACATTGCGTTTGAGTGGCCCACCCAAGGAGACTATCACGCTCAGCATCGAAATCGATGCGGTAGATCAGTTGGAGGAAGCGAATCCGCTGGCGACCCAGATGGGAATTTATCCCAGTCTCTCAGCGTTGGAAATGATGCTCTATCCAAAGACAGCGGCCGTTATTGCCAATAAGATTTTCTCGCTCCTTGGTTCTATTGAAATTCTGCCCACTGAGGCACCGTTTGTGCTGTTTGCCTGGGGGGCTAAGCGGGTTCTGCCAGTGCGGATTACGAGTTTCAGCATTACCGAAGAGGCCTACGATCCGACCCTAAATCCAATTCAAGCCAAAGTGGAGTTATCACTCTCGGTATTGAGTTACCAGGACTTTGGCGTTCTTCATCCAGGACACAGTATGTTTCTAGCGCATCAGATGGCCAAGGAAGTAATGGCAAGTCTGAATGTTGTTAACAGCGCACAAAACGTGGCTACAGGATTACAGCTATGAATACCTCACTCAGCTTGTTATTCCCCCCTGGCAGTCGTTACCACAATGTTGAGACAGCGACGTTTATTTCTGCTAATGGCAAAGAGATTGTTTATCTCAAACGTCGCTTCGTGCTGGCCGCGGAACGCTTCACATTGCTGCAGGAACACTTCGTGGTAGAGGGAGACAGGCTTGATAATATCACGGCGCGTTATCTTAACGATCCACTGCAGTTTTGGCGTATTTGCGACGCGAACAACGCAATGAATCCACCGGACTTAACCGTCGAAATAGGCCGCCGTCTGCGTATCACTTTGCCCGAGGGCATTCCGGAGATTCCCAATGCGGCTAGGTAATGCCATTCTCACTTTAATGATTGGGCCAACGGTGCCGGTGCCTGCGCCATTACCCGTCATAGAGGCTTTGCAAAGTGTGCAGGTCACGAGCTCCAAGGATCGCAGTGGTTTTCAGCTGACCTTTACTATGGGTAAAACCTCAGCGCTACAACTCAGCTTACTCCCCGCTGGGTATTTTGATCCTATCGTGACGAGAGTGATCATTATGATCACTCTTAATGGAATTCCAAATGTGATCATGGACGGTTTCGTCACACGTCAGGAGTTGCAACCCAGCAACGAACCGGGGCAATCGACACTGACAGTGACAGGGGATGATTTGACTATCGCGATGGATATTTTCGAAAAGGGCATGCTTTTCCCCGCAATGCCCGATGCAGCCAAGGTTGCTTTCGTTTTGGCACCATACGCAGCTTTAGGTGTAATACCGTTTATTATTCCACCACCAGTTTTAACAACCCAGTCCCCAACAAGCAAAATTGAGAGCCAAGCGAGCATAACGGATTTGGATTATATAAAAAGCTTGGCGACTCGAAATGGTTACGTGTTTTATATAAAACCTGGGCCATTGCCTGGTCAAAGCATCGCTTACTTTGGACCGGACATTAGCGTTCCAGTTCCTCAACCGGCGCTAAGTGTGAACATGGATGCTTACACCAATGTTGAGTCGTTGAATTTTTCATTCGATGGTATGGCAAAAAAGATGCGTATTACTACAATTCTTGATCCAATTACAGGGAAGATCCCCATACCCATCCCCGTGCCGGACGTCAGTGTAACCAAGCCACCTTTAGGTTTGCGACCAGCACTACCAGCAAAGATCGAGATGCACAATAGTGGTGCTCAACTTAAACCCGATGAAGCGGCAAGAGACGTCCTGAGTTTTCTTATGAATAACTCGACCCCCATTATTGGTAGTGGGTCGCTTGATGTTATGCAATATGGTCAGTTGTTGAGTGCTCGAACACTTGTCGGCGTGCGCGGGGCAGGCATCAGCTACGATGGTCAGTATTATGTCGATAGCGTTACGCACAACATTAAAAAGGGTGAATATAAACAAAATTTCAGTCTTTCTCGCGATGGCTTGATTTCCAGTTCACCGGTAGTAATGCCATGAGTAATTCGAATGCAAATCAGAATTTCTTGGGCAAATATCGTGGCACCGTTCTGAATAATGTCGATCCTGAAACACGCGGTCGCTTAATGCTGAATATACCCGACGTATTAGGTGCATTGCCTTCGACCTGGGCTGAGCCTTGTACTCCGCTTGCAGGACCCACCGGACCACCGATGGGTGTCTATATGGTGCCACCGATAGGTGCTGGTGTATGGGTGGAGTTCGAGCAGGGTGATCCAAATTACCCCATCTGGGTAGGGTGTCGTTGGGGCGCGCCTTCCGACATACCCCCGCTGGCCCATGCAGGCCTGCCAGTTTCACCTAACATTGTAATGCAGACAGTTGGCCAGAATAGCTTTGTGATCAGCGATTTGCCCGGCCCAACAGGTGGCTTGATGCTGAAAAGTGCCACCGGGGCATCGATTATCGTCAATGACACCGGTATTTATATACAGAACGGTAAAGGGGCCAGTCTAACTATGACCGGGCCAACGGTAACAATTAACAACGGAGCAATAGCCGTAACATAAGGAGGAAAACATGCCAGGATTTTTACTGCATGTCGGTGCCCAAGTGCTTTGTGCGCACGCGGGACAAGCAACACCAACCACACCCAATCCGCGAGTCACGGTGAGTGGACAGTCCACTGTACTGATAACCACTCCCTATGTGGTGGCGGGTTGTACGCTGCCACCGCCACCGGCTGCCAATGGTCCGTGTGTAACGGCCCAGTGGGTGAGTGGCACCACTCGAGTATTTTCGAACGGACAACCACTACTGGTGTTAAGCAGCCAAGCGGTTTGTGCACCCACCGGCACACCGCTAATGATTGTAGGAACCCAGGCGCGCGTAAGCGCAACGTGAGGACACGATGAATATCGACTATCCATACCACTTTGATACTTTAGGTCACACTGCGCGTACTGACGATGAGGATCATATTCGTGACATGATCGAGCAGTTTTTGTTTACCAACGCTGGTGAGCGCGTCAATCGAGCGGATTTTGGCAGTGGTTTGTTACAGTTTGTCTTTGCGCCCAATAGTCCGGAGCTGGCTTCGACGCTGCAATTCACTGTTCAAGCAGGTTTAACGCAATGGCTTGGTGATTTGATCGAGATGCAATCACTTGAAGTGACCAACGAGGATGCGATTCTGCGTGTGGATCTGGTGTATTCGATACGCCGTACTGGTGAGGTTAAAACGACTTCTTTTGAGAGGAGTAGCGCCTGATGCTCACTGATTCGATTTACTGCCAGAACAAACTCCGTCGTCATAAAGTTCGTGAGCATGAGCTTAACGGTCTCGATTACATTGAGGTGAGTGAAGACCAATTAAACCTGACGGTTTACTTTCTGGATAAGGCGCCGGAAAAATTAGTTAAAGAAAACATACAGATCAGCGGCGGTCAGCACATTCGTAATATCCGCGTGATCGAACTTAGATTTTGCCGCCAGGATGATCCTGAAATAGACGACTGCATGATTGTCACGGTGGACAAGCCTGGAGATTTTTCAACTTACACATTGTGTCTCGTCGATCTGGATGAAGAGGGTAAGCCAACACAAGAGCGCCATCACGCATTTGACCCGCGTTACGCGTGTGTGGGTTTTAATTTTAAAGAAGATTGTCCCAGCGATTTGGATTGTAAACAAGACCCACTATGTCCGTCGGAAGTCCGGGTAGAACCGGAGATTAATTATCTTGCCAAAGACTATGCGAGCTTCCGCCAACTCATGCTGGATCGTCTCGCATTGATTATGCCGGATTGGCAGGAACGACATGTGCCTGACATCGGCGTCGCACTGGTTGAGATCTTTGCCTATGTCGGTGATCACTTGAGCTATTATCAGGATGCTGTTGCCACTGAAGCCTATCTTAATACCGCCCGACAAAGGATCTCTGTGCGGCGCCATGCCCGCTTGGTGGATTATCGTATGCATGAGGGTTGTAATGCTCGTGCCTGGTTACACATCAATACGAGTATGGATTATTCGCTGGAGGTTGCAGAAACTTATTTTATCACTCGCCACTCGGATATTCCGTTCGATGGCAGGATATTGACGACGAATAAGCTGTCGCAGATTGCCGAGAGTGAATACCAGGTGTTTGAATCTTTAGTTGATTTGGATGAAGAGGAGCAAGCACTGATCAATCTCGTCAAAGCCCACAACGACATTCTTTTTTATACCTGGGGTGATACCGAGTGTTGCTTACGGGTGGGTACACTGTCGGCAACATTAATCGATGATTTTGACAACGGGCCAGTGATCACAATCAGTGATGACGACGACGATAACGATGATGATGGCGAGAATACTCCGTCTGAGCCACAACGTAAACTTAAACTCAAAGTCGGTGATTTTTTACTGTTCGAAGAAGTGATGGGTCCCAAAACCGGAAATCCGGCGGATGCTAATCCGGCGCATCGTCATGTTGTACGCTTGTCCCGGGTAAGCTATGAGCAGGACCCTCTTTATGAACAACCCATTGTTGAGATTAGTTGGCTTGAGGAAGACGCGTTACCTTTCCCGTTATGCCTTTCATCTCAGGCATCGGATTGTACTTTGCTGGATAAGGTCAGTGTGGCACGCGCTAACATTATTCTCGTGGATCACGGCAGACGAGAGGAAGACGAATCGCTCGGGTTGGTTGCCGTAAAAGAGACAGACACGCGCTGTGCAGACAAATGTGATCCGGCTGAGAATGTTGTTATTGCTGCCAAGTTTAAACCCACTCTCCAGGAGATCCCGCTTACCTTCAGCCAGCCGTTACCCGGTCTAGGTGCAGCTTCGCATTTACTTCAGCAAGACCCGCGCCAAGCATTGCCGAAAGTGCAGCTCGCCGGTAAACGCAATACCACTAATGGAAAGATCGAGGAATTGTGGCTCGCACAGCTTGACCTGTTGGAAAGTTATCCTGACGATAATCATTTTGTTGTTGAGATGGAAGATGACCGACAGGCACAGCTACGTTTTGGCGATGGCGAGTCGGGTCGAAAACCTGTCGCCAACACCGATTTTTACGCGGTCTATCGTACTGGAAATGGAAGTCGAGGCAATGTGGGCGCAGAAACGATTGCACATGTCGTGCAACGAAGCACAATGTTAAATGGCATACAGTTACTAGCGCGTAATCCGCTACCAGCCGCAGGGGGGGCTGATCCGGAACCCACTTCCGAGGTCAAGATGTTTGCACCTCATGCTTTTCGCGAGACCTTGCAACGTGCGATAACTGCAGAAGACTACGCAGAATTTGTAAAACGCGATTTTGCAACTGAAGTGCAACGAGCGGCGGCAAGTTTGCGTTGGACGGGGAGTTGGTATGAAGTGTTGGTGGCAGTTGACCCACTCGGTACCGAAAAAACAGAGAGTGAACTTAACGAATTACTCACAAGAATCAGTGATCACTTGCACCGTTACAGGCGCATGGGCCATGACTTGCGTGTGGCGCTAGCTCAGTATGTCGCTTTAGATATAGAAATACGCATCTGCGTCGATCCGGATTATTTGCGCGGCCATGTCAAAGTGGCACTACTCAAAGTGTTTAGTAACCGTATGCAGACAGACAGATGGCTCGGTTTTTTTCACCCGGACAAACTGACCTTCGGTGAAGGCATCTACCTGAGCCAGATAGTCGCCGCTGCACAGGCGGTTACCGGTGTTGCCAGTGTGACAGTAAACAAACTGCAGCGTTTGTATGAAGAAAACAATGAAGAGGCGATAGAGTCAGGTGTGTTGTTGTTAGGGCCGTTGGAAGTCGCTCGGTTGGATAATGATCCCAACATTCCCGAGAACGGTAAGTTGTTTCTCGATATGCGAGGTGGACGATGAAAAACAATTGCGGTTGTTGTGAGGGATTGGACAAATTAACGCCGTTGTCGACGGCCAATCGACCCGGTTTGGATGCCTTGATCTACCGGGTAGGTAGCCATGCCACTTTTATGGAAAGCATGCTTGCCTGCCTTTCGAATAAAGACTATCCGGAACTGGCTGCACTGACCAGCCGCAGTAAGGATGACACATCTATCGCGCTGTTGGATGCCTGGGCGACGGTTGCTGACGTGCTGACATTTTATCAGGAGCGAATCGCAAACGAAGCGTATTTACGAACGTCACTTGAACGTCGTTCCATTCTGGAGTTGGCACGGCTGGTCGGTTATCAGTTACGCCCCGGTGTCTCCGCTAGTGTGTATTTGGGTTTTACGATGGATAAAGACGCTGTGGCAGACATTCCTATTGGCACACGCGCCCAGAGTATTCCCGGCCCGAATGAATTACCGCAAGCGTTTGAAACCTCCGAGACCATACCGGCGCGCGAAGAATGGAATAATTTGAAACCGAGATTGACTAAGCCACAACTTATTACGAACGCTAGCAGTGATATAGCATTACCTAATCATATCCTAAATCTTTCTGAAGTCTATTTTGATGGAACCGACACCAACCTCAAACCCAATGATCCCCTGTTGTTTGTATTCAGTAAATGGTCAGGGGATCAAAAAATACGTTATGTAGCAGAAGTGGAATCCCAGTTGGATCGGGAAGGGCGCTGGGAACGTACTTTGGTGCGGTTACAACCAAATGATCCCGCGTCACAATCGGCCGGTCACGTTACCTCGAATCAAATAGATACACCATTAACCGCAATCGCTATCGGCGGTGATCGTGTTATTCGAGTGGTTGATAAATATCTGGATGCAGAAGCATTTGGTGTTTCAGTGACATCGGCTATGGCTAAGCGGGTTGTAAAATTGATAGAGCGCATACAAAAGCCGGTTACTGTCGATTCGTCTGACGTGGATATAGTGACACTGTTCGACGAGGTTTTACGCGAATTACGCGAGGAATACGCCATCGCTATAAAAAGGCATTACGATAATCTCGAGTCCTGGGTGGGTGGGCTCGTGAAAGAGCTCGAAGAAATTATGACCGAAGCCAAAAAAGCGCCACAGATACTCAGTAGCTCGCCTTTTGTAGGTCAAAATTCATATGACGATGAACCAACGCCACCTGACACTGTGTTGGGTACGCTAATCGAACAGAACTTATTCGAACCATTGTTACAAGCGCCATCGATACAGCCTGCCAATGCACAGCGATTGCCGCGTGATGTCGCGCAGACATTTGCTGCTCAAAGTGATACTGCACCCCGTCTCCTTACCGCGCTTAAGTCACAACTAAAACCTGTACTTTACAATGCGATCAAACATACCCAGCCTGAAAGATATAGCTCTGTACAGGTCTATGCGATGCGCACTATGACGTTGTTCGGGCACAATGCCGCGAAAAAAACGTATGTCAATCCAAAGAATCACATTGTCGAGGACTATGGGGAATGGCCGGTTGTTGAGTTCTATGTATCTTCTGATTTGCGTAATTATCATGAAGAACGAGATGTAATACAATTGTCCGAATCCGATAATAAAATACTCCCAGACAGTTGGTTGGTAGTAAACACAGCGCAAACAACTCTAACAACGGTAAATACTATATTTTCCAAGGCACAAAATCCGGATTTTGATGACTCAATAAGCAATACTGGTATACCGAGCACCTATCGGGCTGATTATGGTATGTCCTCTAAAACTACGCGGGTCAAGTTAGCAGATCCAATTAATTCATCTAATTCGATAAACTGGATTACTACTGATCTGGGTTCATACACTCCCAATGCCGACGAGGATTTTAAGGCAATCCGCAGAACGGTTATTTATGGACAAGGTGCCACACTGACGCTCGCCGAGGCGCCGATTGTTGATGATGTCAATGCCAATGTTCGAGATAAACAATTTACTCCGATGGCGGGCAATGAAATCGAACTTGCCGAGCTTTATGATGGATTCGAAACGGGTCGTTGGATTATCGTTTCCGGTGAGCGGTTTGACGCTCCCGGCGTTAACGCCAGTGAGTTGTTAATGTTGACGGCTGTTGAACAAAATATTGGGACCGGATTACAGGGTGATAAGCCTCATACCAATCTAAAATTAGCCGAAGCCATGAGCTATCAATATAAGCGTGACGGTGTAACCATTTATGGCAACGTAGTCAAAGCCACCCAAGGTGAGACTCGGGCCGAGGTTCTGGGTAGTGGTGACGGCAGTCGCTCATTTCAGCAATTCACACTCAGTTTTTCTCCTCTGACTTATGTCCCCGCAAACACCACATCCGGTGTCGAGAGTACATTGCAGCTGCGGGTGAATGGTGTGCTTTGGAAAGATGCCGTGAGTATCGTTGGTTTGGATGCCAATGATCGTCAATATATCACCCATACCGACAACGAATCAAAGACCTCGATACAATTTGGGGACGGCAAACGCGGCTTACGTTTGCCTACCGGTGTAGAGAATGTGACCGCTATTTATCGAAGCGGCATTGGCAAGGGTGGTAATGTCAATGGGGAACAAATCAGCTTATTGGCAACACGTCCCTTAGGTGTGAAAGGCGTTATTAATCCGCTGCCTGCAACCGGCGGTGCCGATCGTGAAACACGCGATCAGGCTCGGCGTAACGCGCCCTTTGCGGTGATGGCGCTGGACCGTTTGGTCTCAGTGCAGGACTATGCTGATTTTGCGCGTACGTTTGCTGGTATCGGTAAGGCGAGTGCCACGCGACTCACTGACGGTAATCGCCAACTTGTGTATGTCACTATCGCCAGCGCCGAAGATATTCCAATCAGCAAATCTTCCGATCTTTATCGTAGCCTGTTTGCCGCGCTGCATAAGTTTGGTGATCCACACCAACCCATCCAGTTGGCCATACGCGAATTGATTTTGTTAATCATCCACGCCCGGGTACGCGTTAGTCCGGAATATCAATGGGAAACACTGGAACCGAAGATACGTACCGCACTGCTGGATCATTTCAGTTTTGAGCGGCGTGATCTTGGACAGGATGCGTTGCTAAGTGAAGCGATCAGTGTCATTCAAGGCATTACCGGTGTGGTTTATGTTGATGTTGATGTGTTTGACGGTTTGGTCGAAATAGAACCTATTGAAGATTTGATCGATAGTATTGAAGGTCTGGGCATTCAGTTGGGGGAAGAAAACCAACCCAAACCCCGAGTTCCTGGCAACATGGCTTACTCGCAAAAACCAATTATAGACAACCATGATCAACAATTTGGTGTGGCGTCGAAACAAACCAAGAAAGCCGCACTGCAACTTTCTAGCACGTCGAAGTCTGTTTTGAAGCCGGCACAGATTGCCATACTCAAGCCCGATATCAAGGACACACTCATTCTCACGGAGTTGACATGATGCAAGCACCTACTGATCGCTTATATGAACTGTTACCAGTAATTTATCGCCAGCGCGATGCGGAGAAAGGCTATCCACTGCGCGCCTTGTTGCGCATTATTAACGAGCAGGTTGACATTGTTGAATCTGATATTGCACAACTTTATGAAAACTGGTTCATTGAGACAGCACAAGACTGGGTCGTGCCTTATATCGGCGACCTGGTGGGCTATCGGCTCGTTCACGATGCGGGTGAACCGGGCGATGTCACCACAGAACAGGGACGACTGCGCAATAAGATTTTGATCCCGCGTCGCGAAGTCGCCAACACCATCCGCTTCCGACGTCGCAAGGGTACCCTGGCGTTGCTGGAATTGCTGGCACGTGATGTGGCCGGCTGGCCAGCGCGAGCGGTAGAGTTCTATACCTTGCTGGGTGTCACACAGAGTATGAATCATCTTCGGTTAAACCGTGGGCGCACCGCGAACTTGCGTGACGGCGAGGCTCTGGATAAGCTCAATGGACCTTTTGATGAAATGGCGCATACAGTTGATGCCCGTCGTATTACTTCACATCGCATGCGCGGTCGCTATAATATTCCCGATGTTGGCCTTTTTGTCTGGCGCTTAAAGTCTTATTCGGTCACTCAAACACCGGCTTATTGTCTGGAAGATATCGATTCGCATTTTTTCTCGTTCAGTGTTCTGGGTAATGATACGCCACTCTACACTCGTCCACGACGGGAAACCGAACCAACGAGCATTACCGGGGAGCTAAATATGCCGGTGCCGATGCGACGCAGAGCGTTTGACACTCATAAGGCGTCTTATTATGGTGAGGGTAGCAGCTTGCAAATATGGGAAGGGGTCCCGCGTACCCCCGTCGAGCCGGAACGGATTGTAGTTGCTGAGTTAACGAACTGGCAGTACCGACCCGCTCGACATCAGGTTGCCGTGGATCCGCAACTGGGTCGCATCGCATTTCCACCGGGTAAAGCACCAAAAAAAGGCGTATGGGTGTCCTATCATTATGGCTTTAGTGCCGATATCGGCGGTGGTGAATATAAACGAATGCTCTCTCAACCAGAACAGTTCAGCCTATATACGGTTGGCGAAGGTGCTGAATTTCAACGTATTGCTGATGCCTTGCGACAGTGGCAAGAACAAAAACCGCAACATGCAGTGATTGAAATTACTCATAGTAGTGTTTATGTCGAACAGATTAATATCGAACTGCAACAAAACCAAACCCTGCAATTGCGTGCCGCGAATCACACTCGCCCAGTGATTCGACTATTGGATTGGCAAACCGACCGCCCGGATTCTTTATGGGTCACTGGTGAAAAAGGCAGTCGCTTTACCCTTGATGGCTTACTGGTCACCGGAAGAGGGTTTCAGGTGGAAGGCGAACTGGACTCAGTGCTCATCCGCCATACTACATTGGTCCCAGGCTGGACTCTGGCATTGGAATGTGATCCGCATCGTCCTGCCGAACCGAGCTTAGATATTTATACCACCGACGCCTGTATTGTTATCCAAGACAGTATCATCGGTGCTATCCATGTACACCATGATGAGGTAAAGCACGATCCTATTTTGATCAAAATCAGCGATAGCATCGTCGATGCGACCAGCAATGATCGTGTCGCATTGGATGCCCCCGGATGGCCAATGGCGCACGCGTTGTTAACCATCAAGCGCAGTACCGTATTTGGTCAAGTACTTAGTCATGCTATTGAACTGGCAGAAAACAGTATATTCATGGGGCAAGTGCGAGTAGCACGTCGTCAGATTGGCTGCATGCGCTTTTGTTATGTCGAGTCGGAGTCGCGCATTCCGCGCCGCTATCGCTGCCAACCTGAACTTGCTGAGCAGACCATTGAACGAGCAATGCGCAAGGCAGCTGACGAGGCAAATTTACCAGCACCCAATTTAGTAGAGGAGATTGCAATCGCACAGCAGAGTGAACGCTTACGGGTGCGTCCGCAGTTCAACAGCACACGATACGCTACACCAATCTATTGCCAATTATCCGCTATCTGCGCTGAGGAAATCAGACGGGGAGCGGATGACGAATCAGAGATGGGGGTATTTCACAATTTATTTCAGCCACAGCGGGAAGCTAACTTAAACGCCCGTCTGGGAGAACACACAGTGGCCGGAATGGAAACGGGCATTGTGTACGCCAGTTAGGAGAATGACATGAAAGGCGATTTTTCACGTATTACAAATTTATTAACAGGGGATGAACACTACTCGGTGGTGCTTATGCAGCAGGGGCGTGTGCAACTCGATAGTGATTGGAATGCGCAAGCGCTTATTCAGTGGTTCAGAATACAAAACCTGGCGCAAGACCTGATAGGCGAGCATGGTGGACGGGGCGAAAATTTCACAATAGCGCCACCCGACACTAACAATAACGACTTTAAGATTAGAGGAGGCAGGTATTATATTAAAGGGATGGTGTGTGAAAATAACGATTGGCAACTTACTTATATGAATCAGCCAAACTACCTATCGCCAATAGTCCTTGAAAGCGGAAAAAAATATCTCGTTTATTTACACGCATGGTTGCGGCATATTACCAGTGTTGAAGATGGTTATATACGTGAAGTGGCGCTAGGTGGGCCAGACACCACGACACGTATAAAGAATATATGGCAGGTAAAGGTCAAAGTGGTGACTGCTGAAGAACTTGCCGGTAAAGACCCGAAAGCCAACTATGGGGAATTTCTCGATTTGATAGATGTTGAGCGTCATCGTGAAAGGCCAAAACTCAAGGCACAAGCGAAAAAGCCAAGTGATCACGACGATCTGTGTATTGTGTCACCGGAAAGTCGCTATTGCGGTGCTGAGAATCAACTTTATCGGGTTGAAATACACCAAAGCGGTCCGGCATGCGTGTCAGATCCCACTGATCCTAATCCCAACGAAGCCTGCGCCACGTTTAAATGGTCGCGAGAGAATGGTTCGGTAGTGTTTCCGATTCGGGAAATCATTGATAAATCCGTCATTCTGGAGCACCTTGGCCGAGACAAACGTTTTAGTTTGGAAGTAGGCGATTGGGTGGAAGTGGTTGATGATAACTATGAACTTGCAAATGAAGAGAATACCTTCCCGATAGAAAATCTTCTTAAGGTCATTGAAATAGAACGTGACACAATGCAAGTGACGTTATCCGGGGACCCTCAACGGGGTAGTGATGAATCGAAACACCCTCTGTTGCGGCGCTGGGACCATACCGATATGGGCAAGGGAATCAGTGGTGGTGCTTTGAACGTTGTGGAGGGTAAATGGATTGAACTTGAAGATGGCGTTGAAGTTATGTTTACAAGCGACAGCACTGAAGGGCAAGGTGAACTTAATGCAATTCAGTACAATACGCGTGACTGGTGGTGGATTACGGCGCGTACCGCGACAGGCGATGTTGAATGGCCACTTGATGATGAAGGTAACCCACTTGCACAAGAGGCGCTTGATCATGGTCATCGTTACGCACCACTTGCGTTTATAGAAATTAATGCTGGCACTGGTACGCCGCCACCGTCGCCAAACATTCAAGATTTACGTCGAATATTTAAACAACTTTGGGAGTAAAGGAAGGGAATTGACTATGCGCACTCTCGCACAAAAACCGAACGTAAATCAGCAAGTAACGACTGCCACGTCTATGTTACCTGATCGGGTACAGGTTGGGCAAAGTCGTGAGGTAAACTCGAGTCTTTACTCGCAGCATACGGTTGGAAATCAATTATCTAGTTCGGTAACGAATAACTTCGCGCACGATTTTAGCCAGATACCGGTACGTAGTAAATTACCGGTTGGCATTCAGGCAAAGTTAACTATTGGTCAGCCGAATGATAAATATGAGCAGGAGGCGGATCGGGTTGCAGATCTAGTGATGAGGATGTCTGATTTACAGTTGCCATCGGCAAGTGAGGAGGTTCATTTTAAAAGTAATTTATCACCCACTATCCAGAGGATCTATTCGGATTGTAAAAATGGGCTGAAACAACAATCTTTAGAAAAAGAGGATAATGAAGAACTTCTCAAAACAAAATCCATATCTGGTAAAACACCTGGGATAACAGTAGGTATTGCTTCAGGGATTAACGCCATGCAAGGTGGGGGACAAGCTTTATCAACTGCTACAAGAGCTTTCATGGAACCACGCTTTGGCCATGAATTCAGCCAGGTGCGTATACACGCGGGCATTGACGCGGCGAAAACATCATCCCAGATTAATTCCCAGGCCTTTACGATTAAAAATAATATTTTCTTCGGCAATGGGCGTTACCAGCCAGAGTCCGAAGATGGACGCAGATTACTTGCACATGAACTCACGCACGTAGTTCAGCAAGGAGCAGCAGAACGAAGTGCACCAGCAAAATTGCAATTGCAAGAAAAATTTGCGGATGATGCGTCAGTTGAATTCGAGAAATATGAGGACAGGCGCCAGGATGTCGAGTTAGATGTTAGGGGGGAAACCCGTAAGGTAGTGACTGGAGATAAGTCAATCGTAACGTTCAATAATGCAGGTTTCATGCTTCAGCGCCAGGATGAACCTACTGTAAAAGATCATTTAGTCCCTAAGCAGAAGCGAAGAGCAGCTTGTGCTCTGAGGATAAAAGGCCCCGTAACTGTTGATCATTATTGCGCAAAGTCTGTGTCTAGTGATGCAAAGACTTGTGGCGTATTTCCTGCTCTTAATATAAAACTGCAAGCAAAAGGGCAAGCTAAAGGTCAACGTGTCAAATGGAGTGTAAGCCAGGGTGGAAACAATGTCTCAATAGTTGGATCTAAAACAAATGCCACAATCGCTATTCGTGGTGATGTTAAGAGTAAAAGTAAGGATGATGTGACTGTTAAGGCCTCTACAGGTAAATGTGTTGCTACGCATCAGTTGACTGTTTTGGAGCCTAGTTTCATGACTAACAAACTTAGTGGGAGTGGGGCTACCAACACATCAGTCAGAGCGAAATTAAGATATACGGTAAAGGATCAATTTAATAATGCAATGGGTGCTGGGATTTGTATTGATGAGACCATTACGCTATGCGATGCACCTTTTAAAAATATGAAGGCTAGTGACTTTAACTTAAAGGATCATCCAACTGATGCAAATGGCCAAGCTGATGATAATATTTATGTTCAAAATACAAGAGGAATACCCGCAGGCTTTTGTGTAAAACTGGATCACGACATAACCGCTGGTGGCTGTGGTCCCTTAAATCGAAACATTATCATAATAACGGCAACTGGAATAAAAGTTATTAGTGGTGATTGTACTGAGGCAACTACCACCAGCTGTCCTTAAAATGGAGTTTGTAGTTAGCTTAGGGGGAGGGTGGGGTCTTACATTTTACATTTCCTCAAGGAAGCATAGACATCGATAGATTATTGCCAAAGAATATTGAACACCTACAAAAATATTGACACTGACGACTACTATGGGAGTAATTGTATTTATTTAGTCGACCAGCAAACGAAGGAAAGAAGATTGATCATGCGTACTTTTATTCAAAAATCGAATTCAAATCAGCAAGCAACGTCAACCACGTCTATGTTATCCGGTCGGGCACAGATTGGGCAGAATCGTGAGGTAGATTCGGGTTTTCATTTGCAGCGTGAGGTTGGGAATCAATTGGGTAGTTCGGTCACGAATGGTTTTGCGCATGATTTTAGTCAGGTGCCGGTATGCACTAAATTACCGTTTGGTATTCAGGCGAAGTTAAAAATAGGTCAGCCGAATGATAAATACGAGCAGGAGGCGGATCGGGTGGCGGAGCAGGTGATAAGCATGCCGGATCCCCAGGTGGCAACGACAAATGATGGGGTTCAGCATAAAAATAGTGCTTCGTCCACCATTCAGCGGATGTGTACCGAATGCCAAGCCGAGGAAGAGGAAAGGCTACAAAGAAAATCTTTTACTTCTTATACCCCTCCCCGCATCAGTGCACTCACCAGCCCCTTGGCCGCCCGATTCTCCCTCCAGCACCAGGCAATTAGCGAAGAAGAGATGGGTGATGAAAACGAAGACTATGTTCAGGCTAAAGCGTCGACTACACATACTCCAACTCCAACCATTACCCCTGGTCTTCATACTCGCATCAACGCTTTGAAAGGCACTGGGCAACCCTTATCCCCCTCAACACGGGCCTTCTTCGAACCCCGTTTTGGAAGAGACTATAGTCAAGTACGTATTCATACAGACGGTAGAGCAAATGATTTGGCGAGTAATATCAATGCAAGGGCCTTTACTGTTGGAAGCGATGTGGTGTTTGGGGCGGGAGAGTATTCTTCAGGTACTTATTCTGGGAGAAGATTGCTTGCGCATGAATTGACGCATGTTGTGCAGCAGAGTGGTGGGTCCTACGTAAGAGAAATAATTGCTCCGCCCCCTTTTTTCTCGGTATCTGGCATTCAGGGCAAACAGATCGGTAAAATCCTCGTTCAGCGGCAAGAGGTGAGTGTCCGCTCGCCCGTGTTCGAGGAGGCTGTTACGCAATATTCCACTATCAGGGCCGCCACTTCGGGTCGACCCCTGACCAGTACAGAAATTGACTTGGCCAAATCCGTGTTTGGAAACAGCATTGATTACAATCGTGTGAGATTCATCCCCGCGGAATCCAAGGCATTGGACTGGCGTACCATAGGTAACACGATTCGGGAGCCGAAGGGCTATAATATCATTAAAAAGCTTATGCATCGTCGACTGTTTATGCACGAAATGACCCATATATGGCAGTACCAGCACGGTGGTACGAAATACATCTCCGGCTCTCTGGTGGAAAACAGCGTGGTATGATCAAGCATGGTTACCGCAACAAGGCCTACGGTTGTCCGAGTAAAAAGACTCCGTTTTGGAAATGCAAACCTGCAATTCTTAAGGAAAAGAGCTTCTTTGAGTACAAAGTGGAAGCGCAGGCATCTATAGTGACCCGCTATTTCGAGATCCAGTTAGTTTATATCAATTATCAATTCAATACCTGAACCCATAGCGCTAATATGCGTATCTACACGTTAGGGCGCTTGCCAGATGATTTTGTCCGGTCCATCTCGCCTCGCATGGCTACCAACACCGTGCCATTGGGGTAAGCCGAAGGGCAAATCGAATCGTGGAATCGCAGTATAATCTTCATCGGTAAATGTGTCGCCATAAGGCAGCGGGTCAACCACGCTATTGTCATCTGCTTCGATAATAGGGCGCATTTCATCGAGAGCATTGTTCCAATTCGTCAACAATGCTTGTTCGTCGCGTGCTGATGGGTGAGTCATCTCAACAACTTTTAATTCACTGTGTCGTGGCCAACGTGCAACGGCGTCTTGGGCGCCTCGACCCACGGCCAGGATAGCCTGCGCTGGATTTAAATCCAGCAATCGATCCAGGCATTCATTGCGATAAGGTAATATGGGTGCTTCGCTACTCAACTTTTTCAGGTTTCCCATAAATTGTCCATAGACGCTGTATAAGTAGGTGTTGACCATTATATATGAGCGGCTTAGTCCTAACTTGCGGAAAAACCCTTGTAGGCGTTGCCCTGAGTGCCCGACAAATACACGTTGGGCCAATATTTCATTTACCGAGGGATCCTGACCCAGCACAATCAGGCGGGCTGTGCCGTCGAGTCGACCTCGGTAATAGACGGGACCGAATTCCAGACGAAATTCCGTTGGGTGTTGTTCGTAATGGGCTAAGGGTGCGCGACTGAAAAAGGCGTCCCACGAAAGTGGCGGACCGGTGTCATAAGTGGACGTGCTTGAGCCTGCTAAAATGGTCTGGGCACGGCTAAAAAATTTATTAGCGGCGAAATCACGCACATCATTAATGCCAAAGGCCTGCTGCAATAACTTGGCGTCGTTGGCGGAAACACCTTTGAGGGCATCGGGCGCGGCGTGTAATATCTCTTGTGCCGTTTTATCACGATAGGGTTTTGTGACTATATCGTTAAATGATTGGCTCATGATGTCTCCTTGTTTGTTGTGGTCAAGTTATCGCGTTGGCAGGGATATCAATTCATGGCGGCGACCCACAAGTTGATTGTTCTTGTAACCTCTTAGTTCTACGTCCAAATTATCGATGTTAATATCGCCGAGTTCGTCTTGAAGTTCAATGTAGGTCACGCCTGCGTGCGGAAAATGAGATCGGATTTGACTGTTACCGATTGTCGTATCAACCCTATCCACATTGTGTGTTGAAATTCGAATTGCTGGCAAACCCACCTCACGTTCTTCCAAAGCGAGTTTTAGGGTATGCGATTTCCTATTTGCCAAATGTGTTACTGCAAATTTTATGAGGTCCGTGTTATTGTCCAGTACATCCTGGCGTGTCATGTGATAGCTAAAATCAGGTTTGATGCCAAGGTCTTCGACAATATTTCCCGCGTTGGGGCCGACTCGCACTGTGCGTCGAATGGCGACACGTAGATCGGCACCACGTGGTAGCGGCAGGTAGGGCGAGTCTATTTCCTCCACTTGGTCTGGCTGCATGAGCCTGCTCAACAATCCATGCGACCAGACGTTTGCGCCGCCGGCACCGGTGTTAGCGCCAACTCCGATAATCGGGCCAATGTTGTGGTCCTTAAAGCCAGCGGCAAAAATGTCCGTCGCGCTATAACACAGGGGATCTACAATCAAAACCACGGGTCCGAAATAACGTTGTCCAATATTGTTACACTTAGCAGCATCGGTTATTGGATAACCCAGTGAGTAGGTCGCACCTGTTTCGACGGACTGGCTAATGGAACTTATCCAGCTTCCCAATTCGAGTCCCGGAAAATGGCTGGATTTTTTGTGATTGCGGCAAATAGCGAGATTAAGTGGGCTATTGATAAATTGGGCGCGCTCGGGCTCAATCTGCATCGGTGTGAGTACCTGCAGTAACTGTTCGGCGGCATAGATAAGACCGCCACCATTATCACGTACATCGATGATTAAACCCTTGTTGGAAAAATGCTCCGTTAAGCGGATAAATTCATCGACGAACACATCGGCATCACGGGTATTAAAGCTGTAAATGCGAATATAGCCATATTTTTTTCCATTTTCGTGGATTTCTTTTGCCTTGAATATGCCCGGCAAGAATGTCTCCAGCGTGCGTGTTGCGCGGGTTTTACCGTTACCTTGGATTTCACGCCTTTTGCCATTAGTCGCAGTTTCCAATTGGACAATAGATGGTACGTACAGAACTTTTTTGCTTTGTTGGATATCATCGGTGCTGTCATCAAGCCCCAATGCGCTAAGCTCTTTATTATCGTCGTTTGCCAAGACATTGTGTCGGCTAAGGCCGGGTTCAAATACCAACCATGCCTGGCTCCACTCTTGCTTATGGTTGTGCTCATCCACATAGCGTAACGTGACCCATTCCTCTTCAGGGGGTAAACCATGGGCAAGGGGGCGTATCGTCAACGAGTTCAAGCCGTGCGCGTGGCGTGCGGCCTCGTTACTGCCCGCATGGTGTTCTGCGTTGTGAAGTACGGCTTGATGTATGGGCACACCATTCCAGTGTGTGACGATCACGCCTATTTTAAATGAGTCGGGTCCGGCATCTCCAATTAATTTGGATACGATATATTTTTGTCTGCCATTTTCAAAAATTCGTTCGATAATAAATGGCAGCCAGGCACTTTTTCCCAAAAAAGGGCGGGGTAGGCGATAACGAGTGTGGAGGTCACGAAGCGAATTAAAAATGCGGCTGATCTCATTATGAAACTCAATTTCAGCGCACACCTCACCCTCTACGGATACGTCAAGACGGTGTTGTAATAGTCGCAGTTGCTGCATGGGGTCCGCGGCATGCATGGCGCGCTTCAAGGGTAAATGCACATAGTTTTCTTCGAGCACCAACATCGCCTGCTGAACAATGCGTTTGCGGTCGTCCAGGTTAAGCTCGCCCGAGGTTCGCAAAAATGTGCTCAGGTCACGCGTGGTCTGTAACAGTTCCGGTGCCAATTGTTCTTTTGTTTGTTGAAGAAAATGGCCCGCCTCAGGTAGAGGAATGGTTTCGCCGTACAACGGTGGCAGCCCGGTTTTGATAAACTCAGGCAGGTTGCGGGCGGCGATCAGTTTACGCAGATGTGTGCGGTCATCAACCACCGTAATGTCTTCCAGTTCCATGGGTTCGGTAATATAAAAGGAAAGCGGTTTAGAGCTGACACCTTGCGCGCTTTCAATTTCAAGATCGTCTTCTGCTAGGTCGAGGTCGATGTGCCAGTGTGCACCTTCATTATCCAGGCTACCTGCGGCGAAACCTTCTGCCAATGCATTGTCTAAATCCATCGCCAGGCTTGGCAGGTTGGCCATGGCATTTTTCAGCCGGCTGGTGGCCTCTGCCAGGCTGAGTTGCCCCACGAGGGGATCGGCGTCGGCTTGTGTCAGGTTGAGGACTCTTTCTGAGCGGCCAATGTGAATGTTTTCCGTGCCGGGTCCGAAATCTTTCATCAGTCGTTTTTGCCCAACCCGGGGTACGCCATCGATAATGGTCATGGTGATAGACGTTTCCCGCGCCTCGATGAGACGCATGTAATCATCACCTTGTTGTCCGTTTATAGCAATCAGATCCGCGAGATTGCCAGCCTTGATCGTTCCGAGATGCTCATCCCAACTGGCGATACGCGCCGGATTGCGGGTAACCATGGCAACAATGTCTTCGGGGCTAAATATATTACCTTGCGCCTGGCTGGCTAACCACGCGACTTTTAATTCACCAAGCAGATTTTTTGATCCACTGGGTGCCCAGTCTGACCCAAGTCCTATGTCAACGCCTGAATTTTTTGCCGCTAGTAGATTCGCCGTCGCCCCGTAGAGCAGATAATTGGATAAGGGGGACCACACCATGGAACCACCATGGTCGGCAATGATTTGAAAGTCTTCTTCCTTAAGTGCGGTACTGTGTATGCCACAAAATGCCTCATTCAGCGCCCATTCGCCATTATCCATCTTTAATCCTAAAAACCAGCCGCGGGCAGTTTTGTCCGTACCTTCGCTTAAATGTTGCAGGTAACATTTCTTTTTATTTAAGGTTTTAAGATAGTCGGCGGTTTTATTTCTATTGGGATTACCAATTTTAGTGCCTGCAGCAGGTAGATCGTCATTTAGCGGTTGTTCAACATTTCTAACAATGCCTTTATAATACCTTTTAATTCTGGGTGAAGAGGATAACGAAATGCCCTGTGAGGTCGTGACTCCACCCAACAATGCGCGCATTTCGACATAACGCACCAGTGCCTCAATAATACCATCGGTACCGCCTAAAACCTGAGACGGCTTGGTAATTTGGCGTCGGTAGGCGTCTATGCCTCGCCACTGTCCATTATTGGCATATTTTTGTGGTACGTCCCATAAGGGAATTGCGTTATAGGATAAATGGTTATGCAGTTCAATGAGTCCGGGATAAATAGTGTCACCGGTATTGATGCGCTTGGCTTTTTCAAAGCCTGCTGGTGGGTCTTCAAAAACCGGCTGGACAGCCGTGATTATGCCCTTGGCGATATAAATTGCACCATTATCCAAAATAGTACTTTGATCGTCCATAGTGACAATGCGGCCTTCAAGGACATAGGGGTCGTTAAGTGGATTTATAGGAGGCATAGTATTGATCTCAATAGTCGTTTGAAAAGACAAAGGTAAGAAATCACTGGCTACTAATAAGTTTAACAGAAGATTGGGAATGTACAATTCATTCAATTATAATAGAGTTACTATTAAAAATAATTACCCAGCAATGTGTGTTGCAGTTTGCTTTTGTAGTGCTCATCAAGGTTAGAGTAATTGATTCGATTTTCCCATTTCCCAGCCAACAACTGTGATAACACATCATGCCGGTAATACGATGATTTTTTCTATTGAAATTCAAATTGCTGCACTTGGCGAGCGCAGCAGGATGATTTTTACCTGAAGACGAGTATTGACGTAAGTAGGGTGAATAAATAAAGAAATATATTAGACACTCATAATATTATTCAAATAAAAAACATAAAAATAAGGTATCCATATCATTACTCTGTCTTGCTGGACACTTACATAGATATTATTAGAACTCGCGAGTGTTTTTATATTGAAATAATTATGGGTGTCTAATAGTTTATAATTTAGTTTTCTAGATATTGACTGCCTTTGACCTCACTATTCCCGTACCAATCAATATTACGTGTTAGATACATTACACTGCCGAGCACAATAAACAGGCCAATTGAACCAATTAACAGCGCATAGTTTTTTTCTTGTAATAGCACATACAGATACCCATAGAGCATGCTGATACCAGTAGCGACGATGCTTGCTCTTCCACCCGTTTTCAGTACGACACAGGCGTAACTGGCAACCATACACACTATGGCAATGCTGGCGGTAATATAGGCCAGTAAGAAACCAAGATGCTCGGACAGAGACAGTTCCAGAACGTAAAGCAGGCAAATAGCAGCACCTATAAATAGATATTGGACCGGGTGAATGCGAAGTTTACAAATTAGTTCAAACAGCCAGATTATGGCGAATGTCAGGAGTAGAAATAGTGTTTCGTATTTTACGCTACGTTCTGTCATGCGATAATTATCGACCGGGGTTAGAAAATCCACACCGATATTTGCGGCTTTGACCTTGTCCGTGAGACTGTAATTATCATTCCATTGTTGCGGAAAATTACGACCGAGGAAGGGAATTTTCCAGTGTGCCTTGAAACCATTTTCGGACACATTACGGGTCGCAGGTAGCCAATTACCCTGAAAGCTGGGATCCGGCCAGTCAGATTGGAGTGTGATATCGGTATCCTTTCCCAAAGGTGAAAACCGGATTGATTGACTGCCATTGAGCTCCAATGTGGTCGAAAAATCAATGCTTTTTGCACTGAATGTCGTTGTTAGTGGCACATGAAATCCGGTGTCGACAATTGCTTTGTCATCAGTACCTGGTTCAAAGGGCAGGTTTTCACCTTGCTTAGAAGGCATAACAACAAGATGCGTAATAAATGTGATTTTTCGAGCCAGTTCTTTGCGATTGTTTTGTCTATCATTTTTATGTCTCATTATTATTTGGTCCGGTAATTGAAACACATCAAAATAGCTGGCAAATGATACAAAATGATGATTTATGACATTGAATCTTGACTGACGGGTATATTTTATGAGATATGAAACGTTCCCGAATAAGCAAACGTCTTGCCAAACACTGGATGTTTCATTTCAAACTGCATATAGAAATTCTTGTCATCTATGGCTTGTTCAATGATTTCGACGGTGCCGAGGACGGCCCAGTTGGATATTGGAATGATGAAGCCG
>JAADGF010000102.1 GCA_013152545.1 Gammaproteobacteria bacterium
AGTATATCGATACGAACAACAAAAACCCGAAACCATTTGTCTGGACAAAGTCTGCTGAAGAAATATTGGAAAAAGTGAATCGCGCGCGATCAACCCTTGATAATATAGAATAAATTAGGACGCTACATTAGTACATTAGGCGTTCACAGTTAGCTTCAACCGATTAATTTAGGATAACTAAAGCCTCACGGCTTTTTAGGGGGGCGAGCAGGTAAGATATTTTTTAAGGTTTGCCCCAATTTGCGCAAGTCCCTGTGTAAAATATGGACATCATAGCCTTGAGATTATTTTCATTCCAAAAAAGCATGAAATTTTAATAGAATAATATACCCGTAGTATTTGAAATTTAGGTATTGAGGCAAGTCCACATTATTCGTTTCATGACAAAGCACATGAGCTAGAAGGAGCCTGTCCGAGAATAGAAAGCCTACTGCGAAAACACCATTTTGGCCCATTTTTACGACCATTTTCATTAAATAGCTCAATTCTACATTCGCCTCAAATGCCAAAAGTAGGTGCCAGATGCAATCGAAAAAATTGACTCAAAACGGCATTCCCTCGCAACCGCTGCTATTCTCAGACGGCCTCCTGAGGCATATTGATATTTCAAACAGTCGACTAACAATAGCTCAAAATTGTGATTAACTGCGTTGAAAAGTCATAAAAAACTACTCATATCACTCTATCACACTCCGCTTTTTACCTCGTTTATCATCAACCTGAAACCCTGTTAGCGCAATTTTCGAAACGTCAATAAGCTTAGGGGGTGTTCTCAATCATGCTTACAGGCCTGCAAGCATGATTGAGAACACCCCCCTAAGCTACTTTATATGTTTAGCCACGTTTTCCGATTAAGTTACACCAGTGCAATCTGTCAATCCAGCGCCAAATGGACTTATATCACCAGGATGCGAATCGTCGCCTTTTATATCGCCTGCTTCTACCGGGAGCCGAAATTCGACTTCATCCAATGATTCAGTACCGGCAACCTGAACAGATGCTGCCAATTTTACAATCACCCAACTGGCAAAATCTTTTGAGTAGATTATAGGAATAATACCAAACCCAGTGTCATCAGTCGTTACCGTAACAGGTACACTGGCTACATTACGAGGCTCCAAAGTACCATTGCCATTAATGTCTTCGTCAGGATCCAAAATGCCATTGAGAGCCGTGTCGGCAACTATGTTATCCTCATTTTTACAAGGAGGAACAGCATCTACTGCCTTATACACCCCCGAACCATCATCAACCCTTATCCCCTTAATATAAAATGTCGGAATTACGCTGACAATAACATCCTTATTTGGGACGGCATTACCCGCTGAATCCGTCACTAGGACGTTGTACTCTTTCAAGTAGCGGGTATCATCTAATGATTGTATTTTATTAGCCGTACCAAGTTTTACAAACAACTCAGCTTCTGCAACGGTTAGCGCAACGGTGGCATTAATAGTCACATCGTTTTCGACCACCGCCCGAATTTTAACACCATCCTTGGCAGTAGTAACAGCTGAAGAAGTATAAATTGTAAACGCTTGACCAAGACTACCAGTAATACCCGTGGCATTAGAAATATCGCCGGAACTGTTATCTTCGATAATGGAAAAACGTACGGGTACATTTTTTACTAAATTATTATTGGCGTCACGTACCACCGCCGTAATTACAACACTTTGAGCACCAGGACCCAATGTGCTTTTTTCAGCTTGGAATGACAAGCTAGCCGGGGTAATCGCGATAAAATCTTTATCAATGCTTGCTGATGGCCCGTCAATACCTGACGCGGTAATCAATGTAGGACCTGCACCAACGGAACTAATTTGTACCGTGGCAGTACCATTCGTTGTAGTAACTACACCATCAACAGGCACTAACACGCCACGCGTGGCTGAAAATTTCACGCTTGAACCGTCTTCGATGGGATTACCATTTCGGTTCCAATTAATTAAAACTGGGTATGAGTTACCGATTTCAAGGTCATCCTCAGTTGGACTCAAGAAAGAAAAATTATCCGGTGAAACATTTAAAGCGAGACCCAATCCATTCGTTGCCCCCATAGAAGAAACACGAAGATGATCCAAACCACTCACAACGGCAGTAAAGATAGCGTCAGCCACTCCATTTTCGTTTGTAATAACCTCACTGGCGCTTAACGTGTTCCCGTTTTCCGACGAAATACTAATTGGTTGGAATGCTATCGGGTCACCGTCTGAATCTTCTAATCGAAAAATTAGCGTTTTTTGTTCGCCAAGTACCGCCGATGAATCCCCATTAACCGTTACACTAACAGTAGTATTAACTACAACTATATCTACAGAATCCGATTGCGTACCGGCAGTGGCGGTGACCTGAATAGTACGATTGGTAGGGTCGCCAAAAGCCGTTAATATAGCTTCTGCCTGACCACCCGAGGTTGTCTTTTCCTGTACGATCAATAAAGCGCCCCCTGTTCCTGAAAACGATACAGGTTCATCCTTAAGCAATTTATGGCTGGCATCTTTGACAACCGCAGTAAGCGTCACTTTATTAGACTTGCCAGAGCCTAGAGAAGTAATATCAGCTTGTAGGGCAACACTAGCGACAGGGGAATCAGGTTTGAGTGAAGGTCCCTTATCTATAGGTGTCGGATTTGTTGGATTATCTCCTGACGAAAAAGTATCTTCCCCGCATCCTGAAACAATCACCACGAATAATATCAAACTAAAAATATTGTTAATGCTTAACATGCCACCCCCCATCTGATTATATTGCCAGTGAAGCATTATACCTTAAATCCTGCGAGGTAAGGAGGCTACGAACGACGCCGGGATGAATTGGTTATTTATCAACCTACACCGTAACTACACTACCCCTTCATAAATGCTTTGAAAATTACTCCTGCAAGACAGATTGGGAATTTACTCAGCAACTGAGTTAAGTGTTTACGGCATAACCGGAGGCTTAAGGTTACGCCCTCAAAGGACCCAAATAAGCGCTCAAGGCGCATTAGTTTTCGTCTGGCTAATTCCGTGTAATATCCCACACAAATACTTTCTAATCGAACCATAAACCTAAATTAATCAGTTTCTTTCGTTTCTTCGGAATAAAGATAATATGATATTTACAATCCCGGCGTGTATGGGACAGACTCTATATAATCTCGCATAGATTTACTCCCTGTTCTATCTAACAAACAATCAAATAGACTCACTCTACAAGACCACTTAACATTCTCTGTTCAATTAATTTCTACGATATGACGTCAACTCATTGACTGTTAAACTTATTTTGGCTTATCCACAAAACCTGTGGATAAGTCTGTGGAAAAATCGAGGGATTGCGGCCGTAATGCGCGGGTTTATTGGTTATGTTTCAAAATGATTACAATACAACCGCATTTTAATAACACTAATAATCAATAAGTTAACATGATATTTAAGGGGCTATGCTAATATTCTCTCTCACATGTGTCGAAATATTTTACACATACCCTAAGCTGTGTATAAGCGTTAATTTGCGGGCAATCTTAATATCAAATAATGAATAATAATGCAAGATTATTCTTATTTTATTCTATCAAATTGTATTTAAAGTCTGTATTTACCGACGAGTATTTGACACAATTCGAATTGATATTGCCCCACATCGTATGATAATTAGGCAGATATAGCGAGCCACCTCATTTTAATTAAACAATGAACAACCAAAAACGATACGAAATATTCAAGCGATTACAAAGCCACAACCCACACCCGACAACGGAGCTAAATTACAAAACGCCGTTTGAGTTACTCATCGCTGTTATTCTCTCTGCTCAAGCTACCGACAAAGGTGTCAATAAAGCAACAAACGCACTCTTTAAAGCGGCAAATACCCCAAAAAAAATATTTAATTTAGGGGAGGATGGGCTTAAAGCGTTTATTAAAACCATCGGTTTATTCAATACTAAGGCAAAAAACATTATTAAAACCTGTTCAATTTTGTTAAAACAACACCAGGGTCAGGTACCTCATGATAGAACAGCGTTAGAAGCCTTACCTGGGGTTGGCCGAAAAACAGCAAACGTTATTTTAAATACGGCTTTTGGCGAAGCTACTATCGCAGTGGATACCCATATCTTTCGGGTTGCAAACCGTACTAAATTAGCACCAGGAAAAACGGTGTTAGAGGTCGAAAAAAAATTGTTAAAGTTTGTCTCCGACGAGTTTAAGCAAGATGCACATCATTGGTTGATCCTTCACGGCCGCTACACTTGCGTGGCACGAAAGCCGCGCTGTCATGCCTGTGTTATCGAGGATTTATGTGAATACCAGCATAAAGAGGTAGAATAATATTATGTTTTACGGCCAAAACCGCCAACAGACCCGCCAAGTGTTTTTTGATGCATGGCAAAAGCATCTTACCAAACAAGCGGTTGAACCACTGGAATCACTAATTATAAAAATAATTCAGCTGCACCCAGAATATCATGCAATGCTGTGCAACCCAGAGTCTTATTCTGATAAAGATTATTTACCAGAAATGGGGGAATCAAACCCTTTTTTACACTTAGGCATGCACGTCGCTATCCAAGAACAAATACAAACTGATCAGCCTGCCGGCATACTCGCACATTACCAATCGCTCAGCGCCAAATACAATGACTCCCATAAAACGGAACATCAAATAATGGAATGCCTCACAAAGGTGCTGTGGGAAGCCCAGCGAAACAACACGCTACCGGATAATAACAACTATTTAAACTGCATTAAAAATATCAAGTAACCTCCCAGGCTGGCGCAAAAAAACAAGGGTTAAACCATATTAGAAACATGCACCTTCCTCTATCACTGGTTTTTAGTCTATACCGAAACCTCAAACGCTTTGGGTATATTGTCCGCCTATTTCTAATAGGCTGGTTCTGCCAAGACAATATGTTCTGACTTCCGTAGTGTATCGAGCACTTGACTAACCAGCGCCTCGTTCCCTGCTACAGAAATCGTGTACAAACCAATATCTGTTGGGCCACTATCCATTTGCGCATTAATGCTTAGCAATAAATCACGAATCTGGTTTTGGTTGGCTGTATTTTGAAATACCACATTGATTTTCTTAGCCCTGGCCTTAGCTTGAGCTTGCTGTTGTAATAACTGCATAGTATTAAGCTTAATTTCCGCTTGATTTGGGTACTGCGGCACAATAAACACCAGACCAATAACCAGTATGATAAACTGCAAAATAGCCAGCCCCCAACCAATCCGTGCAGAAGATAAAACTTGATACAAAAAATTAGCATTTACACCACTCGTTACTGCTTGTTTTTGCGGTGACGTTTTCTCTTCCACTAAGTCGTCGATCAGATTCTTTATTTTATTAAACAGCTGTTCTAAGTGCTGCTCACTAACAATTTCCATTTGATCAAAATAAGCTTCAATTTCATAAAATTCCAAGTATTCCTGCTTAAGATATTGATCATTTTTCAATGATCTTTCGAAGGCTTTTTTGTGTTTCCCCGCCAAGGCACCATTAATGTAAAGCGGTATTAATTCACGTAATATATTTGACTTAGACACGACGTGTTTTTTGATACCGACCTGTTTAAGTGCTTCATTTAAGGATTGTTTCGCCTTAAACACATCGCTTTTGACGCTATCAATACTGTCTCTAAGAACTTCTGCCATGGCATAATATGTATATCCTGGCAATAAGACTAACCCCAAAGGTTCCCGCACTTGCACTGGTAACGACTCCATTACTTTGGCAAAGGCTTTTTGACGATCGAGCACCGCTGCACTATAAACGCCACTTTCACTTAACCCTGCCGTGTCGGCATCCAATGCTGTAGCAGCTAAAATGAATTTTCTTGCCAATACAATTAGCCATTTAATGGGGCTTAACTTTTGATTGTACTGGCCAGCTAAGTACCAGGCTTCCCGGTAGGTGCTAACCAATAAATCATCCGCTTTTTTTCTTCCACCTGTAATACGTACTAAATATTGGTGAAGCTGATGGCTAGTGCACGTATAAAGCTGAGCAAATGCCTGACTTTCACCATTGGCAACACGCTCAAGGAGTTTAATTTCTGATGCTTTTGCAGACATAGAATATAATAAATCGTATTATTTATAAAAAGTTGACTTATTCAGCAATCTAATTATAACAAACCCCAGCGCCGCAACGGTTGCGCGGTGCCGATAATAACGATTACATTTATAAGTTATGGATTACTGTTACATCTTAGGCAGAAGGAGGGTAGCTGCACGAAAGACCATTTTACACTGCTTTTATCACAGCCGATTGGCGCCAAATCACTGGCAACACACTAATCAGAATACACTTTCACTAAGGATATACCCGTGGCGATTAAGATTTAGGCGTAAAACTGCACGTCCTCTTCATTCCATAGCGGCATTCCATAGCGACGTTGAAGCTCCTCGCAATATCCAGGCTATTACGCATCATTTCGTCTCGCCTAAAAACGCCTACCTTTGGTGCCATGAAATGAAGAGGACGTGCAGTTACGCCTAAACCCCAAACACCACGGGTATAGAATAATAACATTGGATGATCAGGATTGAAAACTAGGCCACAGCGGCCTTGGTTTTCCCAATTGATAACCCTGGACATGATCGACACCCAGTTCAATCAATTTTTCCAATACTTCTTCAGTTTCCACAAATTCAGCAATGGTTTGTATACCCATAATATGTCCGATCTGATTAATGGACTCTACCATAGCGTAGTCAACTGAATCGGCGGCCAAATTTCTTACGAATGTGCCATCAATTTTTAAATAATCAACTTGAAAATTTTTCAGATAACTATAGGAAGAAAATCCTCGCCCAAAATCATCCAAAGCAAATCGACACCCCATACCTCGTAGTATTGACATGAACCGTGTGGCACTAATAAGGTTTGAAATTGCAGTGGTTTCCGTTATCTCAAAACACAAATTAACAGCCGGCACTTGGGTTTTATCAATTTGATCAATGACAAAACCAAGAAAATTTTCATCATCCAACGATTGCCCTGACAAGTTAATCGCAAAGATACCTATCTGTTGGTTTCGCTTAAGACGTTCCCCAAGCAATGACAAGGCATGTTGTACCACCCAACGATCAATTGAGGGCATGAGAGAATAACGTTCGGCTGCCGCAATAAAAGCCGCAGGCCGAATTACATTATCACCGTCTTGCATGCGCAACAATATTTCGTGATGAATGATATTCGCGTTGGATGAATTCAAAGGGACGATGCTTTGACAAAATAATCGAAATCGGTTCTCATCCAGTGCCTGGCGAATTAACCGTACCCATTTTAAATCCCCATGACGTTGTTTCATCGCCACATCTTGAGGATGATAAACATGGACCCGGTGGTGCCTGCCTTTGTCTTTTGCGACAAAGCAAGCTGAATCTGCCACGCTCATAATATCCGCAATACCGCCACAATCTGCCGTAATTGGTACTAAACCGATACTGGCCCCTAACTTGACAGGTTCATTTTGCCACTCAAAGCCGAAGTCCCGCAGCGCGTTACAAAACACCTGTGTTGATTCCATGGCATTATGTATTGAGCAGTTTTTTAATAACACCACAAACTCATCGCCACCCAAACGCGCAAGCACATCGGTATCGCGCACTTTATTGTGCAATAGCGTTGCTGTTTGCTTCAATAATTCGTCACCAGCATCATGCCCGTGAATATCATTTATTTTTTTAAAATTATCCAAATTAATATAACATAAAGCATGGTGACGACCATCGGCACGAGCCGATGTTAGTGCTTGATTCAGTTGTGAATCAAACTCGCGACGATTCAATAAACCCGTCAGCGCGTCGTGTGTGGCTTCATACAACATCCAACGCTCCATGCCTTGAATTTCGGTGACATCACGAAAAACCAATGCTGCTCCAACAATGTGGCCTTGGTCATCACGAATGACCGAGGAAGACTCCTCTACCGTAAACTCCCAGCCATCGCGCCTCAACAACAGGCTCGTATGTGCTTCACCACTACGATTAACTAAACTATCGGAACGCCCCAATATCGCATTTATTTTTGGCTGCCGTGTTTTTTCATCCACCACATGAAAAACATCCTTTAATTGCTGACCTTTGGCTTCATGGCAAGCCCAACCTGTAAGTTGCTCTGCTATCGGGTTGAGGTATTCCACGGTGCCATTTTTTGCGATAGTAATAACCCCATCCTTAATACGATCAAGCACCGACTGAGTCATTGACTGGCCAGGTAACAATTCATTTTTTCGAGGTGAATTGGCTTGAGTAGCCGGGATCGCTTCAGTGACATCATTGCCAACACATACCGCACCAACAACTTTTTGGTTGATGCCACGCACCACGCTCACGGTCCATGCAATTAATCTTGAACGACCACTAGCAGTCCTGCAACGCTTTTTAAGACGCATTTGCGCATTCAGTGACTCAGGCTCTCGTTGCAACGCCACGATGACTTTGGCGGGTAAATTCGCATCTATTTGGCTACCCAATAATTCCTTGGCATACTCATTGGTAAAAACAACCTTACCCGTTACATCCAGTTTAACAATAACGCTGCCTGCACTCTCGATAATTCCACGGTACATCTCTTCGTCAACACGGGAGTCCTTGTACTCTCGAAAAACGTACACTTTGCCGCACATTTTACCTTTATCGAACAGCGGCATGGAAATAAACATAATCGGCAGTATGCTGGCATCTTTGAGCCTAATAGTGGCACCCTTGCGCAAATGCGAACAACCAATACTTTTTATCGCAGAACATTCGGAGGCACCCAAGGTGGCAATGGCATCCACTTTAAACTGTACAATTTCGAAAAAGTTTTTATCCAATACCTCAGACATATACCAACCCAGCATACGCTCTGCTTCTGAACTCAGAAACAAAAGCCTGCCTCGATTATCCAACGCAAAAGCTCCCTCACCTTTTTCCGTTGAGATATCCTGCATCTGTCGTTTACTGATGCCATTAATGAGATTAAGCTGATGTTGCAAGATATGATTACCGTGTTGTGCCGTTGAGCTGAATATTATTTTGTTCTACCGAGTAACGCTACCTGCGTGAAACCACCGCAGAGGAAAATTCAGTACCCTTTAGAAACGTACATGTGTTCCGTAATAACCTGCATTAGCATCTGTATTAATACCTGACAAAATCGTAGCGTATACCCCTAGCGATTGAGATTATTGGGGTTTCGGGTATAAAATGGCTATTACACGTCATTTTGGCTTTTCTTAACAAATTTACTTTTTATTGCCATAAAACAACGATGATGCATAATAATGCCTAAATAACAACACCAAGGGTATAGAGTATCTATAAATTTCTTCAATCAGTTTTCAGTGCTGTATCGCATTTAACTAATTGTAGCAGCAAATCAATGCCCGGCAGACAATCTTAGGCGCAACGCATTGAGCTTAATAAACCCCTCCGCATCCGCTTGATTGTAGGCACCTGCATCATCTTCAAATGTCGCGATATTTGCATCAAACAGACTATCGGTGGTTGATTCACGCCCCAAGACAATCACATTGCCTTTATAGAGTTTTAACTTTACCCTGCCATTGACATGAGACTGAGATGCATCAATCATTTGCTGCATCATTTTCCGCTCAGGACTCCACCAATAACCGTTGTAGATTAATTTTGCATATCGCGGCATTAATTCGTCTTTCAGATGCGCCACCTCGCGATCAAGGGTAATTGACTCTATGGCGCGATGCGCCTTTAACATAACAGTACCGGCAGGTGTTTCGTAACAACCCCGAGACTTGATACCAACATAACGGTTTTCAACGATATCTGCGCGACCAATGCCATTATCACCTGCCAGTTGATTTAAATGAGCCATTACTTGCGCCGGACTCATGGCTTCATCATTCACAGCAACAATATCACCCCGGGCATAGGTCAATTCAATAATAGCCGGTGTGTCTGGTGCCAGTTGAGGCGATGTGGTCCAGCGCCACATATCGTCTTCGGCTTCAGCCCAAGTATCCTCTAATACCCCACCTTCATAAGAGATGTGCAATAAATTCGCATCCATGGAATAGGGCGATACTTTGCCACGCTTTTGTTCAACAGCAATACCGTGTTTCTCAGCATATTCCAATAATTTTGTACGCGAATTAAGATCCCATTCCCGCCAGGGTGCAATAACCTGCACATCCGGCTTAAGCGCATAATAGCCCAACTCGAAGCGTACCTGATCATTGCCTTTACCCGTCGCACCATGGGATACCGCATCCGCACCCGTTTCTTCCGCAATTTCAATTTGACGCTTGGAAATCAAGGGACGCGCAATTGAGGTGCCTAACAAGTACTCTCCTTCGTAAACAGCATTGGCACGAAACATAGGAAAAACGAAATCCTGAGCAAACTCCTCTTTTAAATCATCGATATAGATGTCGTTCACACCAGCGGCTTTGGCCTTTTGCCTAGCCGGTTCCAACTCTTCACCTTGACCAATATCCGCCGTAAACGTCACCACCTCACAATCATATTCATCTTGTAGCCACTTCAATATAATGGAAGTATCCAAACCACCGGAATAAGCTAACACCACTTTTTTAATCGTTTTTTTTTCCATTGAAAATTCTCTTATTAAGTATTTATCACTTTGAGAGGCTGCCACCTAGGAGTCTGTCCGAGGATAGAAGCCGTCGCGAGGAAACGCCATCTTAAGTCTATTTTTTCCATTGTATCTGGTACCTATTTTTGGCATTTGAGGCGACTATTGCACCTATTTAAACGTAGTAATCGCAAAAATGAGCCAAAATGGTGTTTTCGCAGTAGGCTTTCTATATCTCAGACAGGCTCCTAGAAACGCTATCTCGGCAACGGCACCCCGCTTCAACCTCATTGTGCTTCATCAAACGCAAAGGAATAAACCCTTGTAACGCCTAAACAAATGATTGTGAATTTAGTGCCGAAACAACGACGTTTGTACCGTATTTCAATCTGAACACCGGGTCAAATCAACGACTCGAACATAACCACTGTGAATGAGCAATGCGGGAAAATACCGACTAGTATCGTGCATTAAATAAAATGCACTTGGAACCTGTCAAGATTAGGATGAATTTGCGAAAAAGCCATTTTGGCCCCTTTTCTCAATAGTTTTCATTAAATAGACGCAATATTCGCCTCAAACAACCCAAAAAATGGACCCAAATGGCTCTCTCGTTACGATCATCTAAGTCCGAGCAGGAGGCTCCTAGAAGCTGAATTTCGTCTAAATCCCCCAAGGAGCTTCGTTAAAATAAAACTAACGCTATGTCATCTTTATTTTTACAACTATTGTCGATTGTAGCCATACCCGCTCGCTGAATCGACGATACCACGATCCGAATTATAGAGACTTAACAGCGTCGATGATAGCGTAATTTATATCGCTAATGGCAGCAAAAAAGCAGGCAAAAATCGCCGAGAGAAGAGTGAGACAGGAAAGATTTACTGTCAATCTCAATAATCGAATAAAACGCAATACTTTGCTGCAAACGAAAGCTCATTAATGTTGTGATTAATCCGCGTTGTGATTGATCGGCACTTTTTAGGCGAAGACGAATTCACTCGAAACACTGCATGCACACTGACAGTCATGCGGTTCAGGCATCAAAACTGAGCACCAAACAGAGACGACATTACTCACACCTTATTTTATATGGCACGTCAAGCATAACGCACTGGCACCGTGACTCACTATTCCCGCGGTCCCCGACGTTCCATTATCTGCAACACCGTTATTAACACGCAAAAAACTAGGGCTAAATGTTGAACCATCGCTCCCCGAACGCACGCCATGCGGATCATGGCAAGAGGCACACTCAACCTCCGGGCCGTCGCCGGTATCATAGAGTCGTACTTCACGCGTATCCGCAAAAGAGTTCAGGTTTTCATCAAAATAGCTCATCCGGCCTGACACTGCGGCTATTGGAGCGTTAAAGTCCACATTAGCCTCAAACGTAACCGGGTACTGCACACCAACAGGATGGTCGTTACTTAAATCCGTACCAATCACAAACCCCTCATAATCGGGCATGGTAGGCGAATTACTATTATGGCAAATCGTGCAACGGCCTGGCTGCGAAAATCCCGGCCCCAACACAAAATGTCGACCATCAAAACCTTCACCAGGCCAAGCATCAAGAAATGTGAAATTAACTGTCGTTTCCTGAGCTTTATTATACAAACCAGAACCCGGCATATTAATAATCGAATCAATACTGATCGAACCATCATGACAAGATAAACAGGTAAGAGAATTAGGGCCTGGCTGACCGATGGGCCGGTCTAATGTACGGGGTTTATCATATGTTAAATAGGGATCAACGTTGATTGTACGATTCCATAATGGGGCATCCACACGTTTGGACGCACCGTGTGGCGTATGACAATACACACAAACTTCAAGATAGTCGTTACGAGCAATATTCATGATACGTTGCAGGGGATTAAATGAAACGGTCAAGTTATGACGGGTATTGTTAATGCTAAAGCGATTTGACGCCTTGGAAGTGGGGTCCCAGCCATCGGCACCAGCACTGCCGCTAACGGCAAAAAATAGAAAAACAACAAGGCGGCGTATTACCATATTTTCTACCTACTGTTTTTTTTCAATCCGGCATTTAAAGACCGCCCACAACAATACTGCAACGTATTAAAAATACTAATTTTTACCTATATTAACTAGCAAATATACTGAGCCTTATACTAGAAAAACATTGCCAAATAATTAAAAATATATTGCAAAAACATAATGTTAACACGAACAACACCCCCTCCGCAGACGACTCCAACATACTTAAGTAACGGATGTTGTGAGTTTCAGTATATCACAACAAAATATAAATACACCCCCACCGCTTAGCCTCATGCATCAGCAATCAAAAGCTGTTAACTGCCAAACCAAAATTCAGAACGATACCCTTGAAAAACGAGCAAGGTCACGATGCATTCAATCCAGATTCATCAACTGAACTGTAAAATTATCGAGCCTGGTGAGGTAGGTAAAAACACACTCTTTCAAAAGCGCAGCAATCGTCGTTCTATTACGAGCTTTTGTGATTGAATAACGGGCACCAAAAGTAGGCGCCGCAGGCGAAGACAGGCTGAAGGTGACGAACCATGAATGGGGAAATTGGGCTGAATCGAGAATACAGGCCAAGTACTCAACTGATGAATTTAGGGTCTGTAAAGAAATAAATTGGACAAATAAAAAAGCCAGCAACACACTAAAGATGCGCTACTGGCCCGTTAATTTAACAACACGCTTTATGACGTTTCAAGTTATGATCAAAAAAAGCATGGGGCATTTGAGTTCTGCCACACTAAGGCTGCACCGCTAACCAGTTAAAACTATCGGTTAAAGCCGTTGCGACACCCGCCCGTGTTTGAGAACCCAAAGCACCGGCAGGACACAATGCACCAACACACAAACCGAAATCCAGCATGTGCTCCGCACCTTGGATGATTTGCAACTGATGACGCCCCCCACAAGACAACGAAACCAGTATTGGCCACCCGGTCAAATCCCCCAAAGGCGCCGTGTTGTTCAAACTGGCACAGAGCACAAGTGACTGTTGATAGGGCACCAGTTCATCCTCGGTGCCCTGCACAATATACAAAGGCGGCGTGCGCGCTGACATTTTATGAATAAATGAATTACTTAAGACAAACTCACTTAAATCATCCTTAAGGCACTGTAATAACACCGTTGGGGGACTACTTAAATTAATATCACTTAAATTAGTAGCGGTACTCGTCAGGCAACGTGATAAATACGCCGGTAAACGGGTACTGTCAAGACCGAGTAAATTAAACGTTTCATCCGGGATATGTCCGGCTAACGAAACCGGCGGTGCAGTAACATCCAGCACTGCCAGGTTTAATTTGCTAAGATCCACTTCCGATACCCCATTTTTTGCACCATAAAAACGCGAAAAAACCTTTAAGCCGAAATCACGTATAGACAGATAACGCCCATCCTGAACATTAATCCCTTGAAGAAAATCAATTATATCTAACGATGGGTACAAGGTTAACACCTTTCGAATATCGGAAGGCCGTTCTGTAGCCAACCACGCAGCTAAATGTGCACCAGCAGACTGTCCAAACACCGTTACTGCTTCATTGCTGGCACCAAAAGCAAGTCCGTTTGTTTTTACCCAATCAAGGGAGGATTCCACATCAGCAGTTACATCACGCCAATCTGCACTATTGCATTCACTGTTAGCATCCGACTCACCGACCAAGCGATAAAAGGGAACAAACACCACAAAACCTCGCTCTGTCAATAATGAAATAGAGGCCTCCAGACCTAAAAATGAAAAGCCACGCGACTTCCAAGTGCCACCGTGAAAAGCCAACGCTGGCAGCAACCCACTAGCCGTTATATCGGATTTATAAATACGCATCTCCAATTCACAAGTCCCGTTTCCACGAGAAATATTCTCCACCGTTTTATAGTTGACACGTTTGGTATAAGGCTGTTTATGGGATACAATGGGAAGCACACCAATGCCCAACTGCGTACCGGTCAGCGCGGTCCATTTTTGACTAGGTACATCAGGCAGTGGATCATTCACTTGTAATTCGTCCCGTTGCCACGACGCACTATTACCCAGCAACACTTTAGAGTCGGGGCCAAACTGTGTGGTACAGAACGATGCTGTTGGCGTGGCTCGAAACGCCACTGCATCTTGGCACAAGGAATCTGAAAAATAGCGCTCTTTGTCTGATTCATTAATATCAACCTGTGCGCAATTGGCGCCATCGAACCAGTATAACGGCGTCCTTACCATATCCACTTCAAACTTACGTCGCACCGTATCACACACAACACCGGCACCCAGTTCCGCCAAGTAAGCCTCTCGGCTCTGTTTATCAGCCGTTAACATATTGAAAAGAAATTCAGCCGCGTTATGATTAAGCGTATCAAATAGCACGTCTGGTAAATCAAACTCCCTGATCAACTGTATCGCAAACTCGACCTGCGCCACGTCATCCGGTAACACATAAACCGTTTCGCCATTAAAGGGCGTTATACTTTGGTCAGGGATACCCCTCTCATCCAAGCCATTTAATTTATTATTGGTGTTTTTCAGAAAGCGGTTAAATGCCTGTCGCCCATTCACCGCAAGACTATCCTTAAGCTGACGTTCAAATGCTTCAATAATCACATCAGTAATGCGAGTATCGCCAAAATCAGGGTCAATATCCGTTTTAAAAAAGCTAGCAGTACCACTTAACTCGCCATGCTTATCAATTACAATGGCGTTATTAACAGAGTCAAATTCAGGTTGCAACGTGACCGCAAAAGAAACATTGGCACTAAACGACGTGCGGACACGAATGTCGCCATTATCCTCACCAAGCCGTTTACAGCCAAAAAACCGAATACCATATTTTACAGTAGTAGGTATTAAGGTACTCAGCCGCCCATTCAATGTCGCTGTTAGTGTAACCTCACGCAGTCCATCAAGCTGCAAATCAAAATTAGTACCGCTGGTAAGCTCCACTATAACGGTTGCAGGCTTTAGAATAATTTTATCAATACTGCACGCAACATCATATTCCGTGCGTGGCGTTGAAAACGTATCAATAATCTGACCCGCACCATATTGCAGTCCGGCCTCATTAATTTCATTCTGTAATAATTGAATTAAGTATTGCTTTAGGGGTTCACCTGCACTGGGACCTGAACCATCTACATTGCGTGTAAGCTCTTCAATGGGAATATTAATACGGGTTACTGAAGCGTGAACTGCCGCCCCACTAAAACAAAGAAACAACAAACAGTAACCTAGCCAACAATGAGTCATCCTATTCATACTACCTCCTATTGTACTCGCGAATAAAAGTTTAGGAATGGGCACATAACAATGCCCCTGTTTAACATCCCGACCCTGCGCTCGACTCGCCCCGTACTTGCCTATCAAGAGTAGCTTTTCAAAAAAGGTAGCTGTTTTTTTGCGCCTATTTTGATTGACTAAAAGCACCGAATAAGTGTTCTATTTCGTGCATTTACGCCACATAACGATAACGCTATTCTCCACTAAAGATGTCTCACTCATGACCTGCGTAATACGAGAAGCCGTAGTGCTACATCCTTATGCACAGTTGAAACAAGTTGAATAACAGATTGGAAATTGACAATAGAGACCGTAGAGTTTTTAGCGATAAAAAATTAACTTACACTATTCGCTTACAACAATATTACGAATAAATTAAATGATGAAAATGGAACGGCAACAGACCCTACAGCGCTACTTAAAGACACACTAGCATAGACCTGCCCTGCTGGGTGCACATCATGCACTCAAGCTTCTAAAATTCATGATTCACCATAATTCATTAGAGGTACGTCGTGCACGAAATAACACCCAGCGTTATCATCAGGCTGGCCTGATTATAATGAAAAACACATAGTATTAATTTTTCATAAAAACCGGATATGCAGACAAGATCATGGGATTTGCGACGAAAATGCACGTAACTCACCGTGAAAGGGTTGGGCTTATAACGCAGAAAACGCACGTATTAATAGACGCTGGTTGATTCCGACACCGAAGTGATCATCCCGTCTAAATCCAACCGGAAAGAAAAGCGAGATTATGAGACAAACTCGATGCGGCAAGACAGCTAGAAACTTTCCAGGGACATCCATGCTTGGCACTTCAATTCGCTGACTTAATTGACGACACGTCCTGCCAAGAGCGTTATAAATATAATGTGACAAAGGCACCGAATAAATGACCCTGCCTACGGAAACTGAAAGCGGAGTTCACCTTGAAAATCTGCAATTGGCGAGATCGAGGTCGCCCGTTGATCCACCAACGATTTCCAACTACCCTTCACCTAAATTCAAAAACGGCATCATCATTTTAATTTATGCTTTAATAACTCATTCACTTGCTGTGGATTCGCCTTGCCCTTAGATTGCTTCATGACCTGCCCAACAAAAAAACCGAATACTTTATCTTTACCCGATTTGTACTGCGCCACCTGCTGAGGATTGTTGGCAATGATGTCGTCAATCATTTTTTCGATGGCGCCGCTGTCAGTGATTTGCTGAAGACCTTTGCTTGCAATAATAGCATCGGCAGTGGCATCCCCCTGCCACATGGCATCGAACACTGCTTTGGCAATTTTCCCTGAGATGGTTTTATCAGCAATGCGCTTGATCATCCCCCCCAACCTGTCTGCCGACACCGGGCTTTGTTCAATGCCAAGATCATTTTTATTTAATGCCCCTAACAAATCCCCCATAATCCAGTTAGCCGACAACTTGGGCTCATTGGTTAACTTAACCACCTGTTCAAAATAATCAGCTGTTTCAAGGCTGGCAGTTAACACGCTGGCATCGTAAGCACTTAAGTTAAACTCATCTTCAAAACGATGTTGTTTTTGGTCAGGTAATTCGGGTAAAGTAGCCCGGACCTCGTCGAGGTATTTTTCATCCAGCACCACGGGCAATAAATCCGGATCGGGAAAATAACGGTAATCGTTGGCTTCCTCTTTGGCTCGCATGGTACGGGTTTCATTTTTATTGGCATCGTACAGGCGTGTTTCCTGCCGGACTTCCCCCCCCGCTTCGATGACATCGATTTGGCGCTCTATTTCCACATTAATCGCCCGCTCCACAAAACGAAATGAGTTGATGTTTTTCAGCTCAGCACGAGTGCCAAGCCGCTGCTGCCCTTGGGGCCGAATCGACACATTGGCATCACACCGAAATGAACCCTCTTGCATATTGCCATCGCAAATGTCCAGATACCGCACCAGGGAATGAATTTTCTTCATGTAAGCAACTGCTTCCTGCGCGGAACGCATATCCGGCTCGGATACGATTTCCAACAACGGGGTGCCAGCACGGTTCAAATCAATACCGGTTAAGCCGTGAAAATCCTCATGCAGAGATTTACCCGCATCCTCTTCCAAGTGTGCCCGGGTAATGCCAATCAATTTAGTTACGCCGTCTTCCAAGCCTATTTCAATTTGACCTTTTTCCACAATGGGCAATTCGTATTGGCTAATCTGGTAGCCTTTCGGCAAATCAGGATAAAAATAATTTTTCCGCGCAAAAATCGACCGTCTAGCGACATTAGCCCCAATCGCCAGACCAAACTTTGCTGCCATGCGCACCGCCTCCGCATTAAGCACTGGCAACACACCCGGTAAACCCAGGTCTACCGCACAGGCTTGTGTATTGGCCTCAGCACCATAGGCTGTCGATGCCCCGGAAAAAATTTTGCTCTTGGTTGCAAGTTGAGCATGAATTTCCAAACCGATAACCACTTCCCATTTCATAATAGTTCCCGTTACAATTGATGCATTCTGCTAGGAGTCTGTCCGAGAATAATAGCCGCCGTCGCGAGGGGACGCCATGTTGAGTCCATTTTTTCGATTGCTCTGACACCTACTTTTGGCATTTGAGGCGAATATTAAACCTAATTAACGTAGTGATCGTAAAATGGGCCAAAATGGTGTTTTCGCCGTCGGCTTTCTATTCTCGGACAGGCTTGCCTAAGTACACGTCCGATGTTTCACGTCCACACGCCTAAAGTATATCCATCACTGGGGCTTTGCGGTGCCAGTCGGTTTCCCGTTGATATTGATGAGACACATTGAGCAACTGCGCCTCTTTAAAATAATTACCAATAATCTGCAAACCTACCGGCAAGCCATCCACAAATCCAGCAGGAATGGAAATGCCCGGCAAACCAGCCAGGTTCGTTGCGATGGTGTAAGCATCTGATAAATACATGCTGACTGGATCCTCCATGCGCTCACCGAACTTAAAAGCAGTGGTCGGTGAGGTAGGCCCCATAATAACATCCACGTCCTGGAATGCCTGCTTAAAATCATCACTGATCAAGCGTCGCAATTTTTGAGATTTCAGATAATACGCATCATAATAGCCGGCTGAAAGCACATAAGCGCCAATTAGAATGCGGCGTTTCACCTCAGGACCAAAACCTTCGCCGCGACTACGTTTGTAAAAATCTTCCAGATCTTTGGGCGATTCACAACGGTGACCAAAGCGCACACCATCAAAACGCGACAAATTTGAAGAGCACTCCGCTGGTGCAACGACATAATAAGTAGACACTGCGGTTTTGGTGTTCGGCAAACTTATCTCAACTAACTCTGCCCCCATCGACTGATAATGCTTTATGGCATCATCAATCACACTGGCCACCCCTTGATTCAGCCCGCCATCAAAATACTCCTTCGGTAATCCAATTTTCAAGCCCTTAATCGAATGATGAAGGCTTGCCGTATAATCAGGAACCGGGCTGTCTACCGAGGTTGAATCTTTTTCGTCAAAACCGGACATCACATTCAATAACAATGCAGCGTCTTCGGCTGTGCGTGTCATGGGTCCGGCCTGGTCCAGACTGGAAGCAAACGCAATCATGCCATAACGTGACACCCGACCATAAGTGGGCTTTAATCCGGTTATGCCACACAATGCGGCGGGTTGCCGAATCGAGCCACCGGTATCAGTACCCGTTGCGGCAGGCGCCAACCGTGCCGCAACGGCCGCAGCGGACCCCCCGGATGAACCGCCCGGTACCCTTTCAACATTCCAGGGGTTTTTAACCGAGCCGTAATAACTGGTTTCATTGGATGAGCCCATGGCGAATTCGTCCATGTTGGTCTTACCAAGGGTCACTAATTGCGACTGCTTGCAGTTCACCACAACACTGGCATCGTAGGGAGAAACAAAATTGTCGAGCATTTTAGAGCCACAACTGGTTTTTATATTTTTTGTACAAAATATATCCTTATGCGCAATGGGCACCCCTGTCAGTCTACCAGCTTCACCATTGGCCCGTCGTTGATCCGCCGCCTGCGCTTGCTGTATGGCCAATTCAGGGGTCACGGTGATGTAACAATTCAACGAATCAGCTGAGCGTTCAATGCGATCAAGGTAATGTTGAGTTACTTCTTCGCTGCTAAATTCACCCGATTCCAGTCCTTTGGCAAGTTCGACCAGTGTTTTATTATGCATTATTGCTCCATTTATCTGTAATCAATGGTATTGTGGGCTTGAATATCTCAGCAACCCGGATAATTCGCCGCCAAGGGTATTCAATCGTTCGACCAGGGGCTATCCGAGAATAGCGATCACTATTGAGAACCAAGGCTAATTAAACCAGTTTATTCAATCACTTTAGGCACCAGGTAAAGCCCCGCTTCCGTTTGTGGAGCAATTTGCTGAAAATAGTCGCGCTGATTGCTTTCACTCACAATATCAGGGCGCAAACGTTGTACAGCATCCAATGGGTGTGCCATAGGCGTAACACCTTCGGTGTCTATTGCACCCATCTGCTCAACCAGCGCGAGAATATCCGATAAATTCTGCACATAACTGGGAATATCGGCTTGGTTAATTGCGAGTCTTGCCAGGTGAGCTATATTTTCTACATCTTGTTTTTTTAATGTCATGATGGTCGGTCCAGTAATTGCTAGCCATCTTTCAGCCAGCGAATTTGTTTTACAGTTGATTTTAGGCCAATATGCTCAAAATTTGAGACGTTAACACAATTGTTGCCTTGCTCAAAAGCTTAAGCACTGATAAATTAGCGCATTCTTAACATTCACGAAAGAGTTCAATAATCTTGGGATACTTTTCAAAATTACGTGGCGCATTTTCAAACGATCTGTCCATCGATTTAGGGACAGCCAATACACTTATTTACGTCAAGGGCCAGGGCATTCTCCTGGATGAACCTTCAGTGGTTGCCATTCGCCTGGAACGAGGGACGGGTAACCCAAAAAACATTGCTGCCGTTGGTATTGAGGCCAAAAGTATGTTGGGCCGAACCCCCGGCAACATTCAAGCGATTCGTCCATTAAAAGATGGCGTTATCGCTGATTTTACCGTGACAGAAAAAATGCTACAGCATTTCATTCACAAAGTGCACAAAGATAAATTCAAATTTCTACATCCCAGCCCCAGAGTGTTAGTATGTGTGCCCTGTGGCTCCACCCAGGTTGAACGCCGGGCGATTAAAGAATCAGCAGCAGGTGCAGGCGCCCGTGAAGTGTACCTTATTGAGGAGCCAATGGCCGCCGCTATTGGCGCAGGTATGCCAGTACACGAGGCACACGGATCGATGATTTTGGATATTGGGGGCGGCACCACCGAAGTTGCGGTGATATCCCTGGCAGGTATCGTTTATTCAGCTTCAGTTCGCATTGGTGGAGACCGGTTTGATGAAGCAATCAGCAATTATGTACGCAGAAATTATGGTACGTTGATTGGCGAATCCACCGCAGAACGCATTAAACACGAAATCGGTAGCGCCTATCCCGGTGACGAGGTTCGCGAAATTGAAGTGCGGGGCCGAAACCTGGCCGAAGGTATTCCGCGCAGCTTCACATTGAACAGCAATGAAATATTAGAAGCACTGCAAGAACCACTTGCAGGCATTGTGGGGGCCGTGAAAACAGCCTTGGAAAAAACACCGCCTGAACTCGGTGCCGATATTGCCGAACGCGGCATGGTGCTCACTGGCGGCGGTGCATTATTACGTGATTTCGACCGCTTGCTAATGGAAGAAACCGGTTTACCCGTTATTGTCGCCGAAGACCCACTCACGTGCGTCGCGCGTGGCGGTGGTCGTGCATTGGAAATGATTGACGAATCAGGCACAGAGGTATTCACCACAGAATAGCGATTTGCCAAAATGCTAACGGCCTCAGCTTACCGTTGATTTTCTCGATGACAGCATCAAACTGGCTATCAAACAAATCAAAGGCACCTGAGCAGTTACTATACATTTTAAAAATTTAGGCTGAGCTGAATAGTTATCCAAAATGTAAGACACCTCCGCCAAAACCCCATACAGACCGTTTTTAGCTGTTTTTTTATACAAAAATCGCGAACCATTGCGGCCTTGCACCTGCATATTCCACCGAGCAGGATAGCCGCTTTCAGCATCGTAATATGAGAGGCTTAATGGATGGTCAATTTGGGTGCAGGCGCGCACCAATCTTGCATACACTTTCAACCTAAATGAATCCGTTGAATCGTCGCGAAAGCGACGAGAACGCTGAAGGTAAAAGATTTTTTGGGATTTTTGGACGGCAGCATATCACCCCTACGGTGAGTTCAGAAAACCCCAATAAGTCTTTAATCAGCGTTACCTGTAACGAAACATTACAGTAATAATGCTTCAAAAATTGTTGATTTTACATTATACAATCATAATAGTGACTATACCGTTAGGAAGGCTGCCCGAGAGGGGGAATGGTTGTCGCGAAAGAACGCTAATTGAATCCAATATTTCGATCATTTGAGGCAAATAGTGATTTATATTTCACGAAAATGAGCGAAAAAATGAGTCAATGTGGTTTTTCCACGGTGGATTGTTGATTCTCTCCACAGACTTCTTACTCGGAAGATGGTTTTTGCCCCAGACTGATTCATACGGAGTTTTGAAATTAAACCGCTTTTTATACAAGGCCCATCCATCGCAACACGCCTGACACTTATGGGTATTTTATCCATTGCGTTAATGGTAGCCGATCACCGTCAGCATCATATTGAAACCATCCGATCAATTATTTCGGTGGTGGTCTACCCCATACAATATCTGGTTAACTTACCGATTGCAGCCACAGAATGGATGGGGGATAGCCTCAGCTCACGGGAAACACTGCGCGAGGAAAACGAACGTTTACGTATGCAGCACTTGTTGTTCAAGGCGCAATTACAAAAACTGGCCTCGTTAAAAGTTGAGAACATTCGCTTAAGGGAACTGATGCAATCGTCTAAAAAAGTGGGTGAAAACGTACTCATTGCCGAGCTACTAGCAGTGGACTTGGACCCTTTTTCGCGTCAAATTGTCATCAACAAAGGAGCCAATGACAACATTTATATGGGCCAACCCGTATTGGATGCCGAAGGCATTATGGGACAAATCGTGCATGTTGGGCCATTTTCCAGTACCGCGATGCTTCTTACCGATTCAAACCATGCCATTCCGGTCCTTGTAAACCGTAATGGATTACGCGCCATTGTCGTCGGTACTGGCGCACCCGACCAGCTTGATATACCTTATTTACCCAATAGCGCGGATATTACCGTCGGTGACCTGCTCACCAGCTCCAGTTTAGGCGGCCGCTTTCCTCCCGACTATCCTGTAGCACGCATTATCGGTATAAATTTTGATCCCACACAGCCCTATGCCACCGTAACCGCAGAACCTATCGCCCTACTGGAACGAAGCCAGGAGGTTTTGCTGGTTTGGCCTGCCGAAAAAATCGCGACGACGGAGGACGAGGACAGAAACGCAGCAAACAAACCTGATTTGAAAAACAATGTTACTAATGCGCCTTAGAATTAGCACGATGCACTGCCCAAAAGGTACGGCGCACAGAGCCCATGTGGACAATTCCGAGAACCCTTTAGGTCAGACGATAACACCCTCTCCACCCTGTATCAGTGACACTCAATCGGTCAAATGCGCTGCAATACCCGCCTCGTTAATATATTGGATAGAGTCTTAAAAAGGAAATGCAATAAGTGGCATTGGTAAAGCAACAAGGCGGTTTTATTATTTTACTGACATTTGTCATCGCACTGGCGCTCATGATGATACCCATACCGGAATGGGCCGAAGCCAGCCGTCCGCAATGGCTTATTATGGTGGTCATTTACTGGTGCCTGGCATTGCCAAACCGCGTTGGCGTCATTGTCGCTTGGCTGACCGGGCTAGTACTGGACGTGGCCACAGGTTCATTATTAGGGCAAAACGCCATCGGGTTTGCAATTATCGCTTTTTTAGTACTAAAACTGCATTTACGGATTCGGCTTTTTCCGCAATGGCAACAAGCGCTCAGTATATTAATTCTGGTAGCGCTGTATCAAATTATTATGTTATGGGCCAAAGGCTTTACCGGGCAGTCATCTCAAACCTGGGCATACTGGCTTGCATCTATCACCAGCATGTTATTGTGGCCCTTCGTATTTACGGTGTTGCGGGGTGTCAGACGATTTTACCGGGTGCGTTAACAGCACATAAACGTAAATTCGCTTTTTAGCACGCAAAAGGGCCGGACACATTTTATTGCAAAATAACCACTTAATTGTAATTTAAGAAAATCACGTCACCATTGAGCTAACGAACAAATGCAGTCAGGTATTCCCCTAAGAGATCATTTTCGTGAAACGCGCATGTTTAATATACGCGTTATCGTTACCCTGGCCATATCACTGCTGCTTATTCTGTTAATCATCGTGCGGCTCGTTTATCTGCAAATTATTGACCACGAACTTTACACCACACTTTCTGAAGAAAACCGTTTTTTCATTAGTGCCATTCCCCCTACACGCGGGCTTATTTATGATCGAAATGATGTTCTTTTGGCACAAAACCTCCCCACATTCAACCTGGAATTAATACCGGAACGCATCGAAAACATTGATAACACCATTGCCGCTTTGGGCGAAATTATTGAAATTACTGTGGCGGACATAAAGCGTTTCAAAGAACAAATGGGGCAATACAATCGTTTTAAATCCATTCCACTCCGCACCCGGCTCAGCGACGAGGAGGTCGCTCGGATTGCCGTAAACCGCTACCGTTTCCCGGGCGTTGATATTGCGGCGCGCCTTATTCGACACTATCCCCATGGCGAATTGACCTCTCACACAATCGGCTATGTGGGTAGAATTAATGACAAAGAAACGCAACGCATCAATAAATCTAACTATGAAGGCACCAACTACATCGGCAAAACCGGCATTGAAAAGTATTATGAAGATATTTTGCACGGCCATGTAGGCGTGCAACAAGTCGAAACCAACGCTCAAGGACGATCATTGCGCACGTTTGAGCAGGTACCTGCTGAATCCGGTATTAACTTGCATCTCTCTCTCGATATTGAGATGCAAAAAATCGCACAAGAAGCCATGGGCGAAGAAAGCGGCTCAATCGTTGCCATCGACCCCAACACAGGCAATGTGCTGGTATTTGTCAGCACACCCGCGTTTGACCCCAATTTGTTTGTTGCCGGAATCGATCATGCCACCTATAAAGCCTATCGGGATCACCCGCAAAATCCATTATTTAACCGCACATTGCGTGGGCAATATCCACCCGGATCGACCATAAAACCCTTCTGGGGTCTGGCCGGACTGGAATTTGGCGTCGCCACCAATGAGATTAAAACATTTTGCCGAGGCTGGTTCAGCTTACCAGGGCATAAACACCGTTACCGTGACTGGAAAAAAACAGGGCATGGTAAAATGGACCTTCATGACGCCATCGTACAGTCCTGTGATGTCTACTTTTATGACCTGGCGTTAACATTGGGGATTGATCGAATGGCAAAATTTATGGCACCATTCGGGTTCAACAGCCCCACTGGCATTGACATCACCGGGGAACTGGGCGGTCTCATGCCAACACCGCGCTGGAAACAAAAACAGCGTAAACAACCCTGGTATTTAGGTGAAACCCTTATCGCTGGCATTGGACAGGGGTATGTCTTGACAACACCACTACAATTAGCCTCAGCCACTGCCACCTTATCGAAATCAGGACAACGTATGTTACCCCGCGTCGTCACAAAACTGGAAAATACCAATACTGCCGAAATAACGGAACTGGCCCCCATATTTCAAACACCCGTTACGCTCTCCGACCCGGAATATTGGCTAAAAATGATCGATGCAATGAAGGATGTCACTCACCACTGGCGTGGCACCGCTTATCGAATTGGCAAAAAGTCCAAATATAAAATCGCGGGAAAAACAGGCACCGCACAAGTCTTTAGTGTCAAACAGAATGAAGAATACGATGAGGATAAAATCGCAAAAACATTACGTGATCATGCACTTTTTATAGCATTTGCACCCGTAGAAGAGCCGCAAATCGCTATTTCTATTATTGTCGAACACGGTGGTCACGGTGGCTCTACCGCAGCGCCTATTGCAAAAAAAATAATGGACTATTATTTGTTACCTAAACTGGAAAAAGAAGAAGCAACAGCAGTGAAACAATCAGCCTCATGAGCCTACTTGACATCAATGTAAATGAATTTGGTGAGCGCCGCCAAAGTCTGGCGGAATCATTGCATATCGATTTGCCATTATTAGTCGGTCTGCTGGCTCTGGCAATGATCAGTCTATTTATCCTTTATAGCGCCAGCGGTCAGGACATGACGGTAATATGGCGACAGACAATCCGATTAGTCATCGCATTCACCATCATGCTTGTCCTTGCACAAATCAAGTCCAACACCCTAAAACGCTGGACGCCCTGGCTATACGCCATTGGCGTCATATTGTTAATCGCCGTCTTGGTGGTCGGACAAGTTGGGAAAGGCGCACAACGTTGGTTGGATTTAGGCCTGTTCCAGTTTCAACCATCCGAAGTCATGAAACTGGCAGTACCATTAATGGTTGCATGGTATTTATCAGAATACCCCCTACCACCCGATCGAAAACGACTCTTAATGACCATCATGGTGATCGCGATTCCTTTTATTTTAATCGTTAAACAACCGGATTTGGGCACCTCATTATTAGTCGCAGGCGCTGGGTTTTTCGCGCTGTTTTTTGCAGGCCTGCAATGGCGATTATTAGGCCTGATGACAGCCATTTTTGCCGCTAGTGCACCGCTGGCCTGGTATTTAATGCACGATTACCAGCGACAGCGTGTATTAACCTTTCTGAATCCCGAACAAGACCCTCTGGGAACCGGATACCATATTATACAATCCAAGATCGCAATAGGCTCTGGCGGCCTTTATGGTAAAGGTTGGCAAAATGGAACACAATCACAATTGAATTTTTTACCCGAACGCTCCACTGACTTTATATTTGCGGCATATGCTGAAGAATTCGGTTTTATCGGGATATTAGTGTTGCTGGCGATTTATTTATTTATACTAATACGCGGCTTACTGATCGCCATGCAAGCTCAAGATACGTTTACCCGACTGCTAGCCGGCAGTTTAACAATGACTTTTTTTATTTATGTATTTGTTAATATGGGCATGGTGACGGGCTTATTACCCGTTGTCGGTTTACCGCTACCCCTGATGAGCTATGGTGGCACATCAGTAGTCACCCTAATGAGCGGTTTTGGTATCCTTATGTCCATTCACACTCACAGAAAACTGCTACCCAGGTAACTAAATTATGTCTGATTATGCGTTAAAAAAAATACCTCAATTGAATCTGTATTTGCAACAAAAACAATCGCTAAAGCCCGGGAAACCCCGGCCTGGCAAACATTTTTTGCTGTTAAGTGGTTTGAGCTTAGCACTACTTTTCCCGCTCGCTGCAATTGCCGATGTTAGCAAACGAAAAGACGTTGGCAGGTTCATTGATCAAATGGTGGAAAAACACCAATTTGATCGAACAAAACTAATACAGGTTTTTTCAAAAGTAAAAACTAACGCGTCAATTATTAAAGCAATAACACGGCCAGCAGAAAGCAAACCCTGGCACCAGTACCGTCCTATTTTTCTGACAGAATCCCGCATTAACGAAGGCGTTGAATTCTGGAACAAATATGCCACTGAATTGCAGCGCGCTTATGAAAAATATGACGTACCACCCCACATTGTTGTCGCAATCATTGGCGTGGAATCGAAATACGGCCGCCATAAAGGCAGATATTCGGTAATGAACGCCTTAACCACTCTGGGCTTTGATTACCCCAAACGCAGTAAATTTTTTAAGCGCGAATTAGAAGAATTTTTGTTATTGGCTCGCGAAGAAAAGGTAGACCCCATGAGCATTAAAGGCTCTTATGCTGGAGCAATGGGAAAACCTCAATTTATCGCCAGCAGCTACCGAGCCTATGCCCAGGATTTTGACGGTGATGGTAAACGCGACCTGTTGGACAGCACGGTAGACACCATTGGCAGCGTCGCCAACTATTTCAAACGCCATAAATGGTATAAAGATGAACCAATCGTCAGCCTTGCCACAATCAAAGGCAACCAGTATAAGGCCGTGGTAAAAAAAGGCATAAAACCCCACATTTCCTTAAAAAAACTCATGGAAAAAGGCGTTACGATAAACGGACAATATACACCCGAACAGAAAACCGCCTTAATAGAACTGGAAACTAAAAGCGGCAAAGAACATTGGGTTGCATTTAATAACTTTTATGTCATTACGCGTTACAACCATAGCCAACTCTATGCCATGGCCGTTTATCAGCTAAGCGAAGCGATTATCAAACGCCGCGCACAAGCGGCCAGCAAAAAAGCAGCCTCGAATTAATTTTATGATGCAAACCGACTCCCGAAGCACTACTGCAACGCGTATTCGCAAACTCACCGTTTATTCGATGACGGGACTCATTATTCAAGGATGTTCAATGTTTGGCGGCAAAACAGATGGACCGCCACACAAAGAAATTGACTGGATGAACGTTCCTAACCCCACGCCACGCACGGAACCCCGAAGCAAACGAGGCAACCCTGAAAGTTACGTTGTCTTTGGCGAGCGCTATTTCGTAAAACAAAATGCCAACGATTTTACGCAACATGGTATTGCTTCATGGTACGGTACAAAATTCCACGGCCGCCTCACATCGAGCGGTGAAGTATATGATATGTATAAAATGACGGCCGCTCACAAGACCTTACCCCTTCCCGTCTACGTGACAGTCACCAATGTTGACACTGGCAAAGAAATTATTGTGCGTGTCAACGATCGAGGCCCCTTCGTGGACGGACGCATTATCGACTTATCGTATGTCGCCGCAAAAAAATTGGGGATTACACAAAATGGCACTGCAAATGTCACCATTAAAGCCATCAGTACAACGACTGTACATAATCAGCCCCAGCATATTGCGACCATTCAGCAACCAAACACTAGCGGCAATCAAGCACAATACTTTCTGCAAGTGGGCGTATTTTCACAACGAAAACGCGCGGAACAGTTTGCGACAACACTAATGACGCTACCCGTTAAACCGGTGATTATTACCAATTCAATTCAAAACCAAAATACACTCTACCACGTTCGTATTGGCCCATTTCACACGGAAGACCAAATAGAACCGGTGGAATCGCACCTTATGGAACAAGGTTACACAGAATCGTACATCGTCAAAGAAACACCCCAATAACGTACATTCGGTGAAAACAGATTGCCATCTAGGGACCCATGAGCCTATTTTCAATTGAACAAATACAACACCACCCACAATAACCGTTAACAGTAAAGTAAGATATTTATGCAAAATGTTAGTATTAAATTCGCCGGAATATTGCTTTTCATCACAAGTTTAACTGTGCATGGCACTTTGCAGCGCATCCCTAACTCACCCAGCATCAATGCCACGGGCTATATTTTACTGGACGTACACAGTGGCTATGTGATTGCTAAAAATAATCCCAATGAGCGCATGGAGCCCGCCAGCCTGACAAAAATGATGTCATCTTATGTTGTCGCCGATGCTATCCGGAATGGCGATATCAGCACTAGCGACAAAGTTAAGATCAGCAAAAAAGCCTGGCGCATGCCTGGCTCCCGTATGTTTATAGAGGTGGGGAAAGAAGTTCTTGTAGAAAAACTACTGCTGGGCATGATTGTACAGTCTGGCAATGATGCAACGGTAGCCCTGGCAGAACACATTGCCGGCAGCGAAGATGCCTTTGTAAACACAATGAACCAAACAGCCAAAAAATTAGGCTTGGCTGACACACACTTTGTCAACGTCACCGGGCTGCCACATGAGGATCATTATTCCACACCAAGAGACATGGCTATGTTGGGCATTGCCTTAATTCGCGACCACCCTAATCATTACAAAAACTATTCCATTAAAGAATTCACTTACAACAGCATCAAACAATTTAACCGTAATCGATTATTATGGAAAGATGAGAGCGTCGACGGCATAAAAACCGGTCACACTAATTCCGCTGGTTATTGCTTGGTAGCGTCTGCAAAACGTGGCAGCATGCGACTCATCTCCGTTGTATTGGGTACCAAAAGTAAAGCCACAAGAATAGCGGAGAGTCAGAAATTGTTAACCTTTGGTTTTCGTTTTTTTGAGACCCATAAACTATATTCCGCAAATGACGAACTTACTCAGTCCGTTATCTGGAAAGGCAACACAGATAACCTTTCCCTTGGAATCACTGAAGACCTATACATAACGATTCCCCGCGGACAATATGAAAAACTGGATGCAAACATGAGCATCAAATCCACGATTATCGCACCTGCAAGCAAAGGTGAAACCTTCGGCTCAGTAAGCATAATGCTAGGCACTCAATCTGTTGCAGAACGCGATCTGGTTGCATTAAGCGATGTCAACACAGGTAGTTTTTGGGAAAACCTGATAGACTCTATCAAACTTTGGTGGAAAAATTTTTGATCGCACCCCATTCCACATTAGGCACATTTTTTCAGCATGACAATCGTTTATTTAAATGGGCAATTTTTGCCTGAAAACCAGGCATACATTTCAGTTCTCGACCGTGGCTTTATATTTGGCGATGGCGTTTACGAAGTGATTCCAGTGTATGGCGGACGGTTGTTCCGTATTAATGAGCATATTGACCGGCTCGATAATAGCCTAAATGCGATACGTTTGACGAACCCACTTACACGCCAGGAATGGTCAAACGTATTAAAGACCCTGGTTGAAAAAAATGGCATAGGTGACGATTTGGCCATTTACCTGCAAATCACACGCGGCGTTGCAAAACGCAACCATGCACTACCTGAAAAACCGCAACATACAGTATTTGCGATGGCAAACCCTCTTGCCACAACCAACAAACCGGAATTACTCAGTGGCATCGCCGCCATCACCCACGACGATTATCGCTGGAAAAACTGTCACATAAAAAGCATCAGTTTACTGCCCAACATATTACTGCGCCAGCAAGCTATTGATACAGGAGCGATGGAAACCATTCTTATTCGTGACGGAGAAGCCACTGAAGGTGCCGCCAGCAACTTGTTCATCGTTGATAATGACACCATCATCACACCACCGAAGGGACCTTTTTTATTACCGGGTATTACCCGTGACCTGGTTTTGGAACTGGCACGAAAAAACGGCCTGGCCCACCAGGAAACCGCAATCACTGAAACAGTGTTGCAGCAAGCTCAGGAAATCTGGTTAACCAGTTCAATGAAAGAAATTATGCCCGTCACCCGTTTAAACGGTGTACCAGTGAGCAAAGGCGTAGCCGGACCAGTATGGTCGACGATATTTGACCTGTTTCAATGTTTTAAACAACAGTTACGTGCCCAGTCTTTATAACAGCACCATTACTACGCCATATCATGCTAAAAACATCTCAAGACAACCATTATAAATCATGCAAAATGACAATGATTCCACATTAACATTTCCCTGCGACTTTCCTATCAAAGCCATGGGCTTGGCCATACATGATATCGAAGCCATTGTATTGACAATCGCCCAACGTCATGCGCCTGAAATTACAAAAAGCGCGTTGACCCAGCGACCCAGCGCAAATGGTAAATACTTATCCATCACTGTCAAGGTTAACGCCAAAAGCCAGGAACAACTGGATGCCATTTATTATGAATTAACCGCTCATGAAAAAATTATCATGGCATTATAGTTCCCGTTTATCGTGACAATCCAACTGAACATTTAGGATTATAGTGCCACTTAATCTGCTTTCAATCTCATGCAACAAAATCAACCATTGAACAGCAATGTAAACATTCGCGATCTGGGTGTACGCGATTACCAACGCGTATGGCATGAAATGCGAACATTTACCGAGGCACGCGACGCCAATACCAAGGATGAATTTTGGCTACTGGAACATCATCCAGTATTCACCTTAGGACTTAATGGCAAACCAGAACACGTCCTTAAAGCGGGCACGATTCCAGTGATCAAATGTGATCGAGGGGGGCAAGTCACCTACCATGGGCCAGGCCAACTGGTCGTTTACACCTTGCTGGATTTAAAACGCCTGAAATTCGGTATAAAACAACTGGTAACCCAGATGGAACAAGCTGTCATTGACATATTAAGCATGCAACAAATCAATGCAGTAAGAAAACCCAATGCACCTGGCGTCTATGTAAACAACGCAAAAATCGCGGCACTGGGGTTACGCGTCAAACACGGCTGCACCTACCACGGCCTCAGCTTAAATGTGAACATGGACCTGGAACCTTTTTACCGCATTAACCCTTGTGGATTTAAGAACCTGACATCAGTACAGCTTAACGATTTATTAGACACAAAAAACAACGCAATCAATCTCAACCAAGTAAAACAAGACCTTATTTTACAGCTGGAAAGACGAATCTTCAACCTAAGCTAATCCGTTGAATCGTCGCGAGGGCGACTACAGTGCTGAATATAAGAAACGTGTACGAAATGGCATTACTAATTTAGTATATACCCAAAGCGTTTGAGATTTCGGTGTAAAGTGTGCGTCATATTTTATTCATAGCACCAAAAGTAGGCGCTTTTAGGCGAGGCGAAATGACACGTAATAGTCGTTCTATTGCAAGGAATTTCAACGCCGCTATGAATGAAATAGGGTGTGCAATTTACCCGAAATCTTAAACGCCGCTTTGGGGTGCCACTCTCAATATGATGTATATTCAAGCCCTCCATTCAAAGTGTTGGAGGCGAATATTGGCAAAGGCGATGAAAGCATTTTCAACAAAATTCCAGGTAAAGCAAGTCAGCTTACTGCCAGTTCCCACTTAAAGTTTTTCAAGGATATATTAGAAATTTATTATGCCGAGTATTACTACTCAGCAGGGTTGGTCATCCTATCTGTCGTATCATCACTGCGGTCACGGGCTGTGTGGTTCACATCTGCTGCGTGAGCTGACTTTCATTGTTGACGCCAATGGCTATGCCTGGGCGCGCAACATGAAGCGCCTGTTGCAGGAGAGCTGTGTCAATGTCTCTAAAAGCCCGGAAAAATGCTTGACTGACTCGGCATGGGTTAATCTACAGAAACGTTACCGAAATATCCTCACCCGAGGAGAAAAAGAGCTGCCACCGATCCCGCCAAAGCCTAGCGGGAAGCGTGGCAAGCTGGCCAAATCAGATGCACATAACCTCCATGAGCGGTTGAGAGCTTACGAATCAGCCGTACTGCTGTTCGCCAATGATCCCCATGTCTCATTTACCAACAACCGGGCTGAGCGCGATTTGAGAATGGCCAAGGTAAAGCAGAAGGTATCGGGCTGTTTCCGAGTCGAGGTGTACGCACATGCTTACTGTAGAATATCAAGTTACCTACAGACAATGGCAAACAAAGGATATAACCCTCTGATTGCTATTCAGATGGCTATCGCTGGTGACCTTGATTGGGTAGGGGGCGAGTAGTTACGTTTTAGTTTGAGTTAGACTCGCCGATCCAGTTGAAGAAAACTTCGATTCAGTTATTACAATATCTGAAACATTTCCACTGGCATCGCGTTTTAGCCAAACACCATCAAAACCATTGTTTCTTGGAAGCCTAGTAGCAGGAAGTTCTTCAAACCCAGCCTTTTGCATGGTGATTGCTGTTCTAGCTTCACCAAGAGAACCTTTCTGAGATGTGCTGAAATCGGTAGTGTCTGTTCTCCTTAAATCTGCGCGTTGTCGCGCAAGATCCGACATACCACGTGTATTGTTTGGACCAACACCCGAAGCGTTATCACCTTTCAGCTTAAACTCACACTTTAGGGACGCTGATGTATTAATGCATTAATTGACTGTTTTGATGCCCCCCAGTTACGATGTGTCCATGCAAGGAAGAGGCAATTACACAGAATTATTTACAGGGTCATAAAAATGACCTGAATGAGAAATGGGAGACCTGATCTTCTCAATTCAAACAACCCCATTTTTTGCCAACATCTTATGGGCCTGCATGTAAAAAATATGCTGATAGCTTATTGACTGAATCCACTCAGCTGGAATATTGGGTTCGCCATAATATGCGCCAGCAATTTGCCCATAAACTGCTGCTATAGTGTCCGTATCACCACCCAAATTTGCAGCCATCAACACGCCTTCCTTGAAATTTTCAGAATTCGCAAAGCACCAAAGTACAGCTTCCAATGTGTCTATTACATATCCTGTCGGAGATAAGTTTTCTATTGATTTTTGTAAATACTCCCCTGCTACAATATATTTCAGGCTCTTTACAAGAGGGTAGTCGCTCCATACTTCATCGTAGGGCTTGTAGTTCTTCACAAGCTCATCTTTGGAAACTCCAGCTATTGCGCCATTAATCAAGGCTGCGAAATATTGGCAAGCAGACACTGCCTCATTTGAACCATGAGTTGTTTCTGAACTCTTTCCAGCAAAATGCATCGCTTTTTTAATATCTCCGAAAAAGAACAGTGCTACCGGAGCTAAACGCATTAAAGATCCATTTCCCGCTGACATCGGATCTTTCGAACCAGCTTCAGGATCCCCTGTAAGTTCATACCTCTCTAAGGCCGCCTTTACCGTATTGCCTATATCAAAGCAAGCACCAGTACAACTATAAGCTCCATACTTCCACCAAGCCAGGTATTTATTCATTTGATCACTCGCATTGAAACCTTTTCTATAAATTAGACTCTGACGCAAGGGCGTATGCCATGCTTGTATCGTCAGTCCACTGCCCGCTGAGCAAGTTAAATGGACCTCCACCCACTAAACCATCAATTGGAGGAAAAGTATTTGGTTGTTTAAACTCATTAGTAGTGCCCAGAGCATCTCCAACCACCAAACCAAGCAATGCTCCACGAAAGCTATTGGCTGTTTTTCCGTAAGGTTGACCAAGATCTTTAAGCTTATCTTCAATCTCCGTATCGCTCAAAGGAGAATGTAATTTACGATATCTAATATATTTTGCAGTCCAAGTATAATTTTCTGGATAGCCCTCAACAATCTTGTCTGAGACAGGTGGGAACGCGTATTCAGGGTCATCTTTTATTTGTTCCTTACTAAATTGAATCATTTTCAAAACTCCCACTCAGGGCTACATTTCGATTAGCTCTATTATCCAATTGCCATTACTATTTCTGTTTTTAGTCTTAACTTGGAATTTTGATCCCGGACGCAACAGTACTTCTGACTCAAAAGGAAATGCAGAAGCATCACTCACATTAATCCCTGATTTTGATGTAATCACCATTTCAACATCACCGCCAAAAGAACCGATTTGTTTAGAAGATGTGCTCATAAATCCTAGATCAGAAAAAGCCTCTCCTTCATTAAACAGTCTATTTACTGTAGCATCATCCATTCGAGTTATTCCCCTGTAAATACTACCTTGATATACTCGCCCTTCTACACTGGAAAGTTTTTCCAAAGCAGAGTCAGCCGTCTTAGCCATGGAATTCCACGGTGTTCCATCAATTGACCCGGATCTCAATAGGGGATTAATGGATTGATAATATTCAGAAATGTAGGCATGTAATGCAATGAACTCATCATCTGTCAAAACATCAAAATCTTTGTTTGACTGCTTAAGGATCTTCGCATCTTTAACGAGATCCGGATCAATCGACTTAAGATATGCGGTACTATCAGTACCATGCTTACTGTTCGAAACAGCTTTGTTTGGACCAACACTTCAGTTTACTTCGAGTAGTACTGATATAAATCCTCATCTTCCCATTCATCTTCAAAGACTGCCAACAACTCATTCATAACACTATGAACTCTTGGGTCTTCAGACTCTTCCAACCTGTCAATTATTCCTTGTTTAACTTCCTCCCATTTTAGTGCTCTCATACTAAACTGTATTGCCTCAAATGGAACAATCCCTTCATCTAACATATTTAGAATGCAGCTAATAAATTGCTCTTTGTTCTGAGGATAATCCTTAAGCGTATTTAACATTTCAAGGAAGGTTGGCTCTACCTCACTAACACTATATTTGGTATCTAATTCAGCCCCGGCCTTTCTGCCCATTTTTTGAAAGTCATCAATTATTTTAATCATTATTAATTGGCCTCCAAGCACCACCATTCTTCAACTTAGGATCAAGCACCCATTGCTTATGAATGAATTTATTTTGCACATCAAACCCTAATTGCTTAAATGCATTTTCAGCAGAACTTTGTGCGCCCTTACCAACCGGTTGGAAGTGACCCGACGAATTATCAATAAACTTAATTTCACCACCAACCACTTTTACTTGCCCAGCACTGACTACTGGATTGCCATTTGATAAATCAATATGACCACCTCCTGGTTCTTTAAATTCCCTACCAACGACCAAACGTCCATCTTCTTTAACTACAAAATTGAATTTGCCATTAATATCTTTCAGTTTTTCTGTTGGTATAATTTTAGGAACACCAATTTCATGTTCTGGAAATTTATTAGTAAAGACCGTAGACTTACTGTTTGGACCAACTGCCTTGCATCAATTAATTATGGCGCAGGCTCATTAGGAAAAATTCTACTCCAAAGACTATCGATAACATATCCCTTTGCATCATCTTCATCGTCAGCTGGATAAACAACATATTCATCATTCTCTAACAATTCAACCCAAGAAATTGCTTCATCTTTAAAGAGCTGTTTTAGCTCTCCCTCGATTTCTTTTCTCTGAGCATGATCACTCAACACCCGATCTAAAGCCGCTTTCTCTTCACTTTCTTCTAATCCTACATCCACCGAATAAATAGATATAAATAAATTTTTTAAAGAAGGATAATTTTTCATTCTATTACCTCGATGGAAATATTGTTATTGTTTCCCAAGCTTTTGTAGCAGGATTAAATTCATATGTTGCCTGAACACTTCTCAGGTTTTCTATAAGTCTTGGAGCACCTTGTAATTCTGGTTTGAACTTGCTTCCTGAAATCCTTTGAAAACCACGACCCAAATCCACACCAAGGTCACCCACACCTGCAGGCTTAACTGTGATAAAAGATTTACCAGGATTATTAGCAATCGCCGTCTTCAGCGCACCATTGTTCCGTACGGCCTGATCCGCATGTATAAGCAAATTATCAGAGTGGAATGCTGATGACATAGGCGGAAGTATTGTTTTACCTTTAACAACCTTTACATGTCCATCCGGAGCAACACCTGTTAACGCTCTTTGCTTTAGCTGGACATTAGTAACGTCGCCACCATGTCGAACTATTGAGTGAGCATTCGGATGACTTGTTACAAGTTCTAGTTTTTGAGAGTTAATCTTGTTTGGAGCATTATTCCCAGGACACTTCTGCTCAGAACAACCCTTAACCGCCTTATCAACATCTTCCTTGATTTTTGATTTCGATTGTTTCCCCTTCTCCTTGCTCTGCTTCACTCGCGCAAGCTTACTGCGTGCGACTTTCAATTTATCCTTAAGTTCTTTCAGCCTCGCGGCGATCTTGGTTCCCTTTATGGCATCACCCGCTAATGGTATAAAGCCCACAACATCGAGTAGTGCGCCACCCCAGTCACCCCGCCATAATGACTTGCCGAGACTGACCACATCAGCCGCCGTTCCCCACGGGGGCGGTAACGCACCAGCAGCGGCTAAACCTGCATCTGCCGCTAACGCTGCATGGGCTGTTTCAAGCTGTTGTAGTTCTTGCTCTGCTTGTTTAAGCGTAGCCGCGTCAGGCGCACCGCCGAGCTTAGTCATATTACCCCATCTCCCGATACTCAGCAAACCAATAACGCTCATCGACGCCTTGTTTTGCAGTGGCCCACTGCTCGTCAGGGAGCGCATAAAAACGCTCGATACGTTCAGGCTCTATCAAATGAATCAACTGGGCAACTTCTCGAAAGCCGGGGTAATGATGGAAATTTGGCCCAATTTCCCACATTAGCGTGACGAAATGTACCTGGCTTTTTGGATCAGTAAAACCACACGCCAAGGCTTCATTGCGGCCGTGAGCAACCATTTGATGAAGATCTTGCTCTCTGAGCGTTTCGTGAAATGATGCCAAGTGTTTTGGCATGTATGTGTTGACATACCAATGGACGAAGCCCGCTTCTTCCACAATGCCTAGGGTCATTTGCACAGGCTGTAGCTTCAATACATCGGCGACACCTTTTGAATTCATTGGACGGTTTGTGCGGACCGTCGGCAAGCGGCTTGGTGCTTCCTGCCGGGTATCCGGCGAGTCACTGGAATTGTCCTCGGGGACCAGCGCATTGTGCTCCACACCGATGGAACTTGGCCAGTACAACTGGACATCATTTTCTTTGCCTTCGAGCAAATAGTGTTTTACTGGCCCAAACACCTTTTGTATTTCTTCGAGGGTACAGGTGGGCAAATAAAGCCGTAACACACGCGGGTCATAATACCGAAAATACAAACGTTCTTTATCGGGACTGATGACGATTAAAAATCCACGGAAGTGTTTACGCACGGCTTTAAAATCAATTTCTTTGGGAATAACGGCCAATATGCCCACATGCCCGCCCCAATTGTTTAACAACCACTCGGTGGCATGGGCATAGGGGGCGAGTTTCAGTAAATAAGGCGCGGTTTCTCTTAGTTCGGGCGCTAATTCTCCACTGAACAAACACGCGTAGTCGGTGCCCCAGTTGTTGAGCTTTTGCACCAAACCAGACGCTGAGGCGCCATCGACCACGGCATAGGCTTGCAATGCCTGGTCGCTAAACAGCTGTTCATTGATTGCGTTGCGCTGTTTGTCAAAGTGCATGGCAATGGTGGCTCGCGTGCTGGTTTTTTTTCGTTGCTTTCGTTGTGTTAGCCATTGTTATCCACCAGCTCGCGTCCGCTTTCGTTTTTCGCAGATTTCACAATACGGTTTGCCATCTTTCGCGGCTTTTTTCAGGGTGTCGGCTTGTGCAATGGTTTGCGCACTATCCACGATACTGGCTTCGTCCACTGATTGCGCCTTAACCGCACCACCGCCCCCACCACCATCGCCAATCAGCACGGTGGGACAACCCATCACGATTTTGCCGCCGTGGGCGGTGGCATCGCCCAGGCGCGCGGCCTGTTTGCCGTTGATCATGACGCCGGATGAACCGGCAGAGACGTTGTCGGGTGGGCCGACGCAGATGGCCATGTCACCCACCCGGGCTGCAGGCAGTGCACCAATTAACACATTGGGCGATCCTTTGACGATGGGACCGCCAACATGGGGGACTGGCCCAGGATTGACTTTGGGACAGATATGCATGTCGGTTATTCTGGCGGCGGGTTTTCCCATGGTGATGCGCTCCGGTGATTTTTTTTCGTGTCGATTGCTTATTCTATTGATGGTTTGGTTGCTGTTTAATCATTGTTCACTGCTGGCTTACTGATGGTGCCATTGGGGTTATACCCTGCCTTATCCTTATAGTTTGACCGTTCCTGCTTGTTAGGCGGTGCCGCCGTTAGCGATGTTGATGCCGTGTTCCACATAGGCCTGGTAGCGTTGTTCAACAACTTTCTCTGCGGGGGTTTTAAACCCCGCCGCCATGATGATGGCGCCAGCCACGGCATGGGCGTACAGGTACGGGGGTGGTTCCATCACGGGATCTGCCGCTGCACTGATGCTGCCACCACTCCAAAACGCGGCGGCTGCCGCCCAACTGGCAGGGGTGGCATAATCACCAGCTTCGGCGTGTTTTTCGGCCAGACGGCGATTGGATTCTTCGGGGTGCCTCACCCAGGTTTCTGCGGCAACCAGGGCTGCTTGGTCGATACTGGTGCTGGCATCGTAGTGGTAGCGGGCACAAACGCTGGACCACCACACCGCTTCGCGGGCTGGGAGTCCGTGTGCGAGAAAGGTTACGGCGTCGTGATAGTGCCTGTTCTCTGTCATTTGTTGCAGAAATTCGGCGGGGGTCTGCTGCTCGGTGAGTAATGCCTGACTTTCTTGTTGCAATTTAAAGCGTTGCACGATGGCATGGGCGGTAGTGGCGGTGATTTTTTTCATGGGTTTTTAGTTGATTTTAACCAAGCCGCCGTTGATGTTGACGATGGCATTGCCTTTTACATCCACTTTGGTGGTTTCTACCACGATGCCAGTGGGGGTTATTTTTATACTGCTGCCGCCCACTTTCAGTTCGATGATGTCGGCGGCATCGATCAGGACGGACTTGGCTTTTTGTTGGCTAGCTTCGGTCACTTTCAGGGTTAGGTTGGCGTTTATTTCCGCTTGTTCGTTATTTTTCACTAGACGATAAAAGTTTTTTTCGGCTTGGATAAAGATTTCTTCGGAGCCTTTTTTGTCTTCGAAACGCAGTTCATTAAAGGTTGTCACGCCACCACCTGGGGTGCTATGGGTTTTCAGTCCACTTTGGGTTTTGTTGGCCGGTAAGTTATAGGGCGGTGTGTTGGTGCCGTGATAGACTCGCCCGGTGATCAGGGGCCGATCAGGGTCGCCATTGACAAAAGCCACTACTACTTCCTGGCCAACTCGGGGAATAAATAATGCCCCCCACCCCTCTCCCGCCCAGGCTTGACTCACGCGTATCCAACAGGAGGTCTTGTCGTCTTGTTGGCCGTCGAGGTCCCAATGAAATTGCACTTTGACGCGGCCATGTTCATCGGTGTAGATTTCCTCGCCCGGCGGGCCGACCACGATGGCGGTTTGCACGCCCTCGAGGCGGGGTTTGGTGCTGAGGTGGTGTGGTGCCCGATAGGCGATGCCCTTGGGGATGCAGGTGAAACAGCTTTCGTAGGTGGTTTTTGAGGCCGCGCCAGATTCTTCCAGTACTTGGGGCTGGGTAGCCGATTGTTTCACCTCGGTGACCAGATAGGTTTGATTAAAATCACGGCGCGGGTGCTGGCTGACGGTGAACAGATACCCGGGTAATAATTGCCGGCAGTTGCTGCGCCCGGTAATGACGGTCTTTTGTGCCTGATGGGACTCTAACATGACGGTGGCGAGGGTTTTGCCCCGTTCGGGGAGGTCGAAGCTGCCGGGATAATCATAAAGGTTGAGGTGGGGGTCTGTCTCGGCCTCGGCATCCACTTGCATTTTTAGGTAGGGCTTTTCAAAATTAAAGTCGTTTAGCCGTACACTGCCGGGTTGGATGGCTTGGGAATAGCGTAACGCATATACGTAGTTTTTATCCGCCACCAGGTGACTGGCCTGGTTGTAAACAAGCTCGGGGTTGACGATGGCTTTGTGAACACTTAAATGATCGGCAATGCGCAGGGTATGTGATGTTTTGCTGTGTTCAAAAAAGTAGAACATGCCTTCTTCTTGCATTAAGCGCTGGATAAAGTTTAAGTCGGTTTCGCCAAATTGCACACAATAATGCCGGGCTTGGTAACTGCCGCTGAGGGCGATTTCACAATAGTTGGGCGGTAAATTGGCGTGTTTGATGATGTGTTGAATGATGGCTTCTACAGTTAAGTGCTGAAAAATACGGTTATGGCGGCGATAGTTCAACAGGGTTAAGTGGGGCACTAATTCGACGTAATAATGGGTTAAGCGCTTTTTCTGCCCCACCTGGTCAAACTGGTTGACGATGCCATGGAGATAACGCACTTGGTTCAAGTCGTGGTCGTAGATGGACAGCAGAGCGATCTTGCCCACCACACGGGCAAAGTCGATGTCTTCCTTTTCACTTACCAGTTGCAGTTTACCGAGGAAGGTTGCCGACAGGCTTTCGTCGACGTCGTATTGCAGTACACGAAAGGCGTCATTCAAGCCGTCTATTTCAAAGGTGTAGTGCGCGATATTTGCTGGTAGCGTTATCATGGTGTTTTCCGCTTTTTATCGTCTATCTGCTGCGCGCTAAACACGGCTGGGGGTTCAGCTATCAGTTCAGCACTTATTACTTATTAAAAAGTTCAGCGCTTAAGCCCAGCACCAAACGCATTAGGTACTTTAGATGTTATACGGAAAAAAATTAAAAACAATGTGGAATATTCACCTTAAAATAAGGTTGACCAGCGAGGCTTGTCAATGTTATGGACATGCAGTAACACCTCAGACTAGGTGACTGAAATTTATGATGAACATTAAGCTATTTCATTCACGTTGTGAATTACTCAACTTATTGTGATTAAGATGCAATTAAGAAGAATAATGAAGAAACGGAAATTAAATTAAATAACTTTATATATGGCTACATATGGCGCTCAGATTTAATCTGTATTGGCGTATTCTGATTGAAAAAAAGTGCAGAAATAGCCGTTCTATTTTGAGCTTTTGTCATCGCAAGAACACGCCTAGATGGATCGACGATGACGACTGCATAACAACACAAGAGATTAAAACCGAGATGCATCATTTAATTTTCTTTCCTTGCCCTCTCATTCGACTGAATAGCCGTGAACATTACATGCTAAAAATCAAACAGAGTCGTTAGCATTAGGGTTCAGTGTACATATACTAATTTTTTGTCGTTTATGGGTTATCATTAACCGCAATCCAAAATGGAAAACTACCGACCTTATACTCCTTAACGATTTCCCAAGACTGGGCATCAATCACCACCACTTTATCATCCGCCGTTACGGTAACATACAACCAGCGGTTATCTTTACTGGCACGCACACCGTGTGGCCCATTACCGACATTAATTTTTTTTACAACAGATAAGTCACTCAGGTCTAAGATAGTAACCACATTGTCAGCAATAGCACCAGTAGCTGCATATTGTCCATTAGGAAACACATCAATACCGGCGTGCCCCATCCCTACTTCAATTATCTTTTTTACCACACCGGACGTTAAGTCCAACACAGCAATATGATTAGACACATCCCGTACATAAGCCATTTTACCATCATTTGAAAGATCAAGATTATGAGGCCCCTGCAACCCGGGAATAGGAATTATCCTGACAACCTTACGCGATTTCGTATCAATCACGCCCAAGCCTTCCCCACCCTGCAATGTTACATATGCCTGCTTACCATTAGCGCTGAAGCGAACATTATGGGGCATTTTTCCTGTTTTAATCGTCGCCACAACTTGAAATGAACTTAATTCAATAACACTAATGGAGTTATCGCCTTCATTGCTAACGTAAGCTTCATTGCCATCCGGTGAAATTTTAATACCTTTTGACGCCTTCCCCACCTTGATAAGTGCCAAGTGTTTTCCATTGGTGGTATCAAACGCATACACAGTTGCAGTACTTGGACTGGTAACCAACAACACGTTACCATCTGGCGAAACAGCGTTATAAAGCATATTGGGGCCACCTGCCCAAACGGTATCCAACGGAAATTTTTGAACCTGATTCGCCAGCTTAAGCGACACAAAAGCAGGCTCAGAGAAAACACTTTGCGCCGGTACCGCAGCGCTCATTACAACCATAAAAGCTAAACAAATCAACCGTTTCAATACACTACATTTTTGTCCTATTTTAAACCCTATACCTATAGACATGGCGAATACTCCAACAGCTAAAATTAATTAAAAAAACATCCACCAACCCAACTGTTCAATGCACAGTAACGGCTCAGCTTACCTTTGACTTTCCAAGTGTACGGAAAAAAACGCGGCATTTACCGATATAAATGAACACTCAACTTTATATTGAAAGTGTTAAAGTGTAAATAAAATTCACATGCCGCAACAGCATCAGAGTAGAATCGCTTTTATTGCCCCTTGCTATCATTATTTTATAGATCAACGCTAGCGTCAAGCCAATAGGAGTATATCCTCACCATGAACTGCACTGCATAATAAGGAATATGTACGTTCTTTATTAATCGAAATAAGCTCGTCCGAGCAGGTTTTTTTGTGATGGGTCTTTTACAAAAAAGCGCTAAACGTTATTTGAGCCACCCGCCAGTGGCCTGTATTGGCGTAGGGTCATCCTCGCGGGAAACCCACACAGCAATGCCTTTTGCATGAAGCAACTGAAAGTTGATTGATGTATCGGTAACATGCCATTGGTAATTGTCGTTTTGCACTTGGCTGTTATAGTTTTCCAGTGACAATACCACGAAGTCATGTTCTAAATTTTTGCCTTCGTTTTCGCCATTGGTAACCTCGGTGGTAATATCAAACCCAAGCACCGCGACATTGAGCAGTAAGGTTGCAGCTGTATTCCGGACTGGCTCAAAGCTCGCGCGTAATTCACCATTATTAATACTTGCTTTCAATACCCCAATTTCGTGGACAGGCGTTTTTTTCAAGCTGCGGTTTCTAAACCAGACCCGCCATTCCCGGCCATTTTTGAAGAGCCCCGGCGTATATACCGTTTTAGTATGACCAAGCGTCGCATACAGACGCTGCCGCTGGGAGTATTCCGCCCTAGAGAACGGGTCCCGCCATCCCAGGTAATTCCAATAATCCACATGAAATGCGATCGGTATGTATTGTTTCCAAAGCTGCTTATCAAATTTCAGCTTACTTAGCCATTTGTCGGCAGGTGGGCAACTGTGACACCCCTCCGAAGTATACAGTTCTATTAAGACAGTTTGCTGTACCGAACTTGAAATTAACAACGGTGCAGCCATCAAAGGACAAGTAAAGAATGTGAATATAGCAATACAGGCTGTCAGTTTCATTTTGACAATAATTCCCATGGATAATAATGACTCAGTCTGGCAAACAGATATCACAAAGATATCACGCCACTAAGTTTTATTACCAGCATAGACTGCCCCTTACAGCCTGCACGCAATAACTTCGTGTCACGCATTCAACACAAGCAGTGAAAAAAATATTTCAGGTAAGAATACTTTCCAGCATCAACCACAAACACGCCGTTGACAACGACGTCGAAGCACAACAAAACAGATTAACTCATTGTTTTTAATGAGTCTTTAATGATGTTTTTAGCGCTACTTTTTAACAATAGCCATTCACTATCTGCTTAATAGCAACAATCAATTATATTACCGTTACAACTACCACTATTATAAATTCTAACAACAGTTACACCGCACGATGCCACAGAGGTTAATAGAATGAACAAAACATTATCGTTTGCAATTGTACACTTCACCGTAGCATTTTCAATCGGGTTTTTCTTGTCCGGCAGTGTGCTAATAGGAGGAGCAATCGCCTTGATAGAACCAAGCATCAACACCATTGCTTATCACTACCATGAAAAGCTTTGGCAGCACACACACCCCACAAACAAATCGGTAGCGATTTAGTGTAATTAACAGTGGAGAAAAAACGAATTCAGTGGGTTATATCAACGATGGATACTAGCTATGACGTTTCAAATAAAGATAAAACAACCATTGCAAATGGCTTAAGAATGCTACTTTCAGATAACTACAGACTGTATCTGAAAATGCAGAACTACCACCATCATAGGGTCAGCCCCTGGTTTGATATATTGCAGCTTATTGAAGAACAAAATACTGACCTTGCTAATATTGTGGATGATATTACAAACCGCCTACAGGTATTAGGAAAATTCGTGCCCGACGCTGATCAAGCACATCAAAAACTGTCCGCTATAGGAGAAACAACCAGCGTGCCTACACAAGCTGAAATAATCAGACAATTGATAGTTGATCAGGAAGTCGTCATTAGAACAACCCAGACTCTGTTAACACACGCAGAAATAGCAAACGACGCTATTACCGCAGTGATGCTGACACTAAGCCTGCGAACGCACAAAAAACATGTGAGGGCATTGCGCCATTTACTTTAATTTTTTTCACAAAATATAAGTGTGCAAAATACTTATAAAACACAAACAGCCTTAATACTAAGGTAACAATCAACATCAGGAGAAGTTAAAATGTTTAAAAACCGAGAAAACCAACGTGTACCAACGGTTACCTTTAAAACTCGGAGGAATGACGAATGGTTGAATATTACCAGCGCCGATATCTTCGCAGAAAAAACCGTGATTGTATTTTCGCTACCCGGCGCATTTACGCCAACCTGCTCCTCTTCACATGTGCCTCGCTTTGATCAGCTAGCGCCCAGCTTCTTTAAAAATGGCATTGATTCCATTGTTTGTATGTCGGTTAACGATACCTTTGTCATGAATGAGTGGCAAAAAGACCAGCACACCGAAAATGTATTATTTATTCCAGATGGCAATGGTGAATTTACCGAAAAAATGGGCATGTTGGTCAACAAAGATGATCTAGGGTTTGGTAAGCGCTCCTGGCGTTATTCGATGCTCGTTAAAGATGGCGTAATCGATAAAATGTTCATTGAGCCAGACGTACCCGGCGATCCGTTTGAGGTCTCTGACGCCGACACAATGCTCAATTATATTAATCCAAATGCAGAAAAGCCTGACGATATAACTATTTTCACCAAAAAAGGCTGTGCTTTCTGCGCGAAAGCCAAAAGTCTGCTTCAGGATTACGACTTGGCCTTCGAAGAAGTACAAGCGAGCCAAACCGTAACAGAACGCAGCCTACGTGCAGTCACGGGCGCTGACAAGTACCCTCAGGTATTTGTCAATGGCGAAAAAATTGGCGGATCAGAACAACTCGCATCCTGGCTAAACAGTACTAAGGCTGCCTAAATGCGATAACAAATCAAATCGCCTTACAACGATCCCTTCCAACCAAGGCACTGCCTATAATATAACAGGCAGTGCCTTTTTATTATCAACCAATAACTATTGAATAACTTCAAATTTACGCATCATTTCATGATCCTCATGCTCCAGGATATGACAGTGCCAAACATACTCACCCAGTAAATCATAATTTGCAATCACTCTTATCACTTCACCAGGATGCGCTTGAGCGGTGTCTTTCCAGCCAGCTTCCTCAGGCTCTGGCCTGATTTTTCGACCAAGTAATGCGAGCGTCTCCGGCTGACCGGGAATATAAACATCCGCATCAAACGCCTGACGGTCTATAATTTGAAATTGCACGAGATGTTTGTGTACCGGATGTGTGTCGGGCGTTGCATTGATAATGCTCCATATTTCGGTGCTACCCAATAGAGGCGTTTCGGTAGTGGGGTCACTCCACAACAAACCACCAGCTGCTGATGTACCTAACAGCGGCATCAGGCGACCAAGCTCGTCCATATTTTCTACCAACACCAACTCCCTTGTTGGTGCACCCGGAGTAGGAACTAACGACGCAATCGGTATTTGGCGCAATTTTTTCGCTTTCCGGGTATCTGGCACTAAAGTATTTAACGGCTTGGTCACACGAAAGGCCATTATTTTTCCCGTTGTGGCTGGGTCTACAGGTGCACCAAAAGGAAACGGCGTTGGCGCATTATTTGATAATATGATTGTTTTACCGGCCAGATCATTATCAGAAAAATCAACGATAATGTCTGCCCGTTCCGCTGGTGCCAATGAGAGGGTTTTAAGTTTAACCGCCCTGTTCAACAAACCACCATCACTACCCACTTGACGGAATTTCAGTTGCTTCAGCCTGATACTACCGCCCCCCACTTTGACCCAGTCAAATTTCATATTGTAGAAACGCGAATTTGATCCGTTAAGCACCCTAAAACGGTACTTTCTAGGCTCCACATCCAATACTGGCCATGTTTTACCGTTGACTAAAATAGTATCGCCAAAAAACTCGGGGACGACAGAAGGCACAGGCTCTCCGGTAATAGGGTCCAGAGTAGCCACTTGGCCTGTTGCTGGATCGATAAAAGGCTCATTGGGATAAGCCAGTGATCCATCGGTATAAAATGAACGATCTTGTATTAACAGTGGAATTTCATAGGCGCCACTCGGTAACACACCACGCTGCACCAGGCGGTCTTCGCGATCATCCCGCAGCAAGTAAAAACCAGCCAACCCCGCATAAACATTTAAACGTGTGATTCCCATGGCGTGGTCATGATACCAAAGAGGAGCACTTTCCTGATCATTTCGATAGGTATAAACACCATTCATTTGTGGCTTAAAAGATGGCCCTCCTTGCGTAAAGCCTGCAGTAAACCATGCCTCTGGATGGCCGTCGCTATCGGCATCCGTATGACCGCCATGCAAGTGAACCACGGTACGAACCAACGGGCGACAATTGGAATTCGCACCTGCAGCATTGGTACCACAATGTAGTGTTGTGTCCACTGGCAACAAATGTGCTAATGGTGTTACCCCGTCGGCAGCATACAACTCATTGGACCACAGCACTTTCACTGGCAAACCTGGCCTTACCGTATTTTCCGCTAGCGTGGATCGAGCCTCGATCGTTGGACCAGGATAGCTTCCATCATACCCCCATACCGTTGTCAACAACGGTTGCCCGGTAGCAGGATCAACAATGCCGAGATGCTGTTCGAATTGCGTCATTGCCAGTTCATAATACTCGAAACCAGGATGAGTAACTGTATCAGGTTTCACGACCTGTGGACTTGGCAAAGGGTTAACAAATTTCGGTTGACTTAACGGATCAAGCGGCGTTTTAACTGCAGCACTTAAGTTTAGTGCAATGCTACTCAGAACTATCAATGTTAAAACCCCAGCGGTGCGGCTGAAGCAGTTATGCCAGTATTTTCGAAACATATTATTTTATCTCCATATGCGATAGTTTTATAATCATTGCAAATCCCTGTCAGCGCGATGCAGTCAACATTACCCACAATTCTCATTCCCGGGCCAAAACCAGTTACCTGCGCAACATCACGCTGATTGTTAATGTCCCCAACTGACTGAATGTTTTACCTCCTGTTTCTATGCAATATGATTGGCACTTTAGGACAACAAAGATTAAGGAAACGTTAAGGCAAAATAGGTTTTAATATACCCAAAGCAATTAAGGTTTAGGTGAAGAATGTACGCTCGGTTTATTTCATGGTTAAGCAATATAAACACGTCAATAACCGGGTTATTTTATTGTAAAAAATTTTAACGTTGTCATAGAATATGGCCGAGTATGTAATAACACCGAAAATCTAATCGGGTTGAGTATGTTTTATAAAAACGAACAGGACGACTACCTGTTAGCAATACCATCAGAATAATCAATAACAAGGAGAGTTAACTGATGCGAATACTATTAATTGAGGATGATGCATTATTCGGCAGCGGTGTAAAATCATGGTTGGGGCTAAAAGGTTATTCAATCGACTGGGTAAAAAACGGGCAATTGGCCGAACAAGCACTTGCATTGCAAACTTATCGGTTGGTGCTTCTGGACCTCCAGCTACCGCATTTCTCCGGGATGGATATTTTACACAAACTGCGGGCTCGCAACGACAACACACCGACGATCATTCTCACCGCCCGGGATAATCTGCATGACAGGCTGGCTGGCCTTGATGGCGGCGCTGATGACTATCTCGTCAAACCCTTTGATCTAGAAGAACTCGGCGCTCGGGTACGGGCACTTGTACGCCGTAGCAACGGTCACGCAAGTATGCTCATCGAACATAAGCACGTTACCTTGAATCCCGCCACAGGAAAAGTAACACAGTCGGGCAACATTATTGACATCCCTCCTCGCGAGTTTGCGGTACTACAAACCTTAATGGAAAACAAGGGTAAGCCCGTATCACGGTATAAACTGGAAACCGGCTTATACTCATGGGACAATGAAATCGAAAGTAACGCCGTAGTTGTGCATATCCACAACCTACGGAAAAAACTTGGGTCCGGCTTTATTCAAACCAAACGTGGTTTTGGTTATATCGTGGGAAAAACGTAAACTCATTGACGGATAATGTGTCGCTAATAAATGGGTACCATGAAGGTTAAATCATAACATATCTATCAGTTGCACCGACTGCGAATGCCGATGGCACTGCACCTTAAAAGGGTTTTCGTCATTGATGATATTGAAAACCATTGCAATAGCTCGCTTTTCTCGTCACCGTGCTTTGCCACTCACGGTAAAAAAATGCACACTATATACCGCCCAACTGACGCTTTTAGGATAAGTGATATGTACCCATCATTGCGTAATCACCTTCTGGTTATCTTATTTAGCATCGGTCTTGCTACCTGGTTAATTACAGCAACAATCATCTATATTGACAGCCGCACAGAGATCGGGGAATTACTTGATGCAGAACTGGCACAAATTGCCAAAGTACTGCTGACACTCAGCAATCATGAGCTTCACGAAGAAATGTTTTTCAGCGGCAACGCAATCATTCCACTGAAAACCATCGATATGCAAGTACACCCATACGAAAAAAAACTGGTCTATCAAGTCTGGCTTGACCAAGACCAACTGGTGCTGGTCTCTAGCAATTCACCCTTAGCGGCACTTGCCACGGTGGACAATGGCTACTCTATAATACAGCTAAACAACCAGCAGTGGCGGGTGTTTTCATTATCTGACCAAACCACCAACTTGACAGTCCATGTTGGTGAGCTTCATGGTGGACGCCAGGCACTGACTGACCATATTGCCAAACGTGCACTAGTGCTTATTCTCATTGCATTCACTATTGCAGCAGGATTAACGTGGCTTGGTATAGGTCGTGCCCTTAATCCGTTGAACAAACTCGCTGATCAAGTTGCTGCCCGGCACCCATTCGATCTAACATCCATACACAACCCCGACGCACCGAAAGAAACAAAACCGTTAATTGACTCCATTAACAAACTACTACAACGCCTGGATACCGCCTTTTATAATGAACGCTGTTTCACCGCAAATGCCGCACATGAATTGCGCACGCCTTTAGCGGGAATTGCAGTGCATAACGATATCGCATTACTGGCTGCATCACAGCGCAGCCGAAGAAAAGCATTGCTGCAAATAAAAAAAGGCATTAATCTCATGAGTCGATTGGTACAACAACTGCTAACCTTAGCGCGACTTGATCAAGATAGCGTGGCAATCAATTTGACACCGGTGTCACTCAGAAGACTTACGGCATCCATCATTGAGGAACAAAGCAATTTTGCTAAAACCCAAGATACGTGTATAAGATTGGAACAAGAAGACGTTACGGTACTTGGCATCGAAAGCGCACTGGCGGTTATGATTCGAAACCTTCTCGACAATGCGATTCGTTACTCCCCTCCAAACGGGTTGATTAATATTGCCATTTCTTCACAAACCGAGCACCTTGTATTTCGAATTACAGACAATGGCCCCGGCATCCCTCTCCAGGAAAGATTACATGTATTCCAACGCTTTTATCGCCTAAAAAACCACAACAGCAGTGGCAGTGGCTTAGGGCTTTCCATCGTGCAACGGTGTATTGATCTGCACCGTGCGGAAATTCTGTTATCAACATCACGGCTGGGCGGGTTAGCCCTAGAAATTCGGTTCCCCAAGACAGATCGCAACACAAAAACACAGGGCAATATCACGACCCCACCACCCAGTACAGACGGAAAGACCTTACCAAACGCAGAACGCTAGCCCTGACATCTTAAACAGATTATTTTATTAGACGGGCGCCAATAGAATTCCCGTGCCAGGATGTGTGTGGTAAGAACCACAAGCATGAGGAACACCAGGCAAACCGTGCGCATTGACAGCAAGTTCACGTCCGTCAACCAAGACTTTCCACTTGCCTTTCGGTAAATGAAAATCGCTCCCCACACCACTACCATTCAGTAAAATAATAAGGCGATAGTGGCGCCGTGCAAAACGTCGTGGCGGAGGTCTTAAGACAAAACCGATTGCGTTGACGTTATCGTGGTGGGGATAACCCGTAGGATAAATCCAGTCAATATCCCAAGCGTTGCTGCTACCATGACGTTGCATCAACTGACCGGTATAGCGAAAATGCGGAAGCGCTTTGCGCAACGCGATCAACCGCGCCACCGCTTCTACTAAATCATTATGCTGGCGAGCATTGCCCCAATCAATTTGATTTAAATCCGGTCGATCATAGCTATTGTCATGCCCTTTTTTTGAAAATAGCAACTCCGCCCCCTCGCCCAGCATGGGAACCCCCTGAGACATCAGCACCAACATAATACCGAGAAAAGCTCGTTGTTTGTCGCCCTGCACCAAGTCAGCCAGAGTTTTACCATCATGACTCGAAAGATAATTAATACTTTGCTGAGGCCGTTTTGCCCAACCACCATCAGCGACATGGCTACCTTTAATTGCGCACATAAGCCGATTGCGGTTATGCTGGTCTCCAAAACCTATTAAAAAGGTTTTTCCCGACTCCCGAAAATCATCGTTCCATACAGCCCAGCGGGTATTCTGAAATACCCCGTGCAAATCACCTTTCCCCCACTGGGCACCACCCAACGCCCAAGGTTCAGCAATAAGATAAATACGTGCTGGTAAGCGTCGATCAATTTCCAGCATCGTGTCTTTGTCGTGAAGCGCGCCTAAATCAAACCGAAAACCATCGATTCGATAATCGTTAATCAGGTGCTCCAGCGTCTCAATAATGGTTTCACGAATTAGCGGATGCTCAGTACGAATCGTTGGACCACAGCCGGACCCATGACAAAATTCGCCATTCTCGTGCTTACGATAAACAATCTCCTCACCCCAGGCTTTGACTAGCAATTCACCACCATGGTTGAACACCACATCAAGCAACACCGGAATTCCTTGCTGGTGCATCGCATCAATAACCGCCTTCACCTCACGGTTTGTTTCATTCGTTTTTAACGCAAAACTTTCTCGCATCGCGCGAAAAGATGTTGAGAAATACCCCCAATCCTGCCCCAAAAACTGATCGCTTGCGTGTAACGGCAAAAACTCCACAGCCACATTAAGACGTTTAAGATGAGCAAGAATAGCAGGCGACCGAGCACCAGCATAAGTGCCACGATGACTGTCATGCTGAACCTCTGCACTGGAGTGTCGGCTAAGAGCTGGGAGATGCGTTTCATAAATAACGATATCCCGAAACGGCGGTGCTTTGAATCGACGGTGTTGCCAGCGATACGCAACATTGCTAAAACGCGACACCAAACCATGCTCCTTACGCTCGGTTTGATGCGCCATTGGATCGGCTATATTAACAACAGTATTTTCTTTATAACAAACCTCAAAGTGATACGCACGACCGTATAAATCACTGTAAGAGACCTGAAGCCGTAAACGCCAGTATCCACACCGATCCATTTTCATTGCCCAAGGCGCTTTATAGCCTTCTACGACCAATGATACTGCTTCGGCTTCTGGACTATAAAAGTGTATAACAGGCCAGCGTAAAAATAGCCAAGACATTCAATGAAATCCTTTAATATTTTATTATGTTGTAGCGAATATAGTAAAACACGATACAGATACTCGCCATCGAAGGTGGCCGGTAGTTTCGCCTAAATTCACCCTTGGTTGCAAGCCTGAAAATTGACAGACATTTTTGCTTAAAACGATTTACATTGAAACCACACTTAGCTGAGCATTAAAGACCATGAATTCGCCGAGGTGAATTGCCGGTAAATCTTCGATATCAGTATGATTGGGCTTGTTACAACACCGTTTACGTTAATAAACGCGCCCTATTCTAGCTAGATACCCAAAGCGTTTGAGGTTTCGGTGTTAAAGTGTGCGTCATATTTTATTCATGGCGCCGAAAGTAGGCGCTTTTAGGCGAGGCGAAATGACGCGTAATAGTCGTATCTATTGCGAGGAATTTCAACGCCGCCATAAATGAAATAGGGCGTGCAAATTTACCTGAAATTTTAAACGCTTTGGGTATAGATGTGGTTTCGATTCAATAGGAAGAAAAAAATGCCGATAAAATAGTTAGCAACAGGCTTTTCTTTAAATTGTTGACTCCAAATTCAATAGCAATAGCGTACTTAAGATTCATCCCTTGACAATCATTCCCTAGGGGGTGTTAACAATCCTTTTGACAGCCCTGTCGATGCTCATTTTTTATCCATCAAGGCGGGGCGAGTGTGGTGTGGTTGCTCCACATAAGCGAGCGGCAACGCCGAGGGATGAAAAATGAGCATCGGCCCTTCGGGTTGCGCCTGAAAAAAAACGCCAGACTGCGTTGTTCGTCGTTCCTTTGGAATGACTAAACGTCTCTCCTCGCGACGGCAGCTATTCCCGGACAGGCTCCCTCCTCCTAGCGTTGTATCGCTATGCGGTCAAATATATCATTTCCCTGTGCTTTAAGGTAAGCTTTAAAACCAGCGTTAATCAATACCGCCTCACTCACTCGTTCAACCACCTGTCGGTAATCGATTCCGGTTATGGCGTATATCATATTATTTTCAACATCATGCCAATGTTCCTTAATTTGCATATAGGGTAAAATAACCGCCGTAGTTTTACTCACATTTTGCGGCACATCTTGCACCGTATAACCGGCAATTTCTGCAGCACCAGTAGCAATGTAATCCCGGGAAACCACGTCAAAAAACCGCTTTAAAATCAACTCCGCTTGTAACTTTGCCCTTTGATTGGCAACTGACGCCTGAGCAGAGAAAGCACCCTGCGTTGACGCTGCACCTACCGCCAGAAAAGTCCGCCCACGTTTTGATTTAAGAGTAACGGTACCCTGGCTCACCCATTGAGGTTTTCCATTAGTATCCGTTGTTTTATTAAAAAGCACGACCTCATTGGAGGTGCAACCTGAGATTTGCAACAAAATCAGACCCAAAACCATATTAATGACGTTTTTCCCAGCATTCATAATGTAACTCTCCCTCTCCCTGAACACGAGCATTGTATTTATTTTTGTAACGACTCAGCTTACCTTTTGATGCCTCCTATGGCGGCCTCAACAGCAATGAAGATGAAACATCAACAACCCGTAAACGCAGCAGTTTCCCTTGTTTTCGAACAAATCAAAGGCAATCTGATTGGTTACAAAATCGTTTCGATTCTGCACCGTTGAATTTAGGCTAAGGAATGGACACGTTACAGGGCTTTACCGCAGAACCGCCCATTTTGGTATTAGGCTTAAACCAAGTGCACGTAAAAACCTCGATTCCAAAAATTATTTTATAATATTCAAACTCTATTTTTCAGTCATACTCACCATACAATACCTCGATGTCAAATATCTGTCGATTTTGCTATTCAAAAACACAAAAATATCGAAATAACCGAATAAACGAGCAATTTTAATCGATCACTTCAAGTGGATATTTGTATCCAAGCGTTTTTGCCAAAATTCAGCTTGTTTTGCATCTCTAGGTAATCCAAACCAACCTTCACGGTAACCGACCGATAAATACTCCTGTGCTTTATGATATCCATTATGTGCAGAACGCATATACCAACTTAGGGCTTTGCTCTCATCCAGTTCAATACCTGATCCACTGTGATATAGCAGCGCCAGATTAAATTGCGCAATGGCATGCCCTTCTTTGGCCAGCGGTCCCCACTGCGCAAATGCAGTTTTATAATCACCAGCCTCTGCAGCGATAAAACCATCATTATATTCGGTGGCATGAATTGTCATCGACAATCCGAATAATATTCCACTCAAACTTAAATGCCGAATTACAAATAAAATCATATCATCAGCCCTTCTTCTTACAACAGCCCCTAATTGTCTGCAACTACGTCTATCCGGTATAAAATAAACCTGATAACCAATAACCGAGTTATCGTCCAGGTGATAGAGCCCTTGATAGCCGAATCAAAGAAAATTCCTAAAATACTTACCGGCTTGATAAAATTTTCTAAGAATTGCTAACAATGTGTATTAGTGAAATACACAATCTGCCTCTCTAGATTTTTAGCACCAATAAACCACAACAAGTACGTCACTTAGTAGGTAGGTAAATAATCATTTAAAAACCACTCAATTTGCCAACATCGCTTTATTATTATATTGTGGCCATGTTATAAGGGCAGGAGAAAACATGAATAAAGCAAACCCCGTATTTGAAATAGTAAAATGGAAATCAAAGCCAGGTGTCACTGATGATGAGATGATCACAGCGATTAATGCGATGGCGGCCGACCTGAAAAATTTAAGCGGATTTCTCCATCAAACGCTCTACAAAAGTCTTGATGGCGAATGGCTGGACATTTATTACTGGGCAAATGAAAAAAATGCTCACGACTCAAACCACAGCATGGCAAATAAAGAGTCATTCAAAAACCTGATTGAATTAATTGCCCCAGACACAGTTTCTATCGAAGTCATTCATCAATTGCAAACATCTGGAAAACCATTATTTAACCAATAAATCAACTGGGCGGAGATTGACTAAACGGTCAAAAACTGTATTTTTCATGTTTTAATTTAAACCAAAATAACAAATGCCATACTTATATTTAACGATAGCAATAATCGCCGAAGTAATAGCAACAAGCGCACTAAAAGCATCGGCGGAATTTACCAGGTTAATACCAAGCATCATCGTTGTTGTTGGTTATGGGATTGCATTCTATTTTATGACTCTCGTTTTAAGAACCATACCAATTGGCATTACCTATGCAATTTGGTCGGGAGTTGGTATCGTTTTAGTGGCTCTCGTTGGCTTGGTGTTATATAAACAAATACCAGATACACCTGCGATAATTGGCATGGGATTAATTATACTGGGTGTGGTGGTCATTCACACTTTCTCAAAAACAATCAACCATTAAATTAGCCATTGAAGCACAATGCAAGGCGCGTACTCCATCTCCAGCAGTGATAAAATGAAGCGTCAACAGATAAATTTATCCCTTACGCTTATCACGAACATAAAGCGCTTTTGAATTTGCGGTGCCTGTTTGCCTTTCTTCTACATCAAAAAGCTTTGTGGCAACAACCAACTCACCTAGCTTTCCATAACCATAATTACGCGGATCAAATTCTGATGATTGCTTCGCTATATTACTGCCAACAGGCCCTAGTTGCGCCCATCCACTTTCATCCGAAGACGCTTCCACCGCATTTCGCAAGAGACAAACCAGTTTTGTGTCTTGCTTTAACTCATTACTGGATTTTTTGTCAATCGCTTTACTTTCATCCGTCTTTGCGCGAAGTACTTCTGTATAAATGAATTTGTCACAAGCTGAAACAAAAGCGGCTGGTGTTTTTTGCTCTCCAAAACCATAGACCAGTAATCCTGACTCTCTAATTCTTGACGCTAACTTTGTAAAATCACTATCACTCGATACAATACAGAAACCATTAAAATTACTGGTGTACAATAAGTCCATTGCATCAATGATCATGGCACTGTCCGTCGCATTTTTTCCTTTTGTGTACGCAAATTGCTGAATAGGTTGAATAGAATACGACAAAAGAACTTCTTTCCAGCCTTTCAGGCTAGGTGCCGTCCAATCACCATAGATTCTCTTCACACTGGCTAACCCATAATTTGCAATCTCTGCCAGCAAATTATTGACAATGCTTGGTTGAGTGTTATCTGCATCAATGAGAACCGCGAGTTTGTCAGTATTTTCCATGATTTTATTTCCTGATGCGCTACATTCTGTTATGCAAAAACCTCAGACTAAATTGATTACAGCATCAACCCTAACACGACTGCGAACACCTATTTACAGAATGTAAAGGTCTTTTCAAAATATGCCTAAAGCACTTACTGTTGATACCGAATGAGACACACTGTCGCCACGCTATTAGAGAATAATTCGTCAAGTGCTTTTAGCCCAGCCTTTTAGCCCCTCTCACTGAAACTTAATTTATACATTAGCATTCATCATGCTTAGAACGGGCAAAAATAACTTACCCATCAGCCTCTCGACCGCTGCTCCTGACCGACCCGACGTCCACTTGGCAGATAATTCAGGAATAAGGTCGAGCGCTAAAGGGAAATGTCATTACATGACGACTCTTAACCTTGGGATTCAAGCAAGTTAGCGTTAGCAAACTCCCAATTAATCAAATGCTGGAAAAAAGCGTCAAGATAACCGCCGCGCCCATTTTGGTAATCGAGGTAATAGGCATGCTCCCAAACATCCACTGTCAATAAAGGGGTTATTCCGTGGGCAATAGGAGTATCAGCATTCGCTGTCTTGATGATCTCCAATTGATTATTTTTTAAAACCAACCATGCCCAACCGCTACCAAATTGCGTAAGACCAGCATTTTTAAACTGTTCAACAAAACGATCATAGCTTCCGAAATTGGCATTAATTTTCTCTGCAATATTACCCGTTGCTAATCCCCCACCATTGGGCTGCATCGATTGCCAGTAAAAGGTATGATTCCATACCTGAGCTGCATTATTAAAAATTCCGATTTTATCGGCATTGTTCACTGTTTTTTTGATAATATCCTCTAATGTATCATTGGCAAGCTCAGTGCCTTCGATCAGTTTATTCACATTAGTCACATAGGTATTATGATGTTTGCCATGATGAAAATCCAATGTCGATGAACTGATATAGGGCGCGAGCGCATCATTATTGTATGGAAGTTTAGGTAATGTAATGCTCATACTTGTTTCTCCTTTATTTATAGACATTAGTGACAGACTTTATTTGCAAACATTAATTTACAAACATTAAACGTCAGTAGTTTTTTATGCTTGCCCATGTGAAACGTCAACAGACCCTAGTTAAGTGCCATGCCCGGCACACACGCCCTCATCAGCGGTAGGCAAAAGGGGCACGACTTTTTGCGGATGCAAAAATCGTGAACCTTTTGACTATCGGCACGAGGATGAGATTGTTAGCCCAATCTTGATTCTTTGACAGCGCTTAATATGTCTTTCGTTGTCGCTTTTGTTTTTATTCCGCTCACATCGAAAGGCGATTTTCCTTTTTTTCTTTTAGAGATAAGAGAAAAAGTGGCTCCATCTCTTCGTCGAATTTCAACTTCTTCTTTCTGTGCAATATTTAATAGCTTAGACAAATTTTGACGAGCTTCTGAATAGGTAAATACTTTCATTTCAAATTACTCCATCACTTCGATATTGAGATCGTACGCTACTTTCTTCATGCATCTATCTAATGTAATTAATGGGACTGATAAATGGTTTGCACATTGTAAAAAATATGCGTCATAAGCATAAATATTATAATCGAACGCTAATTTTAATGCTCTTTGAATATCAACAGAAACCAGTCTGACAGGAATTGAGCTGGCCGCATCAAATGCTGATAATGCTTCATCACGCGTTAGTTGCTTTCGTTTAACCATGGCAGTTAATGCATTGCCAATCTCATAAGGTAGGATTTCAGGTGCAATTGCATTGGATTCTGATGTGAGCTGGATAATGTTGTCTTTTTCCGGCTCATCTAGAGCAACCGCTAAGAAAATATTTGTATCAGATATAATATCCATACAGACAATTGTACAATTACCTTGTTTTTTGTCAAGGGCTAACGAGGGTGTAGAATTTCTACATTTTACGAAAGACCTTCTTCGCCCCATATTTTTGTTTAATTAGTTTAATTACGATTACGTCTCATTACTCTTTTTTATGGGCAGGTTACAAACTCTGTTTTTCACAAAAATAATATGCGACATAGAAAACGCTACTTTTAGACATTTTCGCCTTCTTTTCACTGTTTTACGCTGCCATTCCGTAGTTCTTGATCTTTTCTATGTTATGGATCATGCAAAATAACTTTCATTGCATGTCTACTTTGTTTTTCCCTCGTAGAGTAAACCGTCTCAGGTTTTTGTTTTCTCTTATGTTACCGAAGACAGGCTCAACGATGCCAAGCCGTTTGCTGTATATGTGGCGTCCTTGTTCGCTGTCTATTTTGGTGATCATTTTCTGGGTGAGGGTAATGGCTTTTTCTTTTTTTCCCGTTTGAAATGATACTTGATGTCCTTCTGTGGTATCGGGTTTTCTGAGACATTCATTTTTCAGGTCACCGTTTTTGCAGTCTGACAGGTAGCCTTGAAAAGCAATATAGATGCCGTCACCGATATTGGCTTTTTTGTTCTTTAGCCATAATTCTTTACCCGCCGGGCAGACACAGGTTTTATTTTTTTCGTTATAGATGAAGTCTGTATTCCTGAACTTTGTCCCTTTCTTTTTCTTTTTTTCCGGTTTGTATTTGTCAGCATCGGCGAAGCGTGGGTCACGTTTGCGAAATTTGTTATCGGCGATATAGGCGTCAATGCCTTCATGCGTCAGGTAGTGAAGGTTGGCTTCTGAGTGATAACCCGAGTCAGCAAGTAGTTTGATATTCTTTAATGGATTTTTTTTCGTCTTAGGGTCGATGGCCTTCAGATTTGTTTTTATGGATTCTACCGTTTCTTTTAGGAGGCCATGCTCTTGACCTTCTCCATGTGCATCAGCCTGGATGATAATTTGGTTTTGCTCATCAACAGTTGCAATACCGGTATAGCCTTGAATAGTCCCGTGGGATGTTTTCATTTTGGCACTTTCGTTGTCCGTCACGTTGCTTTTTACTTCTTTGCCTCGGCGACCAATGCGTTTTTCATTGTTTTTCAGGAAGGTATCGATTTTATTGGCATTTTTTTCCAGGGTTTTTATTTGTTCCCGTTCGCGGTCTTTTATGGCTTCGGTTGTACCGGTGTTATCGTTGGCTTTATGTTTTTCCAGCATGACTTTGACGGCGGTACGCATTTTTCTGCTTTTGTGTTCAA
>JAADGF010000116.1 GCA_013152545.1 Gammaproteobacteria bacterium
TGTTTATTTATCAATAATATGACTGGGAGTTTTGCCGGCATATTTACTTCATTGTTTATTCACTTTGTTAATATACCGACTTTAGACTGAAGGTTTATAAGCAAATACAGTAGATTGACCACACAGTGCTTTTATTGGCACCAGTTGATTTTCGGTCACGTGGAAATATATCCGAGGTTCACTACTGAGTCTGTGGCCAGACTTACTTAGACAGGACTTGAATTTTCATTCTCACTTAAAAAATAATATACGATAGGCTTACGCAAGCTGATCATCAGCAACGTGATAGCGTGGATCTTCCAACACGTTGACTTCGACTAAATCACCTGCGTTTTTTAGCAACTGTCGGCATTCCGGACTTAAATGTCGCAAATGCAGGGATTTACCGGCCTTAATATATTTTTCTGCCAGGGAGTCAATAGCCTCAATGGCTGAGTGGTCGGCTACACGGGAGTTTTGAAATTCAATAATGACTTCATCCGGGTCATTCTCAGGATTAAACAATTCCATAAAGTTTTTGACGGACCCGAAAAACAGCGGCCCATTCAATTCATAAATGCGTGTGCCATTATCGTCATCGTAGCCTTTGACATTGATACGTTTGGCATGTTCCCAGGCAAACGCCAGGGCAGATACGACAACCCCGACCACTACTGCAACGGCAAGATCCGTCATTACCGTAACCGCAGAAACCAATACCAGTACAAATGCGTCTGTTGGTGGAATTTTTCGGATAATACGCAAGCTGGACCATTCAAAAGTGCCAATCACCACAATAAACATAACGCCAATTAACACTGCCAGGGGAATCGCCTCTATTAATTTAGATGCAAAAAGGATAAATATCAGTAAAAATAACGCGGCTGAAATACCGGATAGGCGTTGTCGGCCTCCTGAGTTGATGTTGATCATGCTTTGCCCAATCATGGCACAGCCTCCCATACCTCCAAAAAATCCGGTGGTGGTGTTTGCAATGCCCTGCCCGATGCATTCCCGGTTCCCCCGACCACGGGTATTGGTGACATCATCGATTAAACTCATGGTTAACAATGATTCTATTAAACCCACTGCCGCCAAAATAACAGCATACGGTAGTATGATCATCAAGGTTTCCCAGCTAAACGGCACCAGTGGTACATGAAATACTGGAAAGCCGCCCTCAATAGAGGCGAGATCACCCACTGTATTGGTATCGATATCAAACCAAATCACCAACAGTGATATAATAATGATGGCGGCCAATGACGAGGGAAATGCTTTGGTGAGTTTCGGTAGAAAATAGATAATGGCCATTGTTGCTGCGACCAGGCCAAACAGAACCCAAAGTGTTGAACCGCTCATCCATTCGTGGTCTCCGGTCGCCGAGAATACCTGGAAATGTTGCAATTGGGCCAAAAAAATCACAATCGCAAGACCATTAACAAACCCAAGCATAACAGGGTATGGAACAATACGAATGTATTTGCCCAGTCGTAACACGCCTGCACCGATTTGAATAATGCCAGTGAGCACCACTGCTGCAAACAGGTATTCAACACCATGGTCGGCCACTAATGAGACCATTACAACGGCCATTGCACCAGTTGCCCCGGAAATCATGCCAGGTCGGCCGCCAAACGTGGCTGCCAGCAAGCCGACCATAAACGCGGCGTATAAACCCACCAACGGCTCAACACCTGCCACAAATGCAAACGCTACCGCTTCTGGCACCAAGGCCAATGCCACTGTTAGGCCGGATAAAATTTCATCCTTAAAACCTGCGCGGCTGTTACTACCTAATTGAAACATCCTGAAACCTCTAAAAAATACCACGGCAAAATGCCGCACATCATAGCAGAATAGCCGAATGATATGAAATGGCGTTTGATGATCACTAAAAATGATGACTAAAATGCCTTATTCAGGCGGGGGGTATCCATTTGTCTTGTTGTCTATTGATGTTTACGTTTTATGCCAGTCGATTTTAGTGGGTAAAAAAACGCTGCCGACAAGAATGACTTTCACTTGATGATCGCCTCTATCTAAATAGTTGCTTAATTTTTTCAATGGTGATCACTATTACTAAAAATAGCTATCACCAAAGGAATATAAGCTAAATCTTATATAGCTATTGCAGCAATAATCCGATAACATTATTTAAATATTCTGATTTATCGATGATGAGGGCCTAACGATGCATGCAGAAATAAATGGTAAGATAGTTCAACTCAGCGAAGCCGGATGGCTGGAAAACCTGGATGAATGGAGCGAAGAACTCGCCGTTGAGATTGCAAAAACTGAAAAAATTCCTGAGTTAACATCGGAACACTGGGATATTATTAATACCGCAAGGGAACATTTTATAGATAATGGCGTGGTAGCCGAGCCACGGGCTTTTTCAAAAATCATGAAAAATAAGTTTGGTAAAGAACGTAGTGACCAGAAATACATTTACTCCTTATTCCCTACCGGGTTAATTAAATGCGCCAACAAGGTTGCCGGATTACCTCGCCCTAAAGGGTGTAGTTAGGTTTCTGGCACCGACACGCCGCAATAACGGGGCTTAAACTAAGACCTGTGTTGGCCTCAAGCATTAACTATTAATGGCCTGTTTCTTCTGCATATGGCGCCTCATTTCTTCACAGGGGTCAGGGCGATCAACCCGAGCAGTAAACCAAACATAATCAAATGGCAGTTGCTCACGTTTCCAGTATGCTGCATAGGTTTCCACAGTATCGGCGTCTTGATTGACTTCGATAAAACCTATGCTCAATATTGAGGCGGACTTGTCTTCGATTTGTAGATAAACGGGAACACCCCGATCGTTTCTGACATGCCCAGAACCGGCAATCAATATGGCGGTTTGATGTTTTCGATTATTGACCAATGCAAGACTCATGACGGCATCCCGGACTCTTTGTCCCAGCATCATCGCACTGATCATTTTGGCATTGGCCATACCACAATGGGCCTCTTCGATTTCTTTTGTCATAACGGCTTTGTAGGTTTTATTCATCGCATTTTTATTGAGCAAAGCTTTAATCGCTTGCGGTGCATGCTCTTCCCCTTTTTTAACAATATCAAACAAGGTATTGCGATCAAAATTTGCGGGATGCAGAGAATAACCAGCTTTGATCACGCTATCAAAAACAGGTTTATAATGTTGCTCATATTTCCAGCCCGCTTCATACTGATTTAAAAGACTAATTAACGCACCCGATGAGCTGATTTTTTGTTCTTCGATAGCCTTACCCTGGATATTGCTAATCATCTCAAAAGCAACGGCTGCGTTGGGTCGTCGAGTGCTCAATGTGTCTATCACCCAAGCCTGATATTGATGATGCATGGGATTGTCATGAGTTTCGCCCAATAATACGTAGTTACTGGCATGAATTTTCTCTGTCAATTGCTTTTTATCAACAAATTGCTTGCCTTTTACATCCCATATTTTTTTCGCTAAAATATGCTCAGTTAGCAAGAGTTCAACGGAGTCTTTATCTGCTGCATATACCACCAACGTAAATGGGTTAGCCAGCAATGCGATCGTCATTATTGAAACAGTTCTTGTAAAAAATTGTTTTAAAACAGTATTCATTGATGTGGCACGACCCAATATTGATGCAATACGACCTAACGATGCAATACGACCTAACATTAGTTATCACCCCTGGCTAAACCTCGTTTCATCTATCTGAACTAGATTCAGTATAATAGTTCACCCTCCCCTCTGGCGTCACAAAAACGCTGACGTCACCCTATTACAGTCACCATAACAATAATAGTACCACCGTAACAGAGTATACGGATACGCCAACTTGTGTTGAGGGTTTGTTTGTAAGGCAGCTTAATGTCCAATTATTTTTTAACGATTGCACGCTATTCGCAGCACTGCGAAATCTGCCATGATTTTTCACTAAAAATCCTATATTATACTGGCCCTCATTAAACGCTAAGAAACTTAAGGATTGATTGTGCCTGATTTTTTCCCCGGCCAACGCTGGATTAGTGATACTGAATTACACATGGGGCTAGGCACCGTGTTAACCGTTGACCACCGTAGTGTTACTATTGTTTTCCTCGCCACTGGTGAAACACGCATTTATGCCAAAGATACGGCTCCCTTGACTCGCGTCAAATTCGGACCAGGGGATTCAATTCAAAGCCATGAAAACTGGACTCTCAAGGTAGAGTCAACCTGTGAAATCAATGAGTTGATCATTTACAAAGGTCGGCGTGACAATGGCGACACCGTTGAACTAGAGGAAGGTGCGCTGGATAATTTTATTCAGCTCAACCGACCGACGGACCGCCTTTTAAGCGGCCAAATCGATCAAAACAAATGGTTTGAGTTGCGATATGAAACGCGACAACATCAAAACCGCCTGGCACATTCCGACTTGCGTGGGCTCACGGGGGCTCGCACCAGTTTAATACCGCATCAACTTTACATTGCACATGACATTGCCAATCGTTATGCTCCACGAGTGTTGCTTGCAGATGAAGTTGGGCTTGGCAAAACCATTGAGGCAGGTTTGATTTTGCATCATCAACTACTGAGTGAACGTGCCAAACGGGTTTTGATTATCGTGCCAGAATCATTACTTCATCAATGGTTAGTTGAGATGTTAAGGCGCTTTAATCTGCATTTCAGTATATTTGATGAAGCCCGTTGTCTTGATGAAGAAGAAACCGGCATGCAAGATAACCCTTTTCATACAGAACAACTGGCGCTGTGTTCGCTGGGTTTCTTGGTAAAACACCCCGACCGATTTCAGCAAGCCTTAAAGGGGGATTGGGATTTATTAATTGTTGATGAAGCCCATCATCTTCAATGGTCGGCAGAGCAAAAAAGCCTAGAATATGAGCAAGTGGAAACACTCGCACAGCAAACCAAAGGGGTCTTATTGCTGACAGCAACACCCGAACAATTGGGTAAAGCAAGCCACTTTGCTCGCCTGCGGTTACTCGACCCAAATCGGTTCCCCAGTTACGATAAATTTCTTGAGGAAGAAAAATCCTATGAACCTATTGCGCAAGCTGTAAAAGAATTGCTGGATAACGTCCCCCTTTCGCCACAGACAATCGATACGATACACTGCACGATCAAAGAAGAGGATAACCAGCGATTACTTGATATAATCGCGAATGAGGATAACGATTCACCGCAAACAATTGTAGCCAGTCATGCCGCTAAAGAAGCACTCGTCGAGCATTTACTCGATCGCCATGGTACTGGTCGCGTTTTATTTCGTAACACACGCGCTGCGATAAAAGGTTTTCCGCAAAGAGTGGTAACCGCTTATGCTCTGCCATTACCAGATGCTTATCAAAAACTACTTGCTGACTTCCAAACGGCAGGATTATCCGATCCGCTATTCTTACTTTGTCCTGAGCAGGCCTTCCAAACGGCCGATGCTTCCACGCAACCCCATTGGACACAGATCGACCCACGCATCGATTGGTTAAGTGCGAAATTAAAACAGCTTAAACCACAGAAAGTATTGGTGATTACCGCTAGCGCTCAGACGGTGCTGGACCTGGCTGAGTCGCTAAGAACCAACGCTGGCCTTCATGCCGCTGTTTTCCACGAAAAACTCAGTATTATCGAGCGTGACCGCGCCGCTGCTTATTTTGCTGACGAGGAATACGGCACCCAGGTGCTTATTTGTTCTGAGATAGGCAGTGAGGGCCGTAATTTTCAATTTGCCCACCACCTGATTTTATTTGATTTGCCACTTCATCCTGATTTACTTGAACAACGCATTGGTCGGTTGGATCGTATTGGCCAAACAGCTGATATACAAATTCACATTCCCTATCTTGAAAACAGTGCTCAGGCCATTATGTATGCCTGGTATCATGAAGGACTTTCTGCATTTGAACACACTTGCCCAGCTGGCCATACTGTTTTTGTTCAGGTCAAATCTGCACTTATTGAGGCGCTACATCAAATTGATGATGGCATTGAAGATTTGCCTGCACTTATTGCGACAACTAAAAAATTACATGAGGAATTAAACGATGCATTGCATCGCGGCCGTGATCAATTACTGGAGCTAAATTCATTCAGACCTCAAATCGCTGCGGACATAAAACAACGTGCCTTGACTGCCGACGCTGATTCAAGTTTGCATCATTATTTAGAAAACGTTTTTGATTGTTACGGCATTGACATTGAAGATGACACCATAAACAGCTACATCGTTCGCCCCAGTGACCACATGCAAACAAGCAGCTTCCCCGGACTGCACCAAGATGGCATGACCATTACGTTTGACAGAGCTACTGCGCTTTCGTATGAAGACATGCATTATATAACCTGGGAGCACCCCCTTACCACGGGGGCAATGGAGGCTATCGTCAGCAGCGAGCTTGGCAACACTGCTGTGATTGCCATTAAAGACAAAGACATTGCACAGGGCATCTTACTGTTGGAAAGCCTGTATATCCTTGAACCGGTTTCCAGCGACGTTAATTTATCAAAGCAACTGCTGCCACCTACCTTAATTCGTCTCGTCATTGATCAAAATGGTAGCGATTTTAGTGCTCGCCTGTCACGGCAACAGATCGAACAATCGCAAATTAAGCTGACGGCCGATACGGTTAAAAAAATACTGCGTTTGCACAAACAAAGCTTGCGAGACTTAATTACCATCAGCGATCAACTGGCGCAACAACAATCGCCAACAATATTGACGCAAGTACACAATCAGACCAAAGAAACACTGAACAGAGAATTTGCTCGTTTAAAAGCGCTTTACCGGATAAACCCAAACGTGCGTACAGAAGAAATCGACTTTTTTGAATCACAATTAAACAGACTCGACAGCGTACTCGATACGGTTAAGCCTCGGCTCGATGCAGTGCGAGTTATTGTTACAACCTGACGGATTATTTGCATTTATATACACAGCGCTTGATTTACATCAAAGCACAGCAAGCAGCAGACAACCCGTCCTATAGCAGGATTTCGCCAGGAATAATTTATTCGTCCTGTCGGTCCACCTCCATTAGAAAAACATCAATATCGGCTGGTTGCTGTGCAAAATCTGTGTAATCTAAGCCATCTGATTCCAAATCATCAAAGGGGCCTGACCAGCCTTCTGGTGGACCGATTGATTTCAGGTGAAGTTCACTCAATGACTCAAACTCTAATTCATCCACATCGCCATCAATGAATTGAACATCCACTGTTTGAGCGTCCTCATCAATCGCAACAACTCTAAACGGATCACTGTATATCGACTGGTACCATTCACCAACATTGGGTATTTTTTGTTGTTCCATCATTTGCAGATCCTCTACACACATGTGAAATAAATCATACAAGTGTTTTTATTTCACATTCACTACGTAGAATAAATACGTATAATTACTTACTTAGCGTCTTCATCGGCCGTACTTTGATCTAACGCAGGTGTTGCAACGACGACAAACCCGCATAACACAGAATCTAAACGATTTTTTAGAATATTTTGGTTTCAGCGTACGATTCAATTGATTAAGAATTAAGTGTGTTTTTTGTTTATTGCATGACACCAGAACCAGGGTTTCCAGGAAAGAAACAATACTGAGCAATAGTTAGGCAGTTTTAAGGGCTTTCAACGTCGCCATAGAATAAAGAGAGTGTGTAATGATGCAGAAATCTTATATGCTGCGGGTATAATATTGAATAGGTTATAACAAGCCGTGAAAGATATTAAAACACTGAATGATAATCAGTTGCTCCAACAATTGAATTTATCCAAAGCATCTTTAGCCGATCGAACATCAGAAAATGATCTTGATTATCTCGCCCTCGATTTACAAATACATCAAATTTCCCTTGAACTGAAAAATCGCGCGTTACGCAAATCACAAATAGCGTTAAAACAATCTCGCGACCGCTACACGGAGCTGTATGATTTATCCCCCATTGGTTATGTAGACCTCGACAAAAAAGGTAACATTATTGATATTAACCTCACCGCTTGTAAAATGATTAACAAAGAACGGGCGCAGATCCAAGGGGGGTCATTTCATCGCTTTTTAACCCAGAACTGCAAAAACACCTTTGCAAAACACCTCCAAAGGGTCTTTGACACAAAACAAAAAACAGTTAATGAGCTTGAACTGCAAACACCTTGGCAAAACATTATTTCTATTCGCCTGGAAAGCATCGCGACAAACAACGACATTACTCATCAAGTCAGCTGCCGATCCGCCATTATTGATATAAATGCCAGCAAACAAGCACTAACAACATTGAACACAAAAGAAGATTTTGCTGAAAATCTCATACAAATAGCCCCTTCCATTATTTTGGTGTTGGATACAGTCGGCAATATCGTGAGCGTTAATGCATTTTTTGAGCTGCTTACAGGTTATTCGTTGGTAGAAGTAAAAGGTAAAAATTGGATTGAGACCTTTATCCCTCTTAGAGAGCAAGACCACATACACTCACTGTTTTATAATGCAACGCATGGCAATCGAGCAGCGGGCAATATAAACCCAATCATGACGCGATCAGGCGATGAAAAATTAATTGAATGGTATGACACAGCATTATTGGATAATGCTGGAAATTTTAACGGCATATTGGCCATTGGTCAGGACATAACGTCGCGAATTAATGTTGAAATGGCACTGCTTGAAAGTGAACATCAATTACGGCTAATAACCGATGCCCTCCCCGTTTTAATTGCCCACATTGACAACCAGCAATGCTATCTATTCAATAATAAAGTCCACCACCAGTGGTTTTCCCTCAGTGACGCAGAAATAACAGGGAAACACATAAAAGATGTGTTTGGCAAAAAAGCCTATGCGATATTAGCGCCTTTTATTAAGTCTGCGCTAGACGGGGAGCAAGTTGCGTGTGAACTGCAACTCCCCATTAAAAATAAAAACGATTGTTTTGTTATGGTCAATTTTTTTCCATATATACCCAATAGTGGCACACTAAACGGGTTTTTTGCCCTAATGAGTGATATAACCCAGTTTAAACACCGAGAAGTGGATGTACTGCAACGCCTGATTACCCTGGCACATCAATCCCGCCTAAACATGTTAGGTGAAATGACCAGTGAAATCGCCCATGAGCTTAATCAACCACTTACTGCTATTTCAAATTACTGTGCAGCGGGATTAAGGCTGCATAAAGTGGGAAAACTTGCCACTGAAGAAATCCCAAAATTTCTCTCAGAAATCATTGGGCAAGTCGAGCGGGCAAACCAGATTATTCGCCACTTGCGGGATTTTACTCAAAAACGGGAATTACAATTAAAAAAATTAAACTTAAATGATTTGATAACGGATGTATTGCAACTAATGGTGGGGGAAAAACACAAATATGATGTATCTCTCAGCACAGCGCTTGAAGCAGAAAACGCATGTGTTTTAATTGATAAAATTTTGATAGAGCAAGTAATTTTAAATTTACTTCGCAATGCAATTGAAGCCATGGCAGACCAAAAAAACCAAAATCGTAACATCATCATCAGGACCCTTACCTCAAATACCAACACGATTGTAGTAAAAATAATCGACAACGGTCCTGGGCTCTCAGACGAACTCATGAGCCAGGTATTCGAACCTTTTTTTACCACCAAAGAAGATGGCATGGGATTAGGCTTGTCGATGTGCAGATCGATTATTGATACACATCAAGGAAAGCTGTGGGTGACACAAAACGCTCGCGTCGGGACCACCTTTAACATTGAACTACCCTTGCATGACTAAAAACGACGAACAGGTGTATTAGGAACGTGCACGTTCCTAATAATGTGATTTAAACAAACTAACGCAAGATAAATCTATTTAAAACACCATGAACAAAAAAACCATTATTCATATTATCGATGATGATGAGGCTGTACGGGAATCTCTAAAATTGGTTATTCGTTCCGCAGATTATGAGGTTGTCACTTATCACTCAGCAGAAATATTTTTGAAAAAATTCAAACCAGAATCGGCAGGGTGTTTGTTGTTAGATATTCGCATGCCTGGAATGTCTGGCCTGGAGCTTCAGGCGCTGTTACCCACGTTGCATATATATATTCCGGTGATTGTAATGACGGGATATGGCGACGTACCGACTGCTGTACGTGCCATGAAGGCTGGTGCAATGGATTTTATTGAAAAGCCTTATAACCACGACCAATTATTAAATCGCATTGACGCATGCGTTAATGATGCGAAGTCTCGGGAGACATTAGCGCAACAGCTGAAAGGCATTAACCGAGTTGAGCTGTTAACACCTCGTGAACGTGAAGTAATGACGCTGTTGGTCGACGGTAAAATTAACAAGGTAATCGCAGCAGAACTTGGTATTAGCACACGAACTGTCGAGGCCCACCGGGCTAATTTAATGGAGAAATTACAGGCAAAATCCTTGTCGGATATCGTTCGGATTTCGGTACTCAGAAACAAACAACTGATCTCTGCCCCATATTGAACCCACCTTATCTCTTGCATTTGAATCACGGAATCTGAATCAAGGTCCGTCAGACCCATTAATCAGAACGGCTCCAGCTTAAATGTAGCACACTATAAATACAACTCTCACACTCACTAAAGTACAGTTATCTCATCTATGAGTAGATATACTAATTAACTTTAATGTCGCTTGCTCTATGATTAAGCCACAAACACGAGAATTTCACAAACTCTCTAATTGAAGGAAGGTCAATATTATGGAGCATCGCCATGGTCAACGGAAAAAGATAGAACTTAACGTAATTATTTTTGATAAGGAAAATCGTCAATCATTCGCGAAAACAGAAAATATTAGTTCGGATGGGCTATTTATAAAATCCTGCTCCGCCGCCCAACTACAGGAACATGCTGCGCTTAAACTGGCAGTCGCATTTACACAAAACAGCAAGCAGACAACGAGCCACTCCATTACTGCATTTGTCATTCGACGCTCAAACAAGGGTTACGCCATCGTTTTCCGTGAATATGAAATGGAATTTGCCTGGGCCATACAAGAAGTGTTGGCAACCCCCAGCCTTACCCTGTTAGACAACAATAATTACGTTCATAGGCCCCACTCTCCCTGATGCTACATTTTACAATACGTGAGGAAAGCCCCTATGAATCTAAATAACCCCGCTGCTTTTCCTGTTAATAATTAGAGAAAACGCTGGTAACTTTCTGATAATACAGGTTAAGACTGGGCATTGTATCTTCAAGTTATTTCTACTTACTGCGCCAGTGCTAGGTGTTTAAGTCAGGACAAAATAGTGCACGCCCTATTCCAGGACGGCTACCTAGCCTAGCCCGCCCCCTAGCCGCGTTTTAATAGCGGAAATCACTGCATCACTGGAGGTGGCATCCAAACTAAGGAGCAAGCCTTCCGCATCATAAAAGTCAATTAAAGGGGCCGTTTTCTCATTGTAGACTTTCAATCGATGACTAATAGCCTTTTCCGTCTCATCTTCGCGCTGAATCAACGGGCTACCACATTTATCGCAAATGCCTGCCTGCTTTGGAGGATTGCTTTTAACATTATAGATGGCCTGGCACTCTGCATTAGAACAAGTGCGCCGAGTTGCTAAACGATCCAGTATCACTTCTCTCGATACTTTCAGGTTAACTGCTATATCCAGTTGCATGCCAATTTTTGAGAGCAATGCTTTTAAAGCTTCAGCCTGGGGCATTGTGCGAGGAAAACCGTCCAGTAAGAACCCGTTCTGGCAATCGGATGCCTGCAACCGGGATTCCATAATGTCCATTATCAGTTGATCTGGCACCAAATCACCCGTATTCATAAAGACCTCCGCCTGCTTGCCCAACTCAGACCCTGCTTGCACTGCGCCGCGTAATATATCCCCCGTTGATATTTGAACTGAACCATCAAAATCCGTGAGTAATTTTGCGATAGTCCCCTTTCCCGCTCCAGGCGCCCCTAATAAGATAACGTTCATCAATGCTTCCTTTTTTATAGCTGGGTTTCAATTCATTAGTCTGACAGTATACACTCATGAGTCATAAACCCGAACACCAAAAGTAGGCACTTTTCCTAAACAACGTATCCTAATACAACGGAACAACGTGTGCGTTCATTATTACGCACTCATTTCTTAGCGTAGACTGTTCTATACCGGCATCCGTATAACAAAAAATTATCGATTTACAACCCATGTAACAACTATTGTTATTAATGTCAAACCCGGACGTTACTACAAACCCACTTCTAAGCATGTACCATCGACGCTTGCATGGAGTATCAATAAGGATATATAAAGGGAGTAACAGCCATCATTAAAGTGACAATCCGATACCTCTTTAAAAATGGTACACAACGATATTATTAACTGAAAAAATCGCTTGGCAATGCACGTGTGCAATATTAATGCATCCAAATGATGATTTTAGATTAAAATGAACATTACATTAAAACAGAAAGCCTGAAACATATGATTGAAAATTACCAAATAAGTAACACTACCGATGAATTAAGCCAAAAACTCAATCTGGAAACGGGCCGGATTACCTGGCAGGAATTGCAACGTTATTTTGCTAAAGGTTTTGTTATCAACGTCAACAACGACCTCGACTTAGTGAAAGTAGCGGTGGAATTTAGCAGTGATAACAGCAACATTGTTGAGCAATGGACCGCTGATAAATTAATAACCCGCGCTAATGACCGCAACGCTATGCAATGGCATGAGACCAACGCAAGCTTCTGGGCGGTGGTTGTTAGTCCATGGGTGTTGGTGCAGGAAATTCTAAAATAAGTTGTAACAACTATACTTTAAGCTGTAACGACGACACTCATCGCAAATAGTTTTTCCAGAAAAGCATGCATGAACTGTTTCCTGGAAAAGCGTTGCGATGCTGCCAGAAAGCAGCTCATGTGTGCTGTTTTTCGATCATGATGGGTGGCCCACTAATAATGAGGGGGTGGAATTTCATTCGTACCTTGTCCCGACGCCATAGCGGCAAGTGTGTTTAAATGCGATTTTACGGTTTTCATATCGTTTTCGATTTTGGTCAATAATAATTGTTGACGAGCAATCACGTCATTGAGTTCCTGTACCGTGTCATCCAGGAACGCAATACGGGATTCCAGTTCGTTGACTCGGTCTTCCATATAATCCTCAGCATGGGCGCGTAGTTCAAGCCATGATAAAATCATTGCAAAATGGTTATTTGCTTAACGATTTTTGATAGTACTTGGTTTCATTATATTTTACCAGTCACTTCCTGTTTAACGGCAATTCCTATTATACTGGACACTTCACTCACGACCAGTAGAGCGACAACATTATGCCAAGTCCAAGGTTTGATACCTATTACCGGTATGCGGAGTTAACGGAGTTGCTTCAAGATTATGCAAAAAATTGCGCTGATTATTTTCGTCTGCAAAGCATTGGGAAAAGCTTTGAAGGCAGAGATATTTGGGTGGCGACGATCACTAACTTTTCAACTGGACCTGATACTGAAAAGCCTGCGTTATGGCTGGACGGCAACATACACTCGGCAGAACTGGCGAGTTCTTCAGCGTGCCTTTATTTAATTTACACATTACTGGAAAACAAAACGTCTGACCCAGACATCATGCGCTGCTTAGATACTCGGGCTTTTTATATCTGTCCCCGCGTCAACCCCGATGGTGCGGAGCTGGCGTTGGCAGACAAACCCACAATATTACGCTCAAGTACACGCACTTATCCTTTTGACACCCCGCTTTCTGATGGCCTGTTAACTGAAGATATCGATGGTGATGGACGGATTTTATCGATGCGAATCTCAGATCCTGACGGAAATTGGAAAATCAGCGATGACGAACCAAGATTAATGGTGCCCCGTGAAGCAACAGAGCATGGCGGGCATTACTACCGCTTATTACCCGAAGGCAGCATTACTAATTACGACGGCATTACTATCAAACTGCAAGCTAAATCACAAAATCTGGATCTAAACCGTAATTTTCCCAGCCAGTGGCGCGGTGAGCATGAGCAACTGGGTGCCGGACCTTTTCCAGGGTCAGAGCCGGAAGTACAAAGTCTGGTGCAATTTATATCAGAGCATAACAATATCTGTAGTGGTATTGCTTTTCACTGTTATAGCGGTGTATTACTGCGGCCATTTTCCTACCAAAAGGATGAGCAGTTTATTCCTGAAGACTTATGGTTGTATCAAAAAATTGGCGCTAAAGGCACTAGCCTAACCAACTACCCAGCTGTCTCAACTTACCATGACTTTCAATACCATCCCAACGAGGTTATCACAGGCTCCCTTGACGACTGGTTATATGAAAGCCTTGGCGCTGTTGCCTGGACGGTTGAGCTATGGAGTCCTCAACGTCAGGCTGGCATATCGAACTACAAATTTATAGACTGGTACCGGGAACATCCCTTTGAGGATGACCTTAAGCTTCTTAAATGGAATGATGAGGCATTAAAAGGTGAAGGTTATGTCGATTGGTATCCGTTTCAGCATCCTCAACTTGGGCATATTGAACTAGGTGGCTGGAATACGTTATACAGTTTTTGGAACCCGCCCGGCCATTTATTACAGCAAGAATTGACTCGGCTTCCTCAATGGCTGGTTTGGCACAACCTTATTTCCCCTAAGTTGGAGCTTTACGAAGCCGACTCCCTGCAAATTGACAAGAACGTTTGGCGGGTCCGTATGGTGGTCAAAAACACCGGCTGGCTTTCTAGTTATGTAACCAAACAAGCGCTGGCAAAGAAAAAAATACGCGGGGTCGTGTTCAACATTGCATTACCCGACAAAGCCGAGCTTAAAAGCGGCAAACAACATATCGAGTTGCAGCAACTGGAAGGCCGAGCGCACAAATCCACATCCCCCTTCGGCTGGGCTGGGGCAAGCAGTGACCCGACCGATGAGCGCGTAAAAATGGAGTGGATTGTTTATGCACCCGAGAGTGGTATCGTTGAACTAACCGCAAAACACGAACGAGCTGGTGTGGTACGATGCGCAGTTGAACTGGAATAACCATTTTACAACGGTGCATTCGTTACTTTAAGCCTAATGTACAATTTAGCTTAAAGTAATTTTAGCTTAAGGTAATAACAGAGACTTCTGCGTTTTCTGAACCCGGGTGACCACCAAATATGATTTGCGTGGGATTACCGTCAACCCGGACAAAGTAAGCGTTCTCTTTGCTGATTTTGTTTTGCACTGACCAAACAATAAAATCAGTGTCAGCTATTTTGGCTTTCATATTTTGAATTTGATATTCCAGTACAGTTTTTTCAGGCAACACACCTCTTGAACCAACGGCGTGGTGACTTATTTTTGCGTCACTCGTAACACCCAACATTACGCCTGCCCAGTCGTCATTATTGGGTCCAACTTCAAACCATTGACCAAACGTCGGATCTGCCCTTACGGTAAAACGGTAATCAGCTATGGTTTTGTTTTTTTGTGACATAGGCATAAAAGCTGACGCCGCTACACCAGCGGCCCAAGTATTATCTGCAAATGTCATCAACCTCGCATCGCGTAATAATGTTGGTAACTGATCTATCTCAGGCTTAAAATCCAACCCCAATAGACAACTGGAAAAACCAGTGTTGCGGTTTTCCTTCAGCATTGCGCATGTTAGCGATAATGCATAACGATTATTGGCGTCAGTAAAACTGGCTTGATCACAGGCAATTAACCAGATATCTGCCTGCTCAGGGTCTAACAGCACACCCACCAGCTCTTTCCAGGCCATTTTTGCAACGTCATTAACCCAATCTGCCCCGGATACCATTAAGCCATTGTCTGCCAAAGGCTGGCCAACTGCCTGTATTTCCATATTGCCCGATTCAGCTGTCATCCAGGTAACCCAAATTTTTTTCTGCGCCATTATGTTTTATCCTCAATAAGTAGCTCTTTCAATTGAAATCAAAAAAACGTGTGTGTTTCAGCTTCATTTTATACTTTTTTAACGGCTCCTATTTGAAATAGGCAAGTCACTGTCCCTTTAAAAATTTACGCTGAATCATGACTTATTTTTAAAGCAATGGTGCGAATGACGCCTGGAACAAATAACATAAAACTCCTTTATTGTTTTAATTTCAATAGATGCCATTTTCTATCGGCTCTAACAATAACCATTTTTAGAGAAAAAATCATCCCTGCTTTCTGTTGCCAGTATGATGACGATTACACCGAGATGAGAGTATATTGAAATGACGATTTAAACAGGCCGGAAATTCAGCTGAGCGCAAAAAACATATGCAATACATTGATATGCATAAAGAATTTAAAAAGTGTAGCAACTTTGAGCATCTTAATTATAGTCGCCAGGGTATCCATTACGGCGGCGTTAACCGCAACACATGTTCGCCCTGATCAATGAAAAATTTAAAATGTTTTAAAAAATTCATACCTAATAGACCATCCGCTACATGAAAATTATCACTGTTTAAACGACCGACCTCCAGATCATTAACGCTTTGTTCTCCCATGCTTAACGAATCCAATAGTACGACTGCGGTATGAATCGTACCGTTTGCAGTATTAAAACGACGCACCGCTTGATTGGCTGACCTCGACACGCCAGCCGCTTGTAACACATCACTGCGTATCATGGTTAATGATGCCCCAGTATCAATGAGTAAATTAATAACAGTATGGTTGTTAATCCAAGCCTTAACAATAAAATGATCGCCACGGCGCGTTAATGGGATTGTAGCGAGTTCTGCCTCTGTAATGGCGGCATTATGTTCTATTTGCTTCAATAGCTGTTTCACTTGACGCGAAACCTGCGGGTCATACTCCACTAGCGATAAGGATAGACGTGCCTGGGTAGTATTGCCCATACTCATTTGTACACGGGCAAGTTCTACAAAATAGGGCGAATAGTCAGGTTCTAGCGTGGTTAATCGTTCAAATAAGGTAAGACGCGCTTCGTTATTCTTTAAGTTACGTAAGGTTTTGTCAAAGCGTTCCACCAACTTTCTTATTTTCTCAATTAAGTTAGCCATCTGCGGTTCGCGGTATTCATAGGATCTTGCTTTATACAATGTGTCGATGGCCAATTCAAATTGTTGTTGCCCCGTATACGACTGAGCACGCATCAGCAACACCGTCACATCCCGGTATTCCACCTCCAAATACAACGAGAATAGGCGATCGGCATGAATATAATCATGACTAGCCAGCAATAGTCGCAAATGCTCAATAATAGCTTGTCGCATATTGTCCAGCTGTTGGGTAAAGTTATCATCTAGCAGCAACTGTATTACTTGCTCATATTGATGCATTGCCAATTTTTCATGAACTAATGTTACGCCTGACTGAGCGCTATCCTGAATGAAAGACGGTGTTTCTAACGTTGCATCAACCGTCTGCTGCAATCTCTGCGGGGCTTCATTAGCCAGCACTGAACTGGTTACATTTTTTGGGAGCCGCAGGGATAGCCAATAGTAGTGAGATAGCCAACCTAACCCCCAGCCGACAACCAGGATAACGGGCCATTTAAAATACGATGCCATTGATATGTCACCTGCTAACAGATAAGCTTAGGTCAATTTGGAATAGATACCCGTCGCGATTGAGATTATTGTGTTAAAATTCCTCACAATAGACCCGTTAAATCTTAGTCACGACGGGCATATCAAATGCAATGCCATCCTAACACAATATATCAAACAGGCAATTAATGTCTCTTTTAAAAGCAAAAAAAAAGGGGGCTTTGGCCCCCTTTTTTTGCTTAATTTAGCGCATAAGCCGTTACATTGATTCTACAACTTCGGCTGCTGGTGCTGCTGGTTTAGCCCGTTTTTTGCGGATTTTTTTCTTCGGTTTATTTAACGTTTTATCCGCACCTTCAATACTCTTCATATAAGCTGATGCTTTTTTGAAACAAGCTTTTAATGCCATTAATTCTTCTGTGCTTGCCGCTTTTTGCGGTTTCACCTTATCAAGTAATTTGGTAACACCGGCAATTTCCTTTTCCACGTCTTTGAGCGCTTTGCGATTGGCCGCGTCTGGGGATTTTTTCAGCTTGCCAGCAGCAATTTTTTTACGCTTCATCAATGCGGAACGCTTTTTGGTTAAACGCTTACTTTCCAGTGCCAACTTTTTTGCATCTTTCGACAGGGTTTCCACTGCGTCAGCACTATTGCTAAAAGCTGAAAATAAACTATCAAGAGAAGATGATATGGTTTTTTCCAATGCACTACTTTTAATAACGGATTTTTTTGCTGGTTTAGGCATAAAAATGTTCTCCTTTATGTACTATCTGGTTTGGGTTTTTAAATGTAATTTTAATGGTTAACTTGCATGTTAAACATTAAACTAGCACCGATACGACTTAGCACTAATACTTCTATCTCCATTGTTTTAATGGTAATTATTATTGTGTAATTGTATATCAAAAAAATCAATTTTTCTGCCACAAAATGAAAAAAATTTTAACTTTTGTAATATTTATTGTAACAATGATCGTCTATATCCTATGTTTTAACAGGCAGTTCCTCCTTCCTCCCCTTTTAGGCGCCTGAGGGCCGCTTGTTATTTTGCGAAGGTCTTCTGGTTTTCTTTTTTTGATTGTTTTTGTGACGACTGCCGGAATGGACAGAACGCTTTTTCTCATACGCGGTTTTTATTGCTGGTTTGGGCTCCACCAGTAATTCAGCCGTCACTCTTTCTACTGGAATTTTATGTCCAATGTAAGTCTCAATATCTGATAACGAAAACGAATATTCTTCACAGGCAAAACTAATTGCATCGCCTGTTGCTCCCGCCCGTGCAGTACGGCCAATTCGGTGTACATAGTCTTCGGCATCCTGTGGCAAATCAAAATTAAATACATGACTTACTGCTGGAATATGCAAGCCACGGGCAGCGACATCGGTCGCGATAAGAATCGGTAACACACCGTCGGTAAATGAGTTAAGTAATTTTCCTCGCTTCTTTTGTGGCACATCACCGGACAGAACGGCGGATTCATAACCATTTCCTTGCAAATAAGCCTGCACAGATTCCGCTACACGCTTGGTATTAGCAAAAATCATCGTGCGCGTCACGTCATGATTCTGCAGCAAACCCAATAATAACGCTATTTTTTCTTCTTTGGCGGGGAAATAGATGGCTTCGGTTATTTTTTTTGCGGTAACTTGTTCTGATTCAATAACGACTTGCTTTGGGTTGTTCATATGCTCATAAGCAAGCTCAGAAACCCGTAATGATAACGTTGCGGAAAACAATAAATTAAGACGTTTATCCGGTGCCGGCATACGCCGCAGCAAAAATCGAATATCGTTGAGGAATCCAAGATCAAACATGCGGTCTGCTTCATCCAGCACCATGACTTGGATTGCGTTGAGATTAAAAACGCGCTGTTTAAAATAATCAATAATACGGCCAGGTGTACCAATCAAGACATCAACACCTGCCTGAATCTGTTTTCGCTGTGACTCATAACCAGCACCGCCAAACGCCAGCACTAAACGAAAACCGGTATATTTTCCCAGTAACACCGCGTCTTTATGAATTTGTATTGCCAGTTCACGTGTTGGCGCAATAATTATTGCTCGCGGTTGGTTTTTTTGATGTTTAGGGTTTTCCGGCTGCCGCAATAAATGTGCATATGTTGCAATTAAAAATGCTGCCGTTTTTCCGGTTCCCGTTTGCGCTTGCCCGGCAACATCCTGACCAGTTAATGCAATGGGTAATGCCTCCGCCTGAATTGGAGTGCAGTGCGTATAACCAGTCTCTTCAATGCTTTTCAATAACGGGTCGGGAATATCCAGATCACTGATTGCTGGTAATAAGGTTTTGCTACTGTTAATTAAATTTTTCAAAGAATTTTTCGATTGTGTTTTGAGACGGATAACTATAATGGAATTTCTTAAGCATAACTCATTAATTTATAAGATACTAGTGGGAATATGCATGAAAATGCACTTAACGGCAACCAGTTATGTTAAGTGTGCCGCTCAACACCGGTTCAGCTCGTGATTTTGGCAGTCGCACTAACGATTAACAAGTGCAGCCAATTATAATACGACAACTTCCTGATCGACAAAATGTCGCTGCATTCTAATGGCCGGTAATAACACTTCGTCAGCATATTGACAGCCTGTTTGGCCGGGATCAAGCTGTATTAAAGCATTGCCAGTATTCTTTAAATGTCCCTCATTGTTTCGCAATTGTTGTAGCATGGGCGTATACCCTGGTTGCCATGCCTGCATTTTTACAAAGCGTTGCCGCAACATTTTTAAAATACTCATCGCGGAAAAATCCAGGTCGCCCCAGAAATATTCGGGCCAATTAAATGACGGAGTATCGAACCACCAATTTTCAAAACAGTGAATCACCTCCGCCGGACTCTGCGTGCTGTAATGCAAGCTAACACCACCAATGGAACGAATACGCCTGGCACTACCTTGAAATCCCGCGCAATATACAAGCGCGGTTTGCTGAATGCCTTCGGAGCGGCATGACATAGCATGCGAATAATTATCCTGATTTTCAATGAATAATACCGAACTGACCTTAGCCGGTAGATATACATTGACCAAAATAGGTCTGCTGGACAATTGAAGTTGGGGATGCAATGTACGCACCAGATCCTCCCGGCCATCAAGAAATTTGGAGTTTCCCCAAAAACAAAATGCACTGAGCTGACGTAATGTAACGGGTTTATCCAGGTATTGATGGATATTTAAAAAAGCAGTGATAACATCCTGAGGTGATTTGCCGATAAATTTTAATTCCCGACCACGCAGCCGTTTGATATCGCCCTCAAAACGGTGGGCATTTTCATCAATTGCTTGTTGCCATAGTATGCGTGATGCCACTTGCTGTGGCCGCTTCAACCATTGGCGTAGTATCGGTTCAGATTCCAGATTTAAACGCAACTTCGCGTTGTCATATTCCGGGTCCAGCGGGTGGCGTTTTTTATTCGGAACAATATCAAATAGCGGGAAATCGCCAGAGTTATTTGTACTCAAACTGCATAACAGTACCCATAACTGATCCGCCGATTCATCGACAGTAAACAAGCTAGGAATAGTCTCTCTATTGACTGCAATGCTCGGACGATTCCGCCTTTGTTGAGCGGGTTTCGTCGCGTCGAGTTTATCTAAAAAACTATGCAATAGGATAAGTATTGCTGGTTGCTCGTCTAACCAAATCGGTTTTTTTAGCATTTTTAGATTTCTTTCATAAAATCCAGTTCCGCCTGCTGATAAACGGTACGCCGATGATTGGCCCAAAGGGCTTTGATTTTCTCTGTATTACATCGTTTACGATCCACAATAACCCGGGTATTAAGCTGCCCCCTAGGGCTATCACTGGGGCATTTCGCAAAAATAAATTCATTACTGATTAAATCCATAAACGGGCCACATTTACTGGTGGGCATGATAAAGATAAGCTGCAAACCCAATGAATTGGTTAAGTAGTCAATCACTTCCCGTGAGCGCATTTCATCCATTTTTGAGAAGGCTTCGTCTACCAATACGACGCGTAAATGATTAAGTCCTTCGGCAAAACGAAATGCGGAAGTAATCGCCGCAGAGCGAATAATGTAAGCCGGCGTTTCCAATTGACCGCCACTACCAGTGCCATATTCGCTCAACGCAATGGGTAACTTTCCATCTACCTCCTTATATATCTCATATTGATAATAATTTCGGTAATCTGCAATACGTTCTAATTCCCGCTGGCTTTTTTGTTCGTCCTCATCCAACAGCATTGCCATTAACTGCTCGCGTATTTTTTGTGACTTATCAGATAAATTCGCCTCAAATAAGGTAACTTCATCACCCAGGGTAGGGTTTTTCATCACTTCAGCAAAAAAATGCTCGTAATCTTTAAATTCAGGAATAGGTTTTTGATCAAAGCGAAAGGTTTCCCTGTCTGATCCGAATTTATGGTGTTGCAGTTCCTTATTAAGCAACTTAATTTGACGTTTACCGTCATTGATTGCCTGATAAATGGAATGGCACAGGTGGGTCACAAAGGCGTGATCAACACTTTGTTTTAATTGTGATAATTGTTGTTGTTTTTCAACCAATACATTATTTTTTAACAGATTATAAACTCGATCGATATCACCTTGCAGCTCACAAATATGTTTGAACAGACGCTGATCGTACTCCCCTTCAAAACTGCTGTATTGAAGGGTATTACCAGGACGACTGGTTTGATTATAGACCTGTAAGCTGTCGCTTATTTTGCGCTCCGTGGTACTCAGTTGTTTGTTAACTTCTTCACGACAATTTTTAGTAACATCCGGATTAAGGTCACCCGCCTCCTTTTCAGCCAAATCTAAGCGCATTTCACAGTCAAACCCGGCCCAGTGTTTGGAAATCGCGCGTAAATTTTCTTCACAGATATCCACTGTCTGCTGGGCTTCAGCTTGCCCTTCATCCAAGGTTTTACAGCGTTTGTTTACCTGGTTTAATTTTTCCTGTAACGTGCCCTTCTCTTCTTTTAATACACCCTCCTGTTCGCCAAGCGACAGGTCACTGACTTTGAGATTATTTAATTTTTGCTCCAACTCTTCATGTGCTGATAGATCAAGCTGTTGTAACATGGCTTCAACTTTCTGCAAATCACGATGTATGGCCAGCATATTGGTAATGGTATCCGCATAATGCACGTTTTTGAGGCCGTTTACGCTGCTTAACAATTGCGACGTTACCTGCATCTGATCATTGGCCTGTTGCCAGTCATGTGTTAGTTTAGCTAATTCTTCTTGTTTTGCTCTCAAAGCACGTTCCCGGGCGGTATCACCAAACACCAATTCGCTATCAGGCAAATCACAGCGCCACATGGAATAATTGCCACAACCCATGCCTTCCGCGGTTAAGCCGCGACGAGTCTTGCACAATGCATCCGCAGATTCAACGCGGACAACACTGCCGTAACTCGCCATCAGATAATGCTTTGCGGTGGCGTGTGTAAAGTCCATAACATGAATCACAGAGTTTGGGTCTAGCGTTAAGCGCTCAGCATCACGCCGAGCCTTTTCGCCTTGAATAATACGCGCTTTGTTATCCTTACCGGCCATTTTTCGTACGATGCGAATGGCTTCCGCTTCAGAATCAGCCTCAACCATAATCGAGAAGCGTGCGCCACCCAGATACCCTTCGATGGCTGACTGCCACTTAGGTTCTTTTACATCCACGTAATCGCACAATATTCGGGGGTCGGCTTGCGGGCATTGTGCCTTGATAGCGGATATCGCGCGTTCCACATGGGGCGGATAATTGATTTTATGGCTTTCCAGACGTTCAATTTCACGTTGTTTTTGTTTGTAACCATTTTCCAGTTGTTCGTAGCGGGTTTCCCGCTGATGGGCTAATCTTGCTAATTGATCCCGCAAGCTTTGAGCCGTTCCATCGTTATCAGGATTATGCCAATGTTCCACCCATTGGTTATGTGAATTTTGTGCCAATCGCGCCTTGTCCAGGTAATCCTCTAACGGTGTCAGATCTCCTAAAATGTCACGTCCCAGCAGTGCAGGCAAATCAATATCACCACGTCCGCCCTGCTCAATTAACTGTCGGCAAAGTGCCTGACTGTTCAAATCCGTTAGTGCTGGAAAATCGCTGGCAAGACCACTATTTTTCAATAAAGTGTGTACTTCTTTGGTGAGTGAGAAATTGACATTTATTTGGTTATCCTGCAATAAAAGTTGTTTTGTCTGTTCCCGAAGGAGAGATACCTCAGAATCACGTTGTTGTTCGAGATTATCCTTTTGTTGCAGTGCTGGTATTCCAATGCGTTGCGCCTCCAAACTAACCAGTTGATCATGAACCTGTTGACGGCGTTGGCGAGTAAGCTTACTTTGTTCGTCGTTATCTTCAATAGCCTGTTTAAAGCCCTTCTGTGCCTTTTTTATATTAATATAGGTTTGCTGCTGGTCCTGATAGTGATATTGAGCAAGAATATAGTCAAAAACATTGCGTTCTATCCATTTTTCGATATAAGCATTGGTTTGATAATTAGTATTTTGTAATAAATGAATGGATTCCTTTAATTGACAAGCATCACGATCCATCGCATTAATGGTTTTTAACTGCCCGGAAATAGAACGTATTGCGTCACCTAAGTCCTTTTTTTCCAATATTTCCTCAGCAACAAACTTATTAATGCTTTGCACGGGTTTGTAAGCCATAAAACGGGAAAATGCTCGTGCTGCGCTAAGTGCTTCACGTTCGGTAACGGCAGCATTTTGACCACGAAATATCGCATATAAACGGCGTAAATAACTTTTTTTTGTATCATATTTTTCCACTTGGCGAGGACCAAACTTTTTAACAAAATCAGTTTGCAGCCGATCAAGAGCAACAATCTGTTTACTGCTGTTGGTTTCATACACAAAATCGCTGAGATGTAGTTCAGTATTGGGCAATATTAAAAACAACGTCGGTTCTTGCCGGGCCGTCAACTGATTTGCTGTTTTATCTAGCCAGGCGCGCACGCCGATCACAGCACTGAATGGTTCACCAGTTTCGCCCTGCGTTGGATAAAATATCGCGGCCAAGTATCCGTCCACCGGGTCTAGGCGAGCATAACTGCCATCATCACAACCCAATACATATGACGCCAACGTGCGTACCCGTTTTCCGCCGCGGCCACGCTGTGTGGTTTCCTCTTGCCCTGGGTTATACTGAAACAGGTTTTCGTGTGCTGCTGTCATTATCGTTTGAATGGCATCAGCCGCTGTTGTTTTACCGGATCCGTTACCACCGGATAATAAGTTAACGGGGCCAAATTCAAATTCGAGATTAGGAATGTTACCCCAGTTAACGTAAACAAATTTTTTAAGATACATTATCTTGCTGATTGTCTGGGTTTTGATGGGAAATATCAGGATTTTCTGACACTGGCGGTTCGATCGCGTCATTACCTTGGTGTTCAATGGCTTGGGGGTCGCCAGCGTTTGAAAGCGATTGTAGAGCATCTTCACTGACAAAGCTGACAATCATGGGGTGAATTTTTAGCCATGCCTCACCACTTTCAATATCGTCATCCTGTTTATAAGTGATTAACCGTAATTGTTTAAGGCGTTGAAACAATCGTTTTCGATCCGTCATCTTATCAGGCAAGTGTCGGCCTAAAATATTTTTCATCGCAATACTGATGGATTCAAACGAGTCGACGACATAACCATTTTCATCCACCAAACCTTCCTGCAAGGCTTTATCGTATTGGATACTTAATACCAATATGAGAGCGACTTCCTCCTGACGTAAACGACGTCGTAAACTACCACCAAAGGTAGAATATTCAGCGTCGCCCATACCGGGTAACTCACTGCCAGGCGGATAGAGGCGTATATATTCAAAACGTTGTTCGTGGAAAATACGAATACCAATTAATGCCAGGTACTCGTTTACCAGGTCAGATACGCGCAAATACCGATCGTACAATTGTTGCTCCGTCTGGCTTTCATTACGACACAAAATACCATAATTCAATAAACGAATTAACAACTCTTGAAATTCATTGATACTAAGGTTATCTCGTTGCAATCTTTCGTTGATACATTGATTAATCATGCGCTTTAGTTTCCACCACTTCAATGGTAAATTCATCAAGTCGTTCAAAATATTCTGTTTGCACAGTTTGCCCCGTTGGCCTGATACAAAACTGAAATTCTGACGATACGTTGCCCGCAGCGCCGACCTCAATAGCATGAGCACTCATTAACAATTCTTTTGCGTTACGCACGGGCAAATTTTGGCTATGAATGCGATGGCCTTTTGCTAGCGCCTCAATAATGTATGCTCTCAAGGTATTATTATTGACAATAAACGCCGTCTGCAACGCCTGCTCAACAAACAAGGCGCGGCGTATTGTCGCATCTGCGGTAACAGATTCTTCTGCGCTCGTGTTGACCGCTCTTGCACTACGCCCCATGTGGAGTTTCAAGGCTCCAGGGTCAACCAATCCCAGATTTAATTGGGCCAGGCACCGACTGGCAGCAGACAAACGTTGCTGTTGTGCATCAGCATCCATGGTTTTGAGCGACTGACAAATGGATAACAGTTGGCTACGCTTGCCGCTATGCGTAAAACTCAGTTGACGAATGATGATATCCGCCCGGCGTGTAAAGCTGTGCAACGCGCGACGCAATGCAGGTAACATAACGTCACTGGCGTTATGCGTGCGCGCCTCGATACCATCAAGAATACGCATTAAAACGGAGACCGAGGGCTCCGTTATAAGCTCTGGCGCCAGCTTTCTAAGTTCGCGTTCGGCGTTGGCTTTGAAGGTATTTTTCCTACGTTTCACTTTGCGAATCAAGCCATGAATTTCGTCTCGGTATTTTTCGACGCTGTCCGCCGATAAGCGCACAGCCAGATCCGGCATAAATCGTTTTTCCATAAATTCAAAAAACTCGTCGGTAGCGTGTTGAATGATTTGTCGCGCTTCGACCTCGCGTACCAGTTGACGTTTACGCTCATCCAATTCGGCGATCACATCGCTAAAATCACTAATGATACGTTCAGAATACTCATAGGCATCCAGTAAATCATATACCTCTCCTCGCGCCAAAAACGATTGCAATGCATTGCGGGTATTACGGGTATTGCGGTGCCGGGTGCGGAAACGCCCGGATACTGTTTCCACCATTGGCTGAGTAAATAAACGCCCAACTCGACTAAAACCATAACTGCTTTGCAGCGTCGCTTCATCAACCTGTCGCTCTAACCAACCATGTTCAAGTAAGACATTCAAAACCCAGTTGGCTTGGTCGCGTTCACTTCTTACGGCAAGCCCTGCTGGTTCACCTTCATCCTCCTCATTATCATTGATTAAAGGTGCTCGTGTAATCGCATCCTGGAAGCATTCTAGAACATTCTCTTTCGAAACTGCACGGCTATAGTCGGCCATACTACTGTATAAACGGTTATACAATTCACGCAGACACTCGACAACCTGCTCCCGGTATTTACTATTAAACGGACGGAAAAAATGTTGCCTGGGTTCAGTGAAAAACATGGTAATTAATTTTAATAATTGAGATTATTACCGGAATTTTTGTCATTAATATGCATTAACGGAACGAACTATATCAAAATTATGAATTAAGCGGTACATCGGAATGAATACTAGCAATAGCATCGATACCCATAGCGTTTGAGATTTAGGTATATAGCGCACAACAGTTACCGTATCTGCTCGTGATGTTTTGATTTCTGGTATTATTGCATACCCTAAGTTCAGAAAATCCCAATAAGTCTTTTAGGTTCTGTGCTATAGACGTTCGCAGTAGATTCAACGGAGTAATTTAGGATTAACATCCGTATCCATTGGTGCTGGGGTGGTAGCAATGCAGGTGCAATTACCGAGTAGGTTTAATTGATGTGTTCGGTGAATGCCGCTCTTATTTTGATTGGTGCCGACAAAGAGAAGAGATGGGAGTAGCCGCCAAGAATGGCGGCATATCAAACAGGAACGTAGCATTGTTCGTCGTTCATTTGGAATGACTAAACTTCTCTCCTCTCGCCTTGCCTGACGATTTTTTCAGGCACAAACAGGTTTGTTAAAATGATTGTTAACACCCCCCTAGGCATTCACATTATTGTCAGAGGAGTTTACTGGTTTATACCGTACCTTAGTTGTTTGCTCGGTTTTTCGGCCTCGGGGACTTTTATACTTAACCTCAACCCCGTTTCTGCCATTACGCCCGGCTTTTTTACCCATGTATTTTTTTCCCGACCCGCCGGCATTGATTTTGGCCATGGGGCGCTTAGGCTCCAGGCCTGGCACAATTTCCAACTTTAAACTCTGACCAGTGAGCCTTTGAATATTCGCTAATTTAGAACGGTCCTCTGTACTCACAAACGAGATGGCGATGCCACTGGCACCACCGCGCCCGGTACGCCCGATTCTATGAATATAATCCTCAGCCACCATCGGTAAATCAAAATTAATAACGTGGCTGATGCCCTTTATATCCAGACCGCGAGCAGCCACATCGGTAGCGACCAACAGTTTTAAATTACCGCGGCGCATTTTTTCCACCGTGCGTTTACGCACATGTTGTTTCATATCACCGTGCAAGGCATCTGCCTCGTGCCCCTTTGCTGAAAGCGATTTGGCCAGTTGATCGGCACTACGTTTGGTTGCCGTGAAAATTACCGCTTGCGATAATTCTTCGTCTGCAAGGAAATGTGACAGTAAGCGGTGTTTGTGGCCAATGTCGTCAGTTTGATGGATGCGCTGTGTAATCGCCGCATTGCTGACGTTCTTAACCGCCAATTGAATACGCTCTGGATTGTTCAGCAGTGCACGAGCCACTTCGATTATTTTCCCTTCAAATGTAGCGGAAAAAAGCAACGTTTGCCGGTTTTTTGGCGTTGCCTTGGCGATAATTTTGACCTCATCGATGAACCCCATATCCAACATACGATCCGCTTCGTCCAGCACCAGCACTTCCAGTCGCGCTAAATCCAGTCGTCCTTTTTCAAAATGATCCAGCAAGCGTCCTGGCGTCGCCACTAAAATGTCTAAATTTTGTCGGAGCATTTTCATCTGACGAGGGTAAGCTTCGCCCCCCACAATGTTGCCAGACACACAAGGCATAAACTGCGAAAATTGCTTAATGTTATTACTAACCTGCATCGCTAATTCCCGCGTCGGGGTCAATATCAATACCCGTGGACCGTGCCCTTTAACGCTGGCGGGGATAAGCAGGCGTTGGAGTGCTGGCAACACAAATGCCGCCGTTTTACCTGTGCCCGTTTGCGCAGAGGCCATTAAATCACGCCCGGTTAATGCGATAGGAATCGCTTTTTGCTGAATGGTAGTGGGTTGATCAAAGCCACAAGCCGTTATGGCCCGCATTAATTTTGAGTCGAGATTTAAATCTTGAAAAGACACATTGATTTCCTCATCCGTCACATATAGACGGCAACAGCAGAACAATACGAACCAAGGAGTATTTACTCGCGGCAAATTCCATCACATAGTTCCTGAACGGTGTCTGCAACAAGCTGATGGGTTGCAACACCACGTAACCAACCAGGATATCAGCGATGAAAGCACGAAAGGCAGGTTAGAAACGTTATACTCCCTGCGGGAGCAGTGGCGACTATATACTAAAGTCGATTGATTTGCTAATCTTTTTAGTCATTTAGGAATGTTGTTATTCGGTATGCAGTAGTTATACGGAAGTTATTACGTGCTCGTTCCTACGTAAAAGTCGCGGTAACAGGTGCATTATTCACTACGAACAAACCTGTTATTACGAACTAAGCTGAAAACGGCAAGAAGAGCGGCCTTACTTGGTCTGTTATGTTAAACTGCAAAAATGGTAATAAATTGATGCAAAATAAAATCAATTTAGAGAAACAAACAAGAGGAACAATGCCTTGCTCAATGATTCTGAACAATTATTAAAGCTGGCGCAATACCGAATGCCTTTTGGAAAGTATGCAAACCGACGATTAATTGACTTGCCGGAGTCGTATGTTATATGGTTTGCTAACAAAGGCTTTCCTTCCGGTGAATTGGGTAACATGATGAAAATTGTATACGAGATAAAAGTCAATGGCCTGGAGCATCTTTTTGAATCTAAGTTCATCAGTTAACCATTACGCCAGCAAAAACTGATGTGTTAGATTGAACACATCAACGGTTACTTACAATTATTGTGACGCAGGATGAGAAAACCACTTTATCGAATTTATTTTAAACGATTTTTAATTTTTCAATGAAAATCAAGAAGTTTTGATCCGCATCCTTTGCAATACATTAGTTTTTTTGAGAGCGCTTAAAGGCATCAGCCATTGCAGAATTCCCCCCAAAAGCCGGTTGTTTTTGGCTCTGAAGTTTATTGGTTTTAACGTTACGTTGGTTCTTTTGTTTCTTTGTTTTGGAAGCCGTACCTGACGACGATATCCGTGAGTCACTTTGGCTATCCTGAAAATGCCGAGCATCGTCGGATAGCCGCATGGTCAATGCGATTCGCTTTCGCTGGGTATCAACATCCAATACCTTTACCTTGACGATATCACCCGCCTTCACAACGTCCCGAGGATCTTTGACAAATTTATCGGCCAACATGGATATATGTACCAGACCATCCTGGTGTACACCAACATCCACGAATGCACCAAAGTTGGTTACATTAGTCACCACGCCTTCAAGAATCATGTCGGGAATTAAATCTTTTATCTCTTCCACGCCGTCCTTAAATTCAGCGGCTTTAAATTCAGGCCGGGGATCGCGTCCGGGCTTTTCCAATTCACGTATTATATCGGTAACCGTTGGCACACCAAAGGTATTGTCGGTAAATTTTGATGGGTCGAGTTGTTGTAAATAACGATTATCACCAATCAGGCTACGTATATCACGCTCGGAATATTCAATGATACGCTTTACTACCGCGTAGGCTTCTGGGTGTACCGTGGAGTTATCCAGAGGATTATCGCCATTCACTACACGTAAAAAACCGCCCGATTGTTCGAACGCTTTGGGCCCCATTCTTGGTACACCCAATAGCGCTTTTCGGTCTTTAAACGCACCATTTTCATTGCGGTATTGAACAATGTTTTCAGCCAGCGTCAAGCTTAATCCGGCTACCTGGGTCAAAAGGGGAACCGATGCCATATTGACATCAACACCAACGGCATTAACACAGTCCTCCACCACAGCATTCAATTTTTTAGCCAATTGATTTTGGCTCACATCGTGTTGGTATTGGCCTACACCGATGGACTTGGGGTCAATTTTAACTAATTCGGGTAGAGGGTCCTGTAAACGTCGTGCAATAGAGACAGCACCCCGCAAAGACACATCAAGATCAGGAAATTCTTTTGCCGCTAGTTCTGATGCTGAATAGACCGACGCACCTGCCTCAGACACCACTATTTTTTGTAATTTAAGTTCGGCATGGCGTTTTATTAAATCGCCGGCTAAACGATCGGTCTCACGTGATGCCGTGCCGTTACCGATGCTGATCAAATTCACTTTGTGTTTTTCACAAAGCATGGCCAATATTGCAATCGACTGGTCCCATTGTTTTTTAGGCACATGGGGATATATCGTCGCTGTGTCCACTAATTTACCGGTATTGTCAACAACAGCAACTTTAACACCAGTGCGCAACCCCGGGTCTAAACCAATAGTTGCTTTTGCGCCTGCTGGCGCGGCTAATAATAAGTCCCGTAAGTTTTGCGCAAACACATCAATTGCTTCGGATTCAGCCAGATCTTTCAGTCGCATTTTTAATTCAATATCAAGATGACTGAATATTTTGATTTTCCACGCCCATCGTACGGTTTCAAGCAACCACTGGTCGGCCGCACGGTGTTGGTCGCTAATTTGAAAATGCCTGGCAATGCTCAACTCACAGGGATGCCGTTCCAGTTCTTCTTCTCCGTCGATCTTGAGTTGGATCGATAAAATACCTTCGTTACGACCACGAAATAATGCCAAGGCACGATGCGATGGAATTTTTTCGATGGCTTCACGATAGTCAAAGTAATCACTGAACTTTGCACCTTCTTTTTCTTTGCCTTTCACTAGAACAGAAATCAGCACTCCGCCTGACCATAAAAATTCCCGCAATTCACCCAGCAAACTGGCATCTTCGGCAAATTTCTCCATGAGTATCTGGCGGGCACCGTCTAACGCGGATGCTGTGTCTTCAATTCCTGCTTCTTTATTAAAATAAGCGGTCGCCAAGGTATCCGGTACTTGCGTAGGATCAGATAACAAGGCCTCTGCCAATGGTTCCAACCCTGCTTCTCGTGCAATTTGCGCTTTAGTACGACGTTTCTTTTTGTAAGGAAGGTACAAATCCTCCAGACTGGTTTTTGTTTCCGCTGCCATGATAGCGTTTTGCAGATCGTTGCTGAGTTTACCCTGCTCCTTGATAGTCGCCAGTATACTGTCGCGACGCTCATCCAATTCGCGCATATAAACCAATCGTTCGGCTAATTGTCGCAACTGGGTGTCATCTAATCCGTCTGTTACCTCTTTACGGTAACGGGCAATAAACGGCACCGTAGAACCATCATCGAGTAATTGTACAGTATTAACCACTTGTTGCTCGTTAATACCAAGTTCTTTCGCGAGTCGCGCACTAATTGGCCGCATAACCGATTCCTGCTTCGTTAACTGATACATTGTTGATATTAAACCACTGATTAAAACTCCAGAATTTTACCATAATTTCAACACTTACCTTTTATTTATTGCGACTAATTTTGTACTGGCAAAAATACCGACTTGACATTTCCCGCTTACGGCTGAATGAATAACGGTGTCCTTTCTGATTATTAGCACCCTTTAACGAGTGAAATCGATATGCAACGCCAACGCTGTGGCGCTGACAATTCGGAATTGTACCACTAAAATTTAGGCACACATTAAGAAGAACAGCGGCAACGTCGCGTGATGCAGCCGCCGTGGTGTGATAGGGTTTATAACGCTTGCTAGCCTGCATTCCCCTGTATATTTCCGGGTTGAATATATGATGTGTAGCACTGACAATAGCATCATGAAAAATAAACCGACACTCAATTTTGACAATACCTATGCCCAATTACCGGATGTATTTTACACTCGGCAGGCACCCACGCCGCTAAAAAATACGCATTTAGTGCATTTTAACCACGCCGCTGCCGCATTAATCGACTTGCCCCCTCTTGACGTCGATTCTCTCGACAACAATGACAAACAACTACTGAATGCCCTCAATGGCTCCAGGTTACTGCCTGGAATGGAGCCACTGGCATCGGTATACGCAGGGCATCAATTTGGTACTTACGTACCCCAATTGGGCGACGGCAGGGCAATTTTACTGGGCGAAATTCGTAACAATGCCGGACAATCCTGGGATCTTCAGCTTAAAGGCGCAGGCCGAACACCCTACTCGCGCAATGGCGATGGCCGAGCGGTGCTACGGTCAAGTATTCGGGAATACCTGTGCAGTGAAGCCATGCATGGCCTTAGTATTCCCACCACACGGGCATTGTGTCTGTTTAGCAGTGATGAAGAGGTGTATCGAGAGACAATTGAAACTGGCGCGCTATTATTGCGAATGGCACCTAGTCATGTCAGATTTGGTACATTTGAATATTTTTTTTATAACAATCGACACGAGCATCTACAGTGCCTGGCAGATTTTATTATCGACTCGCATTATACGGATCTCAAGTACGACGACAACAGCAATAATAATAAATACCTGCGCCTGCTTGAAACCGTCATCAGCAAAACGGCTGCGCTCATTGCGCAGTGGCAATCGATCGGATTTGCCCACGGAGTCCTGAACACCGATAACATGTCTATTTTAGGCATCACCATTGACTATGGCCCCTATGGCTTTCTCGACACCTTCAATCCAGCTTACATTTGCAATCACTCTGACCATACCGGCCGATATGCATTTGACCAACAACCGAAAATTGGGCTATTCAATTTAAGCTGCCTGGCGCAAGCTTTATTGCCGCTATTGGATAACGAGTCGCAAGCGGCGGCAGAAAAAGCCAAAACAGTATTAAGTAACTACCAAAATCAGCTATTAAGCCATTATGCGTGTTTGTCCCGCGAGAAATTAGGCTTGCTTGAGCAACGCGATGAAGATCACTCCCTTCATGCCGATTTATTGGCTATTTTGGCGGAAAACCAAATTGACTACACCCTGTTCTTCCGCAAACTCAGTAAAATCCCCAGCATCGCTGACACACAGGCCGATGCTCAGGTTACAAGTCACTTCAATACCCTGCGCGATATGTTCATCAATCGAAATGCATTTGATCACTGGATAGATCGATATCGTTTGCGTTTATTGGTTGAAAACAGCGATGACGTGGAACGAGAACGTAAAATGAACCGGGTTAATCCTCACTATATTTTACGTAATTATTTGGCTGAAAAGGCCATTCGAAACGCCACCGAACAACAAGATTACACTGAAATCGATACGTTGCTTACGCTATTACAAAACCCCTATGACGAACAAGCCGGTATGGAACAGTATGCGGCCAGCCCACCAGACTGGGCGCAACACATACAGGTTAGTTGTTCAAGTTAAGGCGCGTTTCAATTGCAGGTGGACATGAACTGGGCCGCAGGACCGCTACAAGGGTTTGCCTTAAAACCTGTTTCCTTCTTCACCGGATCAGTGTTTGGATCTTCGGTGAGTACTACGGGTGGGGTTTGTTGATTTGTTTCAACACCCTGTTGTAAGGTTTCGTTCACCCTATTCAGGTTTGCGTTTATTTCGACGGCAGTGTCCTTTAGATTTAGAGGCGTCGCCGTTTCACTGGGACTAACAATGTTCGAGGGCGCAATCATACTGTTATCAGGCCGCTTCTCCTCAGCCTCAAACCACATTTCCTCCAGCGATTCGTCCCTTAACTTTTGTTGTAATGCCAACGGATTGGCTTTATCTTTGATTTCGCCTTGCTTTTTTGATGCTTTATTTTCTTGTATGTGTTTTCTGGTGCTCACGTTTTTCTGTCGTATTTGTCGCTTCTCTGCCGCCTGTTTTTTGATAACAACTTCAGCTATACGTGCCAAGGCGCGACTGTTGCCATTTTCAACCGATCGCTCATACCAATGCAGTGCTGCATCATAATTTCGCGTAACACCTTTGCCGTTAGCGTACATGTTTCCCAGTATATACATGGATTGCGGATCACCTTGCGAGGCAAGATCCTTATGGAACTTAAACAGCCCGTCCATAACCGCACTATCTGCGTTTGCCAACGTTGGCAGCACCGCCAGTAAGATTAAAAGATAGAATGTTCGCCACTTAAGCATTGTTAACAATCCGGCGATTAAAAAATGATATCCATGGCCAGAGTATACACTTCACCGCTGTCCACGATATCATCAAACAAGCCATGATTATTCGCTTTTGGCGTTGCATCCATTGCCTCAAATTTTAACGCGGTGTTGGATGCCAATTCATAACGTACGCCTAACGCAGCTGATTTTTGTTGCACGGCGAGAACGTTTTCATCCTTGCCAACATCGATTTCTGCATAAGTAATATAGGGTAAAACCTTTCCAAAACGATAACCCAGGGTCACATACCAAGCTTCCTGATCGGCCAGCGCCGTTACGATTTTTGAATCGGCATCTCTCAACACGTATTCTGAATAAACGACATAATTTTTCCAATCAAGTACAAACCCTGCGCTACTGACGCTACCTTCGGCTGCCTCAATAGCAAATTCATCCACCTCTATTTCTGTTTCAAAGTGCCCTAATTGAACAGTAAATGCGTCCGAGCGTAGCCCAATAGTGGCACCTGCCATATAAGTGGTGTTCAAGGCAACAACATCACCTTTCTTTTTTCCTAACGAGCCGGGGTCCGGGTTCAAATCAATCGCCCGTGCAGGAAAAAAAACGTCGTGTTGACCACTGCCATAATAAAATTGTATGAGTAAATGCTGGTCGCCAATGGAACTATTCACCAAAAAATTAACGCCGGTCAGTGATGTTAGCGGGTTCGCTGCGTAGACTTCCTGAGGTGGACGTACCCACGGATACGCGTAGCCAACAGACACATAATCAGACAGTAAAAAAAATGGTAATTTAAACTTACCAACGTGAATATCCAAACGTTCAGTGGTTTTATATTTAATAAAGGCCCAGTCTGTTATTAGGTTAAAATTGTCAGCATCGCCACCGTTGGAGATTAATTGTGACACAAGTTTAATGTTTGATGCTACATCAGCCGAAAGTTGAATGCCGAAACGTGAATCCCGCGTGGAAAATGAGATATCATCAGAAGCTAAACCACTCGCATAGTCCGAATTTTTCGCGTTTTCGCCCTTGGTTGCAGCCGCAGTTAAAAACCCATTTAGGGTAAAATTATCCGGTGCACCAATAACCAATACCGGATAGGCGATTAAAACGGCGATGAGACTGAAGCCTAATAATTTAATTTTCACATCCATGCTCCCTACTTCATATTGTGTAGCGTCATTGTTTAATAAATAATTGTTTAACACTAAATCTTGACCGAACGAAGCCCGTAAACTGACTTTAAAACTGCGAATTAGCTGATACGCTTATTCTCCACAATATGGAGAATAATAAAATACATTTTTTGATGTTACTGATGCCAACTATTACCACTTTAGCGTTAGGTTTTAGGCTTGAGCGCTGGAAATGTAAAGCAGCAAAAGTATGTTATTTTTCTACTCACGGCACTCAAATGGCCTATTTCTCAACACCTTCAAAGAACGACTAAAACAATTTTAAACACTGTAATCGTCGGCATGAAACTGGGAGATCACATTGTAAAACCCGACCCATTGATAAAATAAACTTTGGAGAAACAAGAATCAAGGTATAAGATATAATTCTACTTAAGAAGTTTCATAAGAAATTTCGGTACTCATCAATAAATTTAAATGACAATAAAATGATTAGCTGCCATACCATCAGGGCAAAGCACGGAACCATATTAACTTATTATTGCAATAAATCAGGTAATAAATCAGGCAACAAATCAACAAAACGCAGGCCAGTAATCGTATTGTTGCACGGATTGGGCAGTAACCACACACGTTGGTCTGAATTTATCAGTCATACCACGCTCACGCAAAAAGGGGATATCATCGCACCAGATTTACGGGGGCATGGTAACTCGATGGCGCGTGGACGGCTTACAATGGATCAATGGGTTCAGGATTTAGTCGATATTCTTCATGCGGAGGGCCATCAGACTGCAATTTTTGCGGGGCATAGTCTGGGAGCACATATCGCGCTATTTTTTGCTCAACGACACCCTCACATGACACGCGGAATAATATTAATCGACCCGCTATCCCATGAAAATTTAAGCCTCACATTGATGCTAGTTAAACGGTTTCGAGTTATCGTTTATTTGATAATATATTTAATTCGAACACTCAATACCCTGGGTTTGAAGCGCCGCCAATTGCCGTATCGTAATCTGAGTGACTTAGACAAAATCGCAAGACAGCTGCTTGAACAAGGTAAAGAACAAAAAATGGTTGCACTTTACAGCTCAATCTGGATCGACCTGAAGTTTAATGCCACCTCGAATTATTTCCAATCAATTAGTCAAGTGTTGAGACCACTACCGGAATTAGGGCCAACGCATGCGCCTGCGTTGTTGCTGTTATCAAAATCACCTGTATTCAGTACTGCCGACAAGCAACATGCGCTAATTCGACAACTTAAAAACTATACTGTCAACATGATCGAATGTAATCATTGGTTACTCACGGAAAAACCCGATGTTGCACGTCAGGCAATAGAGTCATGGATTGAAAAGGAATTTCACACTACGGCATCAGATAACAATGGCAAGGCCGTCCACGGCTAGACTTTCTTGTCGCTTACTTATTAGGAACGTGCACGTTCCTTAGATATCCCCGCCCTATTTTCAAAATTTAATTCCGCGAATTTTAGGGTGTTGCAACACCGCCATAATTTGTTACAGTCGAGTTTGCCAAGATGTTACTTTGGATAAAAACCCTGAATGTTTTGAAAACCCTAACTTTACCGTTTGAGCACTGCGTTTTGCATCGACGGACTTGATTAAATCCGATTTAAACGCAACACCATCAACAAAAAATCCAGCCGGTCTTTTTTCGATTTGCTCAAAGTCCACCCTAACTTTGCTTTGATCTGACAAGATAATAGATTCCAATGCGGCTTTGTTTACAATACAAGCCATCGGGGTTACCTGAAGCACGGGAACACCAGGAGCGATAATTTTTCCGCGTAAAGCCAAATTATATCCAGAGGAACCCTGTGGCGTACTAAACAGCATACCGTCGCCAACGATCATTGTTGACTGCGACATGCCATCAATACTCAAATGCATTCTTAGAGTCTGTCCTGAGGCTCTCTCTATCCATACATCATTAAATCCGTAATGACGCTCTATTTTATCATTGCAAAAAGTGATATCAACTTCGACTAACCAAAGTGACTGATACTCAATTTCTGCTTTTAATAAACTAACGATGTTTTCGGATTCATCCAGTGCGTTCATTAAAAACCCGCGAGTACCAGTATTTATTCCGATAAAGGGCTTGCCGTAATGTCGGTAAGTTTTAATTGAATACAGCATAGCGCCATCCCCTCCAATGGGTACCACAACATCTGCATTTTCAATATCATCGACACGCCGTATTTCATCCTGGCTCATTCCGTTTGTAAGTCTCTGAGTCTTATCAATGCGCTTAGAAGCCGTTGGGGATTCAACTAAATAATATTTCATTATTCATCTCCATGAATAAATCGTGGCAAACCCATTACTTTGAAAATCATTGCGCTGAAGGATTGACTCAGCGCAAATAGTAGTAACGTTGCTTCATTTTTTACGGTGGCCACTAATTAACGCATGTTGTGGTTTAGTCTCTTCAAATTGTTGCAATTGTTTGGCCGTTGCTTTGATCTGATAATTTTCTTTCCACTCCCCGAACGGCATACCATAGATAATAGTACGCGCTTGCTCATAGTCCATTTCAAGCTCTTCTTGTTGAGCAGCACTCATCAACCATTTTGCCAAACAATTTCGACAAAACCCTGCAAGATTCATCAGGTCAATATTTTGTACGTCGGTACGTTGTTGCAAGTGTTCGACCAAACCGCGAAATGCGGCTGCTTCGAGTTTTATACGTGTTGTATCGTCCATTATTTCTCCTTAATGTTCATTGTTATTGACTTTAATCAAGCTTGTAACTACATCAGCTTACCAACGCATACCACTGTGTTGTATGTCTTTTTTACATCTAACTAAATTTTACAGATTTATTCGCTGACGTTGGCAAACCCCGTATTATCCTAAAATCATCCCTTGGAGAGAATAAAAAACGTACTTTATCAGTTGTTGCGTGTTAATAGCAAAACACAATATTTCAGCTAACTCAAAGACTTATATTAGCCTATAAACGTTCAACGGATGAATTCAAGGTTATTTAATGTTGTAAATATCACAATAATTGTTACAATTATATCAGAAAAGAAAGTCAAAAAAATAACATAAGGATCTGCACTATGTTAACGACCACGTTAGCAACCACTCAGCAATTTGAAGAGCGAAAAGCTGATCGATCCGAGTTAGCTAAGATGCTAATGGCGCTATTCCAGCACTGGCAGCTCTGCACTGAAGACCAGTTGGCCTTATTGGGATTATCAACCACAAACCGAGGCGCATTGACCCGTTATCGAAGAGGTGAGCCGCTTGCGTCTAATCGTGACTTGCTCGAACGGGTGGGCATCTTACTTGGCATTCATAAATCGTTACGCCTGTTGTTCCCACATAACCGCAATTTAGCCTATGCCTGGATGACTCAACGAAATCGTGCGTTCGACGGTATGACCCCTACCGAATCAATCAAGCAATGGGGTTTCGCTGGACTGCTAATGGTGAGGGCTTATTTAGACCGAGCACGAGGCCAATAATGGACGGATTGTTTGAAAACATCATGCTAGCTGATTTTCATGATGATATTCATCGCAATATCGTATCACTCCGAGAATCTCAACACATGTATGATGATCTAAGCGACTCTCCTGTTGGTTGGCAGGCTGCTATAGACCTTGAATTAGCCACAAAACCCCACACGTATATGTCGAATCAAGCAATTATTGATCGACCGTTTGAAGAGGCGGTGTACGACGAAGCAATTAACCATCCATTTGGAAAATGGTCTAAAACACGTTTTTCCGATGGCTCATACGGTGTTTGGTACGGCGCTGACTCTTTGGAAACCAGTATTTACGAGACGGTTTATCATTGGCGTACAAAATTGCTAGAAGATGCGGAGTGGCACACCATTGACGGCATAATTATCGAGCGTAAAATTTACCTTGTAAGGTGTGACGCAGGCTTACTCAACTTTATTCCAAAGCTTGAAACCTTCCCGGTGCTGGTTGATCCTTCGGTAGCTTGTTATCATCTCACCCATCGGATAGGTTCACGGATTCATCACGATGGACACCCAGGATTAATATCACGTTCCGCGCGTTGTGAAGGGAATATTTATGCCATCTTTAAGCCACAAGTATTATCGAACCCTCGTCATTGCTGTTATTTGACCTATCGCATTGAAGGTAACTCGGTTGCCGTCGAACGCCAGCCGGGTAAGTTGTTTTTGAAGATCCACCCCTCCGGCCATGACTCGTTATTTCAACTTTCGTAAAGCACCTCAATACGACAAGAGACTGGGAGAGATTATACCTCTAAGCTATTGTATATAATAGATTTAAACCCATATCGTGCGTACTTGATGTAAGTCAATAACACAATGCTCGTTACTGCTTGATTTCATCTTTTAGGCCTCTATATTTAAATTAACGCTTGAACCTAAACACATGCCGTCCAACTGATGATGTTAGGTTAAACCCAACTCATTATTCACTCGACTAATGCAATAGTGGAGGTTGTCATGAACTTTAAAAAACTGTCACCCTGGAACTGGTTTAAAACTGAAGAACAACAGGCAACTGCCTTACCCACCAGTAGGTCTGATCATTTTGGTTTTCCCGTTACTCGCTTACACCGCGAAATTGACCATTTATTTGATGACTTTTTTCGTGGCGCAGGTTTTCCATCACTCCTTGAAGAGCATTTACCGGTAGCAACAGCGCAACTCTTGAAACCTAAGCTGGATATTAGCGAAACTGATGAAAAATATGAGGTACGGATTGAAGTACCAGGGGTTGATAAAGACAATATTAGCATCGATATCGATAACGACACGCTCACCATACGGGGTGAAAAGAAAATGGAAAAAGAAAATAAAAGTGAAAAATACCATTTCATAGAACGTAGCTATGGTTCTTTTCAACGGGTATTGGCATTACCTGCGGACGCTGACCGTGACCTGATTGATGCAAACTTTAAAGACGGCGTTTTAAGGCTAACTATAACTAAAAACCCGGATAAACAGAAAACCACTAAAACTATCGCTATTGAACATGGCTAACAATACCTTATTGGAATTGACGGCTGAATAATTGCTGATGCAGCGCGCTTACATGGAAGTAAGCGCGACGTTTATTAGTACCCACACTACCCCGCCCCCTCATTCTGCCAATTCAGGGTAGATATTCATGCAGAACATAGACGAATAGGCATTGCGTCTTACTTCGTAGTAGAATACGTTGACATTTAATCAACAGACTAATCAACGGATAACGTCAGAGAAACCCGTATGGGTTCTTTAATGATATATTGACGTTATTTTGTTGCATGAACCATTGGCCACTCATTTTCAGGCAACTTAACTCTTGGTAAAACACATATGCGCATCGGTTATTTAAGCTCAAGGCTAATCGTTATTATAAATATTTTAGGCGGCTTACTGGTTATTCTTAGCGCTAGTTGGATCTATGTCACTCATACGGATTTAACCCCGATTAAAACCGAACGTGTTTTTCAAAAAAACCTCAAAGAGGCTAATAGTATTCGAAAAACCGAAATTTTTCGGCAAGTCCATCAAAGTATCCTGATTAACCACAAACAAAACTTGAATCAACATTATGAGAACGTGCAGCCAATAGTTTGGTTTACCATTGTTATACTGCTAATCTTCATGATCAATACGTTTCTATTTATACAACTGCTTAAGTCTAAAGTGATCCGTATTCGTTAATAACGTGAACACTGCGATGGAATAAACCGCGTGTGCAACAATGTCGAAATTCTAACCACGTTGGGTATAACGCTAAAGAATCAAAACTTAGGGGTCTATGATAATGTCGTTAGTGGCAGAAGTTACTGGACAGGGATTGGCATTCCTTTCCTCGTTGTTCGTTTTTTTTGTAGGCTTGTTTGTTCTTGTCAGCGTGTTGCTATTCATCAAGGATATGACACAAACAAAAGATACGATTCGCCGCAACTACCCTGTTATTGGTCGTTTTCGATATTTATTCAGCACCTTAGGAGAGTTTTTTCGGCAATATTTTTTTTCCATGGACCGTGAAGAAATGCCGTTTAACCGTGCGGAACGTGAATGGGTGTATAAATCATCCAGCGGTGCGGATAATACTCTTGCGTTTGGTTCCACAAAAAATATCAACCCACCGGGTACCCCTTTATTTGTTAATTGTCCGTTTCCTACTTTGGACGAGCATGCCACTTCAGCGCCACCCAAGTGCATCGGCCCCTTCTGTCGAGAACCTTATGAAGCCAGTTCGCTCATTAATGTCTCGGGGATGAGTTACGGTGCATTATCAAAACCGGCGGTACGTGCTTTGTCCAAAGGGGCTAAATTAGCAGGATGCTGGATGAACACTGGCGAAGGTGGCTTGTCTTGCTATCACCTTGAAGGTGGTTGTGACATTGTGTTTCAAATTGGTACGGCCAAATACGGTGTACGTACCACTGATGGCAAACTTGATGATAACAAACTAAGGCAGGTGGCCGCTCATCCACAGGTGAAGATGTTTGAGATTAAGATGAGCCAGGGTGCCAAACCGGGTAAAGGTGGCATACTGCCAGGGGCAAAAGTGACGCTAGAAATAGCCCGTATCCGTGGTATTGAAGCAGGAAAAGACTCCATCTCACCTAATCGCCATCCCGAGATTGACAGCTATCAAGAATTACTTGACTTCGTCCAGCATGTGCGAAAAGTAACGGGGAAACCGACTGGCTTTAAAGCCGTGATCGGTACATATAGCTGGCTTAAGCATATGTGCGAAGAAATCCATCGTCGCGGCATTAGCTGTGCCCCCGACTTTATTGCAATTGACAGCTGCGATGGTGGTACAGGCGCAGCGCCAATGCCATTAATGGACGATGTTGGTTTACCCATCAAAGAAACACTGCTGACGGTCATTGACATTCTGACGCAATATGGCTTACGTGAACGGATTCGTGTAATTGCGTCAGGCAAACTGATTACACCATCTGAAGTCGCGTGGGCTCTTTGCAGTGGCGCGGATTTCATCACTTCCGCCCGCGGTTTTATGTTTGCTTTAGGCTGTATTCAGGCCCTCAAGTGCAACAAGAATACCTGCCCCACTGGTATCACCACACATGACAGACGTTTACAGCGGGGATTGAATCCGGTAGAAAAAGCCATACGGATTAAAAATTTCGTCGACAAGATTCATTACGGCACTGGCCTGATTGCACACTCCTGTGGTGTATCGCATCCTCGTGCCTTGCGGCGGTTTCACTGCCGTATTGTACAACCGAATGGCAAGTCACAGCCCTTGGATAAATTATACCCTGAAGTGGAGGTAATACCTGCATACAGTAAATTAAACTCTATCTGTCATACTAAAAACAAGTCATGACGGAAAAACCCCATAGCTTGGTTTGACGAAAAACGAGTTTTATTTAATAAGCACATTATGTATTTAACTATCTATTTAACTATCTATTTAACTATCTATTTATTTAACTCAGGCAACTTAATGCCCATACTATAGTTTAACAATTCATCCAGAATCGCTGTTTTATCCGCTGAACTGGCATTATCCTCTTTAAGTGATTGAATACGTTCCCTAAAGCTTACCAAGCTTAGTGTATTGGTATTATCATGCTCCAACAATCGGGAGTGACGGTAATCGTTCCATGCCTGTTGTTCATCATCCGTTAATGTTGCCGGGAAATTACGTGCTTTATAATGTAGGAACAACGCCGGTAATCGTCTGTCATCAAAAACGGCGCTTATTTTATTTATTTCGTGCTCAGTGGCATTACGGATTTGCTGCATTTTCTGCTTGTCATTATTATTTAAAAAACCGGCGTATAAACTAAACTCCGGATCATCACTTTTTTCGAAATCATCCTGCACAAACACCTGCTGAACTTTATTGCCCAACGTAGAATGGCTTTTTATGCGCGCCAGATGCTCTAAGCAGCGCGTAACATTAATATTCAACCGCTGCGCTGAAGCACTATCAAGGGTGTTAAGGGGGACGATGACCGGACATTTATTAATATGCACTGCTTTTAGAGGAATCCTCGTTTCGTCATTTTTTAACTGATCGGTGGGAGTGAAAATTCTTTCCTGAATACTTTTAATGTCCAAATTAATCAGCTCTGTGGGGTCAATACTGAGATCATAAACAATATACGCATTCTGGTTGGTGGGATGTATCGCCAAGGGCACCACTATCGCCATGCAGTTTTTAGTGGCTGGATATTTTGAAGAAACGTGTATGACAGGCTGTGCTTCGCGTATTTTCAAATAATTTGAAATCGCATGCTTGTTGCGGTGCCGGTATAAAAATTCAAATAATTTAGGCTGTTTTTTTTGTACTAGTTTTGCCAATGCTATGGTGGCGTACACATCGGATAAAGCATCATGCGCCATTTCATGGGCAATGTTGTTGGCTTGGGTTAACTTCTCCAGCTTGAATGTAGCAACACCCTCCTTATTGTTTGGCCAGTTAATGCCCTCAGGTCGCAACGCGCATGTGAGCCTTACCATGTCAATAATATCCCAACGGGAGTTACCGTTTTTCCATTCGCGCTCATAGGGGTCATAAAAATTTCGATACAAGGTATTTCGAATAAATTCGTCATCAAAACGAATATTATTGTAACCAGCAACACAAGTATTTGGCACAGTAAACACCTGATTGATAGCTCGAATAAACGCCGCTTCGTTCACGCCTTTTTCATTCACGATTGACGGCGTTATGCCTGTCACTTGGCAAGATATGGGGTCAGGGAGAATTTCATCACTCAAGCGACAATAACTGACTAACGGGTCACTGATAATGTTTAGATTTTCATCAGTGCGAACACCTGCAAATTGAGCAATGCGGTCACGTCGGCTGTTAATGCCAAAAGTCTCCAAATCATACCAATAGATCGAGTTATTGTTTTTAATCAATAGACTACCGCTCAAGTTAATTAACGAAGCACCTATTGTATTGGCGTATACGTCCCTTGGCCAGTTAAAAATTATGTCTTCCACTGGAATTAGTGATAAAAACGAAGCATATTCGGGGAACGTACACATTCCGAATGGTTGTTTTTCTTATTGTGTGGATAAGTACCTCTTTTTTTTTGATAGGCAACTCTGCATGCCTAACAAGGGAATGAGGACACAACCACCACACCCGAAATTGATGCCCAATTATTCACCATCAGCATCACTGATGACAGACTTTTCTGATTGATCTGTTGTATGCATTATTTCGTCTGGTAAATGTCCAAACTGTAATTCGTCCGCACTGTCCATGAGCACCAAGTCATTTGTATCTAAGTTCAGACGGGGAATTTTGTTCGACGCTATATGCGTTTCATTGACTTTGGTTGCTTCATCCAAAATCACCTGCTCTTCCGGTAAAGCTTGTGCTGGAGAATTCTCTACAATCGTGATTAATTCCAGGTCGTTTTTTTCAATATTGGAAATTGATTGAACATCAGTAATGAAATCAATTTTCTCGACTGGAATCGTTGGCTCTTTCTCAATAGAGCTGTTGCCATATTTTTTATAAATAGTTAACGTGGATTGGCCACTTTCTTTTTGCACATACACATAGCTGAATGGTTTAAATACGATACTAAAAACATCAGAAATTGGATAATCATCAAATTGAAATGTAATTTTTTGATGACAATCAAGGTTGTGCTTAGCCTCAATATCAATAATATTTTCCAAATCCTCTATAAATTTGCAAATATCCAGATTCTTGAACTCAACAGAAAGCGCTTGTGTTTCGGGTATCCAGTCAAGGATACTGCTTGGCTTGCTTGCCAATAAGCTTGTGGAAAATACAATACTGCTCAATACAGTCATTGAATAGATTAATTTCATTTTGATCACTCCCTCTAGGAGATTGTTCAAATATCAGCAAAATTTATCGACGCAGTTAAACCTGAACATTTGTACTTGAACAAAAGCAAACGAACCCAAATATATAAATTTGGGTTCGTTTGCATACAATTACAACTAGTTCCCTACTAACGTAAAGCTGACAGAGCCACCAGAAGCACCGTTACGGACCTGCACTCGCTCTCCTGCGTTGTATCTAATCGCTGGACTGAACTCAACTTGTATAGAGTTTGCGTTAGATGTGGTCATAAACCCTGTAACAGCTACCCCGTTTTTAAAAATTCGTTGACAACAAACCGAGGCACCACTGTTTTTGGCAATGATGGCGGAACGCAAGAAAAACGTCTGGCCTGCGGGTACTGTCATCAACGTTCTTGTGGTTAAGTTAGGGACTGAGTTGGCAATTAAGGTCTGTGCAGATGCCGTTGACATAATACCAAGCAACATCAACAATAAGCCACTTTTAACCCCAAACTTGTATTTACTCAGCATTGCAATTTTCGTATTCATAGTTCCTCCTAGCATCATCAGTAATACATCAAACGTATGTAAACTCGCAACATAAAATTGGATTTAAATAGGTGCGAATGATTGATATCTTATACAAAGACACTTACCAGGCATTTACAATAATGAAATTATAGGAATCACTGGCCGATTGGCAAAAGCGATTGTGAGTAAATAACGAACGAAGAGTGGCGAAAGACAGGATATTAACGGAGGGTATGATATTTGTTAGCATTTCTTGTCAGCGATGAAAAATAAATCATCTATTGTCAGTTTAGGGTCTGTAAAGCAATAAACCGGACAGATTGCACCGAATATTGTTTCGTATTCAAGGTGCGGAAATGGACGCATACTCGTTGTCAGTAAGCTTTTTCGCAAGACCGAGAAGAGGCAAGGATAAACAAGCTAAATGTTCAAGTTGTTTCTTTACAGACCCTTAGCACAAGCTCAAGTTGTTTCTGTAAACGTTCGATCGACACTGGCATTGCGGTTTTTAACCTTTGAGAAAAAAGCGACACTCTCATTTCTTCAATCATCCAGCGGTATTGTGTAAAGGCGGCAGTGTTTTTAACTTTACTGATATTTTTGTCCGCCAGTTGTAAATACTGCTGCCAATGGCCGGTAACTTGTTGTTGACGTAAACGATCTGTTTGCGGCGACTGCTCCAGTTTAGTTAACCGTGCCTCAATCGCTTGCAAATAAACCGGTAAACGCCGTAGCCACTGATTTGGCGTTTGCGTTATAAACTCTGGGTGAATCAAATACTTTAGTTGTGTATGAATATCATTAATAGCTTCGATCCAGGCTATTGGGGTGCTTTGATTTAAGCGCCGCATGACTGATTTATACTGGCCAAGTATTTCAGTGATGAGTTCAGACAAAGTATTTGCCTGACTAATCAGGTGCTCAAGTGCATGGCGTTTATGATTTTCGTAACTTTCTCTGGTTCTGATATCATCTTCATTATAAAAAAAAACGTTTAAAATCGCTGATCTAAGAATATCAGTTTTTAATTTTTCACAGCTTCCAAGTGCTGTAAAAGCGGCGCAAAGCATGTTTATATTTGGGATGTTTTTAATGCAATACATCAATTGTTTACGCGCCTCAATAGAAAACAAACGATACAGGCCTTCAATATGAGATTTATGTGCCGCTACCGGTGTATCAAATAATGTTATTGCCACGGAATTCTGGTTATCAACCAACGCTGGATAAGCCACTATGGTATGGCCCTGCTGTTGCATTTCATAAACCGCTGGAATTTCCTCCACTGCCCAGTGCGTCATTCCATGCCGTTCTATTTTGGCGACATTAACTGCCGTGAATGCACTTACTTGCGATTCTATTCTTGGTTTCATCCCCTTTAGTATCGCTAGATCTTTACCAGTACGAATCGTCTTACCATTGCTATCAATAATATTAAAGTTCATTAATAAGTGACCTGGAAGCTGCGTAATATTCCAGACGTCCGAGGGCACCATGAGCCCTGTCATTTTAAATAAATGTTTGGATACAGTTTCAATCATCGGTGTTTCATAAGGCTGAATGGCCTCGACGCAGGCTTTAGCAAAATTTGGCGCTGGGACAAACGAACGCCGAAACTTCTTCGGCAAAGACTTTATTAATGCTGCAATTTTCTCTTCAAGTAATCCTGGAACCAACCACTCAAATTTATAGGCTGGAATTTGATTGAGAAGAAACTCGTGGAGTTCGACGGTGACACCATCGTATTCATGCCCTGGCTCAAATCGATAAGTCAATGGTAAGGCTAATTTATCAAGCTGCAATTGCTTAGGAAATAATATCTCATTATCTTCATGCGCCGCTTCATTAATGAGAAACGAGCGACTCATGTAAAGCGACCGGGTATCATCCTCTGTCAGATTTTTCAGCCACGTTAACAGTAATGGTACATTAAAAATGCCAACAGGAATTTTGCTGTCATAAAATGCGTAAATCTTATCATCCGTAATTAAAATATCCCGACGACGCTCTTTCTCTTCATCATTTTTGGTTTGTTTAATTAAATCACAATTATGTCGATAAAAAGCCGCATCACATTTAACACGTTGTTCCACCAGTGCAGCACGAATAAAGATTTCACGACTCTCTTTGGGCGCAATAGGTCCATAGTTAATTTTTCGATTCGCGATAATGGTCAAACCATACAGTGTCACACTCTCTAATGCGGATACTTGCGCGGCTTTTTCATCCCAGTGGACCTCGTTATAACAGCGTTTCACTAAGTGCTGTGCGGCATTTTCCACCCACTGAGGTTCGATTTTAGCGCAAACATGAGCATACAAGCGACTGGTTTCCAACAAATTTACGGCCATCAGCCATTTAGGTGGAGAGTTGTGAACAATCGACCCGGGAAACACATGAAAACGAATATGCCGTGCTCCTTCAAACTCCTGTTTTTCCACTTTAAAGCCAAGATTACCCAATACACCCGGTAACAATGCCTTATGAATTTCATCGTAACCCGCTGCTACTTGATTAATTTTAGCGCCCGCCTCAACAACCATTTTTTTTAACTGCAAATACACATCCTGCCACTCTCTCATACGTAAGTAAGATATATAATGTGACTGACACCATTTTCTCAACTGATTGTTTGATCCTTGCTTTGATTGTTTTTTATAAGCTTGCCACAAATAAACAAAGATCAAAAAATCGGACCGTATTACGGTATTTTGTTTATTGGTTTTTTGTACTTGTGCTGCATCAATATTAGTTGTATTAATAGGCGAAACTTTATCGTTACGTCGGTGATTAGCCTTATTGTTTTCTCTATCATCAATGTTCTTATGGAACAAAGCATGCTGTTGATCTGCAGCAGCCTGATGCCCATGTGGTCGTTCTCGGGGGTCTTGAATACTCAATGCGCTGGTAATAATCAATATTTCCTGAACGCAATTCTCTTTCATGGATGCTAATAACATTCGGCCCATTTTCGGGTCTATGGGTAAACGGGATAACTCGCGGCCTATTTTTGTCAGTTTTTGCTCGTGGTCAATCGCCCCCAGTTCATTTAACAATTTAAAACCATCTTTAACATACCGGTTGTCCGGTGAATCTAAAAAAGGAAAATCAGCAATATGAGCCAGATTTAATGATTTCATTCGCAAAATGACAGAAGCCAAGTTGACACGTTTTATTTCCGGAACCGAATACAAGGGTCGACTCCGAAAATCTTCCTCAGTGTAAAGCCGTATACAGACCCCATTGCTGATACGTCCGCAACGACCTTTACGCTGATTAGCACTGGACTGGGATATTTTTTCAACGGGTAACCTTTCGACTTTCGAACGGTAACTGTAGTGGTTGATTCGCGCCGTTCCGGTATCAATCACATACTTAATACCCGGCACCGTTAATGATGTCTCGGCAACATTGGTCGACAAAATAATACGTCGTTTAGCTGATGTTTGAAATATCCGTTGTTGGTCTTTTGCGCTGAGCCGGGAAAACAGCATCAATAATTCTATGTGCTGGGTATCCAGACATTTTTTCAAAAAAGTATCGGTTTCGCGTATTTCTCGCTCACCACTCAAGAACACCAAAATATCCCCAGTGCACCGGGCAATCTCTAACTCATTAATAGCCTCCAGAAGCACTTGCTGGGGATCACGTTTTTGCGCTACGTTGATGTGTGGCGAGGGTTGTTGAGTATTATGCTGCGACTCATCTTCAGTAGCGTTTACGGTGGTATCGATATCAATCGGCCGATAACGAACTTCCACTGGGTAGGTTCTTCCCGATACTTCAATAACGGGTGCATTATTAAAATGCGTCGAAAACCGCTCGGTATCAATTGTTGCAGAAGTGACAATCAACTTTAAATCCGGCCGTTTAGGCAATAACTGCTTCAGGTAACCCAACAAAAAATCAATATTCAGATTGCGTTCGTGCGCTTCGTCAATAATAATAGTGTCATACTGATTCAAATAACGGTCGGATTGAATTTCGGCTAACAAAATTCCGTCCGTCATTAATTTAATGTTGGCATTCGCTTTAATCGTGTCGTTGAAGCGTACTTTATACCCAACGACATCGCCAAGCTCTGTCTTTAATTCTTGCGAAATTCGTGTAGCGATGCTTCTTGCTGCGATTCTCCTCGGTTGCGTATGTCCAATCAGACCCGCAATTCCTCTGCCGATGGAAATACACATTTTTGGCAGTTGGGTTGTTTTACCTGAACCTGTTTCACCAGCAATGATGACCACTGGGTGCTGAATAATGAGTTGCTCAATCTGCTCCCGACTATTACAAATAGGCAATTCATCTGGGAACGTGACTACCGGTAAATTTTGTTTTCTACGCTGCACAACAGACGTTGAATGCTCAATGTCCTTAATGAGGGATTGCAGCAGGTATTGCCGAGTATTTTCCGTGGAGCGACCGCGTTTAATTTTATTAAGACGAAGAAACAGTTTATGACGGTCTTTTATCAGGCAATGATTAATGGAACACCTGACAGCCCGAATTGCTTGTTCCCAGTCAGTGTTTAGACAATTCATCGTTTTACTACGAATACCATACTGACTCTACTATATTTTGCTAATTATACATAAATTTACCATTGATAATAACAACCCCCTGAAACTTATTAAGCTTGTGGCGATCTATACCCATAGCGTTTGAGCCCTATCCTGACTACCACGGTGGCAATAATGAAGCAGCTTTTAATATCCAATCGTAGTAATGACAAGCGCGTTTTCTTATACTTATTGCCAATTGTCTTGCTGGTATCCTCCTGTACAAACTTACATACTGCCACAGTACCGGCACCCGCCTATCGAATCATCCTACCAGGGGCCACACTTACCTTAAAACGCGAGCTTACTATTCCAGCAGGAACAGCCGGGTTAATTATTCAGGGCAATCGCTTGGGAAATTATGCTGAAATCAATGCATGGTACCCTAATTGCCGCATCGAACTACGAACAATGAAAGAAACACCTCAAACGATATCACCAGATACCTTTACCGTACACCGCGTAACTCGCGAAACCGACTATGTTTTCTCTAATAGCATTATGTTATCCAGGGTTTTTCGTCAACCGGCCACAGCGACGACGGTGGCCGCTATTCTCCCTGCTACCGGGCAGCCGCACCAACAGGCCCTGGAAACACTATCATTGGAAATGGAAACAATGCTCATCACGAAAACGGCATCGCTGAAACACACCTCAGGAAATGGCTCGGGACCGATGGCCGAGATATTTCGAACCTACCTATACGTAACATCCATCACGCAACCAAACGTATTTCGCTTTATGTGCGAACACTGGGAAGACCCGATAAGTGGAGAGCACTTAACAGTAGAACAAATCAAACAAGCGCTGGGAAATATTATTACCTTAAATGTTCCAATTCATTTCGATTGAATAACAGGCACCAAAAGCAGGCCCTGCAGGCAAAGAGGTTGCCTTCAGAAGAGGCGTCATGAATCATTTATTTACGATTGACGTTATAAAAGATTAGCCCACATCAATTTCATACTGCGGTAAATCATCCATAGAAACAACAATGGAAAAAGGATAGTCTGAATAATAAAAACAACAATCAAATTAATTGCATGTGTTGTCGCTTCGGTCGCAGATTCTTTGTATTTTTCCAACCTGGATTCTAATGACAGGCTTGCCGTTGCAGAATTAAAAAAGCGCTTAGCTTTATCCAGCACACCTTCGTTGATAGAGAATTTGAGATCGTTTTGCTCTTCGGTGTTTATACTGCTGATAACCACCATGGTATTTTCCAGTTTTAGTGTCGACTCAGTATATTGCTGCTTTAAAAAGTAATCATATAATAACTCGCTACCAATGGCCGCCAGCGGCACCGAAAAACGCATAAACAACGCAACTACAGCAGCGGACAAAATCAACTTTCGCCCTCCTCCTGAAAACAATCCCGGTCGCCATACACTGACACCGTATAAACATAACAACACAAGCAACAGACCGCTCACCAATAACGTTGAGCTAATGGACAAAAATATTTTTTGTATACCTAATGATGCCGATGCTGCCAACATTACCCAGGAAAACTGTTCCACCAGGTCATTAATCGGGTCCAACACCTGGCCAGGCGTAAAATTGACCCCAAACCCCGCTGGATGCAATGCTACTTCTGTGCCTTGAGCGACGGAAATAACACCATTTAACCCCCTAGCGATCCCAAAGGTCACTAATGATCGTTTAAATGCGTCATCGGTATAACTTTCACCCGTGTTATCCAGTGTTCCGTGCAGTGCCAAAAAGATAATCACCAGCAATATAATGCTCGTCGCTATTTGTTTGATTAATACCTTATTGCGCTTCATTCAGGACGCCAGACCCATCAATGATTATCAATTTTAATGTGTTTTCCATTTTAGCCATCAGCCAAAGTATCTGACAACCCTTTGAGGCGCTGGTAAAAAATAATATTTAAATTATTTCAAAGGTTTAGCAAAACTTATAACCCCTTATGACTTAAAGCAAGCGCTCAACTGATGAATTTAGGATGATACTGTAACACCACGATAAATTATAGTTGCTTTTATCCTGTTAGAGCAATATAGGAGTCATTGCCGCAAAATGGGATGTCAAACAGACATGCTAATACGTGCCTAAGCATCAATGGTTTATTAGCTCACAGTAATCTGAGTTCGTGCTATACCAATCGTATTGCCGCTCACCCAGTCTAGGTGCTCAACAGTAATAATATAGCGGCCCGGTAATTCTGGCTGAAAAATGCAGTCATAACGCTCCGCAGACGAGCTTTCCAAGCTTTGTACCTGAATAGGTTTTGGAAACGGACGACCATCGGACATAAATACCGATGCCGTCAAACCACCAAAATTGATGCGTTGAGGCAGGTAGCCAGCATTAATGTAACGTACCAGTAATCGTTGGCCACGGTTCATTTGCACAGCGACACCAGGGGCAGTCAGTGCAGACTGTGCCCCATCGACACCTGAAATAATGAAATAATCCGGGTTGAGATCATTAAGGCCAACATCAGCACCGCAAGAGCCGGCATTCCAACGTAAGCGGTGCCAACTCGAATCAAATTCATCGCAAACCCACATGACCTCAAGGTCATAGCGTGGCCCACCCGAAAACAGGGTTCCCTGTCCTTCGGGCGGATCAATAATCAACCCGCCGTACATCCCCATTTCCACATGTAATACCGCATTCGTGTGGCAATGATAAAAATAAGTGCCCGCATGTGATGCTTTCCACTGATATATGTAAGTGGCATTACTCGCCAGGTCGAAGGAATAATGCCCAACGCCGTCGTTCTCACTACTGGGCTCAATGCCATGATGATGAATTGTGTGCAACCAAAACATACCGCTATTTCTAAGCACTGTATGAACGATTTGTCCCTCGATAACCCGAATTATTGGTGATGGAAATGCTGTTTTTCGCCAACCACCGATGCCATCGGTAAAACCCCATACGGTGATCCGACGACCATCATCCATGGTTAAAGAACCATTCATATAAATACCACGCTGAAACGTTGCATCGGCTGTTACCAAGCCCGGGGTCGCTGGCGCAGCGGGGTAAGTGTAGCAAGTAGAACCTTTTCCGCCAGGCCGCATTCTCAATGACTGATTATTTCTATCGAACATTTTGAATTCTCCTGGCTACTTAAAACTGATTGTGGTGGCAGCACCAAATTGATATAGACCACCACCAGCGGTTTGGGTCATTTCATCGTGTAAATGCATGGGAAAATGACCGGTAGTCACTGGAGGCCAAGCATCGACTGGTGGCTGAAACGGGTATATAACATCCAGACTCCCCTTGTTATTAGGTAATAACAACGAATCTTTTTCCCATATGTCTGCACGAATCTGTCGATTACGTGCCAGCCATTCGACATGATTAGCATGGAAATGCATAGAATGTATGGCGAGGCCGGCATTGAGAATACGTACCAAAGTACGGTCACCGATACTGCCAACCAATCTTGTATCAGGGTTGTAACCTGCGTCAATATCCGGATTACCGTAATCTGGATGTCCAGGCACGCGCATGCTGCGGCCGTTAATGGTGAAGTAACGCGGCTTGTACTTTGTGTTGGGCAAAACACCCTGTTCAATTTGAGTGTTCCAAAGTGGATCAATTTCATTGATCAACCAAAGATACTGTTGTACAAATGTCGGGCTGCCTGGGTATAGTTCGTTGGTACCCGTTGCAGGCATAACCGCAAAACCACCATGCAAGCCAACTAAACGGTTATAGGGAGCCGCCAGCTTATCGTAAAATAGATATGACCCGGGTGCACCTACTGTAAAACGTATCTTTTTTGTTTGACCACCCGCTATTATGCCGCTATCCACCATCCCGTCGATCACAAAGCTGTGGTTACTTCCCAGCGTATTGGCGATGGTGATTTCGACGCTATCGCCTTCTTGTACAATCAATGCAGCACCAGGTACATCCAAACCATTGGCATTACTACTGAAACCTTTGAAATACACTTGCGTTTCATCCGGCTGTTTAATATAGCCTTCGGTAATATAAAAGGTTTTGCTGATGACCGCCGCCTGCACCCGTGGCACCCAAGTGAGTAAACCACTACTACCTGCAAACGCTGCGGCAACCCCTGCCATGCTTTTTTGCAAAAATGTCCGTCTTTTCATTTTACGATCCTTCTGGTGAGTCGCGATTAGCTATCGCTGTTTCAACTTTACCTACAATTATCAATTGGACAGCATGATACATTTCAAAAATGGCGAGCGCGATGAAGCAAGCCTATTGCATGCAATAATTCGTAATGTTGCCAGATGCAATTAAAAACGTGCCCTAACATGTCGATCAACTGATAAATTAGGTTTAACGTATATCAAACAAAATGATATGCATTACAATAAAAACCAATCGTGTTGTTTCTTAATAAAATTGACATTAAAAAATACCGGTATTGATCAGGCATGCCAATATTTGTCTGTAGCATTCAGGCGTTTGACATGCAATACGGTTATTGCTTTATTCCCTCCTTGTATTGAAAATTTTTGTATTTTTTAATAGCCAACGTTTGTATTTTCAGTCGACAAAAACAGTCGATGAAAATAATCACTATTGAGACAACCCGCAATATACTAACTCTAATTTCGAAGATAGATCGTTTCTGCACTCGAGCGGGATAACTGACCCGTTCGTGGTCATGACACCACAGCAACGATACCGAGATATTGCGTAAGAAATTTAGCAATCATGCGTAAGCAATTATTGTAAGGAGGGCGTAAAAGCCAGTGAATCCAGCCACCCACTTCCCTGTGGTACTACGTATATCGTGCATGCTCGCACTGCTTAATGCTTCTTGATTAAAATTAAGTTTGAACCAGCATGATTCAGTTGTCAACTTCTACTAAAACTGGGTTTTGGTTTGTTTGTTTTCCATCTACTTACTATTTTTTAGGATCAGCATCCGCGGGTACATTATTAACGGGCACACTGATCGATACGTAATTGTAATCAGTTTAAGATCATTGAGAATCGGTAGAGCCACTTACGTACGATATTATTTTCGTGAATGAGGTGCATCGATAAAATAAAATATAGTCTAACAACAAAACAGGGCGAGCCACATACAACCTTGGTTTTATGGCTATTTTGAAACTTTAAAAACAAACTATTTACAGAAAGTCTTTATGAAATGGAAAATGAAGACGACATGATCGATGTTACGAAAAATTCAATACAAACGTGGAATGAAGACTGTGTACAGTCACACCATTACTTCAGTCGTTACTCATTTTATCTTGTGCTCGATAACAAAAACTTTATGCGCAGCAGATTTTTAATCTACGTATTATCGCTCAATTTAATCCTAAAAAATAAGTAGTTATCCTGCGGTAAATATACGTACCAACAATTTAATAATAGCAATCAAGTGTCGGCTTTATTGCACTAAAAAGCTTACATCTTTAACACAAAGAGGCTATTGCAATTTTAAATAAATTAGTTTTATGATGGCTCCATAGTCGCATCATGTGACTGTTAGTTATCATTCAGTATTTTTCAGGAATAATGTTTTTAATAAAGTAATCAAGGGGGCTTTATGGGTTTTATTTCAAATAAAAAACGCAGCATTTTTTTGTTACCAACATTTTTTTTGGCACTAGGGGTTATGCCAATCGCTACGTTGGCTTCTAAGATTGAATGGAGTTATGAGGGTGAAACCAGTCCAGAGTATTGGGCAAACCTGTCGCCTGAGTTTCACTTGTGTAGCAAAGGTACACAACAGTCACCTATCGATATCACCGTGGCAAAATCATCTGATGACTTGCCGGAGCTCAAGTTTAAATATAAAAAAACGCCGCTAATTATCAAGAATAATGGACACGCCATTGAAGTTGAATATGAACAAGGCAGTACATTGAAACTTGATGGTGAAAAATATCGTTTACTGCAATTCCATTTTCACACACCAAGCGAGCATGCAAAAGATGGCAGCGCCTACCCAATGGAAGCCCACTTAGTGCACATCAACACAAGTGGACAACTTGCGGTTGTAGGTATCTTTATGAAACAAGGTAAAGAAAATAAATTTATCCAAAAAATATGGGATTACATGCCTGAAGAAGAAGGTAAAATAATGGTGGAAGATACTCGCATCAATATTAAAAAATTTCTACCGGATGATAATGATGAAGGAGAAGAATATTATCATTATGCAGGCTCTCTCACCACACCGCCATGTAGCGAAGGCGTAAAATGGTTTGTTTTAAATGAAGCCGTTGAAATATCTGCAGAACAGATCACACAGTTTCAAGCAATCTTTCCATTGAATGCGCGCCCAGTACAAGCGCTGAATGACCGAATGATCTATGAGAGAGACGATTAGACATTAGCGAAAATCACCCACTTGTAACTTAGGTTCTGTACTTAGCTCTAAGTGCTTTCGACTCTATATAATGACAGAACTCGGGCTAGAGTGGGTGATTGATGTTTTTATCTGACAAATGCGATGTTACCTAAACGACTTTTAAATACGGCACAATAAAAAACACTGGATCAAAAGCGATCATGGCGTTACCAACATCGTAAGCCGAATACTCTTGCATTTTTAACCACCCCAGCCTCCCTCCTCTGTCTGCCTCGATCGTACACTAAGCTCACCGCGAAAACGACACAGCGAGAATTTTCACTTGATATTTTCGGATAAAACTTTATTCTACGCTAACCGTGTTGCAAAATACGGCGAGGAAAAAAACTAGTCGGTGTATTTAGGTATATGAGGTAATAAAATAATAAGAGCGTGTGTATACGGCCAATCCAACAGCAAAACAGCTTCGAAGCACAATATTTTTAAACCACAGCATATGGGGATCTCATTAATGAATGTAAACGATTTCGTTATGAATTATGAATTAGCCATCCGCCTCGGTTTTTTTCTGGGTATATTCGTCATTATGGGGGTTTGGGAAGTTATTGCACCACGACGAGTATTAACGGTATCCAAAATCATTCGCTGGAGTAATAATTTAAGCATTGTTTTCTTAAACAGTCTTATTCTAAGACTGTTGTTTCCTGCCGCAGCGGTAGGAATGGCTGCATTTTCCAGTCAACAGGGCTGGGGCATTTTCAACTATTTTAACGTTCCGTTTTGGCTTGCGATTTTAGTAACGGTTATCGCTTTGGACTTTATCATCTATCTACAACATGTAATGGTTCATGCTGTACCCACCTTATGGCGTTTGCATCGCATGCATCATGCCGACTTGGATATTGACCTTACCACGGGGTCGCGGTTCCATCCCATTGAAATCATACTTTCCATGTTAATTAAGTTCGCAACCATTATCGTTTTGGGTGCACCGGTACTTGCTGTTGTTATTTTCGAAGTATTACTCAATGCAACTGCCATGTTCAATCATAGCAATGTACGTCTCCCGATAGGTTTGGATCGCCGATTACGATGGTTTGTGGTAACCCCCGACATGCATCGTGTTCATCATTCAGTGAATGACGATGAGGCTAACAGTAATTTTGGGTTTAACCTGCCTTGGTGGGATCGCTTATTTGGAACCTATAAAGCACAACCAAGACAGGGCCACACCAACATGGCTATTGGTATCCACAAATTTCGTGATCCAAAACAGGTGGTTTGGCTACCGGGGATGTTAACACTACCATTCATCGGAAAAATTACTGACTATGCAATTAATCGCCGTGAATGGGGTGATAAACCAATCGACAAGTGAAGCCACATTGTGTTGTTTTGCAAAACTGTAAAAAACACAAACATTCTGTTAAAAAAAATTAACACTGGACGATACAAAAAGAAACAACAAGTCATCAATCTAATCATTGGAGTCGAGTAATGGACGTTTCAGGTATTGCCACCAGCACTGTCAGTCAAGCAGGACAAAACAGTCAAACGGGTATCGCTGTTCATAATAAAGCCTTGGAAATTCAAGAACAAAATGCAACTCAACTCATTGAGTCGTTGCCTGATCCATCATCCTCATTGGGTCAACATATTGATATAAAGGTTTAACCTAAATTACTCAGTCGAATCTACTGCGAACGCCGATAGCACAGAACCTAAAAGACTTATTGGGGTTTTCTGAACTCACCGTATGGGTGATACGCTGTCGTCCAAAAAATCCCAATAAGTCTTTTACCTTCAGCGCCCTCGCTCTCGCGACGATTCGACTGAGTAATTTAGGTTAAACCTGGCATCTCAATTTACACGCTCATTAAACATCAAACCTGATGTTTAATTTTCTTATTGCTCGGTTCTTTCCGCCACCTGTTTCAGTGCCAGTTGGCGGTCTTTGGTGCTCATGGTTTTATTCAATATGCGTAACGGAGCTGCCGCAGCCTCAAATCCGTTATTAAAGGCCGTCGCAAACCAAATATAGGCTTGCATGTCATCTTCTGGCACACCTTGCCCAATGTCATACTTTAGCCCTAAATGATATTGAGCCGCAGGATCATTCTGCGCTGCTGCTTGCTTATACCATGTGACTGCCTTATCGTAATTTTTGGGTACACCAAGACCTTTGTCGTACATCTGTCCCAAATATCGCTGAGCATCGACTTGTCCCTGCTGTGCAAGCTGTTTAAATAACCGCCCCGCCGTCAGAAAATCTTTGTTTTTATAGGCGGTTACTCCTTGTAAAAATACATTATCTGCCTTAGCTATAACGGCAAAACCGCTAATTAATAGCAAAAATACATACCGCATAAGCAATGCGTTCATCACATTCCTCCTGATTTTGTTTTTTTGATTTTGAATGTCAGTATAGTCACCAGCTACCTCATTCGTATTTCGATTTTTTTACAATGATATACCCATAACGATTGAGCTTTAATACCCCCTCTCCATCGACGAAAGCAGGACCAACTCTCAATGCCGGATGCAGTCGACCACATTTTCCATCGACTTAATTTCTGCTGGCTTAACGTGGTAGACATTTTTCGTGTTGTTGTGTATGAAAGCCTGCGCATTCTTGAGTTATCAGTCAGTTAAATCATTTTTTTGCTGAAATTATTGCTTGAAACTTGAGTTCTATCAGAAACACCTCTATATTAGATTTTCCTTATTACGAATATTACTATTTAATAAATTTGACGATTAAAGTCATTTTTAACAACATAAGGTATACTGCTGGATGATACAAAGATCGATTAAAATAGCTTTTAATTATTTACGTTTTTCAATAATGCACTGTAGACTGATTGTTTATCGTTCAAAATAAATTGCCTAATAACACATGAACGTATCGATAAATATAAATTTACAACCAACTGTATAAGTATTTTGATTATCATTTCCGCTAATACCTTATAATTGATCAACTATATTTAAAAAGGTTTCGGCGTGGAAATTGACTTACTAAAAGTTCCTAAGGCTTTGCGGCAGGTGGTATTCTGGATTCACCCTGAAGGGCGTGTGATTGGCTCGATATTTTTACGCAAGCATAGCGCTTATCATGCAGGGGGCGAAACACCATCGGAAGCGCTAAATCACCCTGAACCATTTATTGCGTTTAAACGAGAAGCTCCCCCAGAGTTGCGTTTTTATAACAGAAAATCGATTATAAGGGTTGAGTATGAAGGGAAAGACGACCAAGCAGTCACAACACTTAAACCACTTCCTTGCCAAATGTACATGATGGATGGTTCATTTATCAAAGGTTGCATACACGAACCGCTTCACCCTAATAAGGCACGGCTGCTGGATTACTTAAATAATTCAGAAGATTCATTTATTAATATACAAGTTGATAAAAATACTATTTTAGTCAATAAATCTTACATCAATTATGTTTATATAGATAACCTGGAAGATGGTGATGAAATATAAAACGCTAAACACCGACAAAATAACCCTCCTAAACATGGGTTTCTTAACATAATGCTGATTATTATTCACGGTATTGCTTAGGTATGAGTTTTTTAGCGGGATATCAAGCCAATAAAGCAATTGCGGCATTGCTCACTAACCAGTCTTCATCAACTGTCAGCAAACAAGCATTACTTAAAATTAAAAAAATTGGGGCGCCGGCTATCCCTAAACTTATTAATGCACTATCAAACACCAAAAACACCCCCGTTATTGAAAACTTATTACTTGGACTATTAAACAACCAGTCGCTGCCGATCTATATTGCCGCGCTCGCGAACCAGAATGCTAAAATAGTAGAAGGGATTGCACGGGTTATTACAAAATCCGACAACTACGATGTAAATCTACTGCTCGAACAATTTCACAATACCGCTATTTCCAAAAAAACCTTGGGTGAAATTTTACTGGCCCATCATCAGAACCTGAACGCCAACGCCTTATTAGCATTGCTAGACAAGGTTTCCAGCAATGTCCGTCCTGTTATTTACCGGATACTCGATAAAGTCGTTGGTGATGAATCTGTGGAAAGCCTTGTCCAAAAATCCAAGAGCAAAGAACCAATGGTTCGCACCCATATGGCAACGTTGTTATCACGCTTTAATACAGAACAAAGCATTGATGCACTCATTGAGCTGCTTGGCGACAATAATAAAAGCGTGCGGCAATCCTCACTTAAAGGTTTAGCAAAATTACAAGCGCCGCAATCGATTCAGCCCATCTGTCAGTTACTTCTCGATCCTGATATTATGGTGCAGTCAGTAGCGATTGACACACTGGTAAAAATCCGTGATCCACATACCGTAAAATTTCTAATTGAAGTCCTTCAAAACGAATCAGAATATGTACGCCGCGCTGCGGTGGAAGTGCTCAATGAAGTTGGTGACCAACGCGCTATTAAGGATCTTCTAAATGCGTTACGTGACGCCGATTGGTGGGTGAAAGTTCGCGCAGCCGATGCCTTGGGTGCTATAGGCGGGCCTAAAGTCATTGACGCCGTGCTATTGCTTATCAAAGATGATGATGAGTTTATGCGTCGTTCAGCGGTAGAGATTTTAAACACCAGCAAAGATAAACGGGCATTTGATCAACTCATTGATGCACTTAAAGATGAGGATTGGTGGGTACGTGAACGTGCCGCCGACGCGCTTGCATCGTTGGGCGATCAACGTGCTGTGTTACCGCTCATTAAAATGTTGGAAAACAACCCAGATGCCAGCCAAGTTGTTATCAGGGCATTGGCAACATTAGGTGATAAACGCGCTATTAAGCCATTGATACAACAACTGGACCATAACAACAGTAATATCAGCAAAGAGGCCTTACGCGCTTTGCAGCATTTGACTGATGCCCAGCATGTTCAGGATGTTCAAAATGCCGTGACAGCGCTAATCAGCAAGCAAAACAAGGAGCTGACGCCACTTGCAGAAGAGACGATGCATAATCTCTCTGCAAAGTTCAACATTAAAAGTTTAGAGCAAAAACAGACTCAGGCGGTAACGAAAGCCAACGATGTAGCCGATGAAATCAAGGTTAATGACGCTAAATCAAGCGATGCTTCGTTACTCGTGGATTTTAACGCGGTGAAAAAAAGCGCATTAGAAAAAATTAGCACTGTGGATGCAACAAAGTTCCAACCTAATGATATCTTTGCACAGCGCTTTCGCATTATCCGGCAGGTGGGAAAAGGGGCTTTTGGTGTTGTGGTACTAGTCGAAGATACTATGGTAAACGACGAATTCATCCTAAAATTTTTGAATCCGCATTTTGCGGCAGATGAAATAATGATTAAACGCTTTACACAAGAGTTGCGGTATTCACGAAAAGTGACCCATGAAAATATTATACGAATTTATGATTTAATTAACTATGAAAACACCTATGCCATTTCAATGGAGTATTTTCCAAGTTACTCACTTGCCAAAGAATTAAAAACATCACCGGTAACCCCTATTCCCAGGGCCCTGAAATTACTTGATGCACTGTGCAATGGATTGATTGCTGCTGAGCAGGTTAATGTCGTCCACCGCGACCTTAAACCCAGTAATATCCTTATCGGCGAAAATGACATGTTAAAGATAGTGGACTTCGGACTTGCGGCGGCTGCCAGTTGTATCGATTCTCGTTTAACGAAAACAGGTATTTTAGTCGGCACCCCCACCTACATGGCACCTGAACAAGTAAAAGGTAAAACTATTGATTCTAAAACCGATATTTATTCACTCGGCATTATTATGTATGAAATATTTACGGGAACTGCACCTTATAAAGGTGAAGGAGCTTTAGGGGTTATGTACCAACATGTTGAAGGTAACGCTATAAAACCACGGGAGCTCAACGATAATATTCCCGAAGTATTAGAGAAAATTGTAATGAAGGCTATCCAAGTGGACCCTAAAGAAAGATTTCAAAGCTTTGGTGAATTACGTAAAGCACTAAGCAGTGTTGCAGAAGGGCTCAACTGATGGCGCGTATCGATTCTTTTCTGTCGTTAGGGCGCGAGCAACACTGCTCAGATGTTCATTTTGCCGTCAACACACCGCCATTATTACGTCATAACGGCGAGTTAAGCCCTATAAAATACCGCGACCTAAGTACCACAGAATTAGAAAATCTGATCGAGGAGATATTGACACCGGCACAATCTGAGGAATTAAAAAACAGTTTCGGGATTGATTTTTCTTACCATAGTGAAGAAGCTGGCCGCTTTAGGGTTAGTATCTTTCGAAAAATTGGTGGGTTAGGTGGGACCTTTCGAGTTATCCCCTCTCACATCCCCAGCCTTGACGAATTACAGTTACCAGTTGTCATTAACAAATTACTCGCTTATCAGCAAGGCATGATTTTAGTGACCGGTGCCACTGGCACCGGAAAAACCACAACGCTTGCTGCGATGATCGATTTGTTGAATACCACGCAACGCCTCAATATCGTCACACTGGAAGACCCAATCGAATACATACACAAAAGCCAAAAATCGTTAGTCATTCAACGAGAAATTGGCAACCATGTGAGTAGTTACCGTGATGGCTTGCGAGCAGCGTTACGCGAGGATCCCGATGTTATATTGGTCGGGGAATTACGCGACCCCGAAACTATTTTAATGGCGATGTCAGCGGCTGAAACCGGGCATCTGGTATTGGGAACACTGCACACTTCATCAGCCGCCAAAACAATAGACCGAATTATTGATGCCATGCCAACAGAAGCTAAAATGCAGGCCGCTGGCTTTTTGGCCAATCATCTTAACGGCGTCATTAGCCAGAAATTAGTACGCACCACAGACGGCATGTCACGCAAAGCAATTGTTGAAATTTTTATCAACACACCGGCTATTTCCAATTTAATTCTTAATTCCAAGGTATTTCAAATTCCATCTGTCATGCAAACCGGAAAAGAGCACGGTATGCAACTAATGGATCAGGCGCTCATTGAGGCGATTAACAAAAAAGAAATCGATCCGGATGATGCTTATACTCAAGCATCGGATAAACAACAATTTCAACGTTTCGTCACAAACCCTGATTTGCTGCCTCAAATGAACTTGGCCATCAGTTAAGATCGATAAAGAAAATAAAATGAAGCAATTGCATCGACTATCGTTTTTATTTAAACGACAAAAATGGGGGCATGCTCATGGTCTGTGGCTTTTTAAGTTGCCTCAAAAATTATTTCACATTTCCGCCCCTCATACTCCTCTTATTGGCGGCGTTGTTCGTCGGTTAAAGCCCACTATTCGCTTCCCGCTCGCCTTGCTATAATGGCGACTGGAAACTATAAATGTACACTAATTTTTACGGTATAGACTCACTGTACATAAAATTATGGCTAGAGTAGACGCATTTTTAGAGTTGTTAGTCAAACAAGGTGGTTCGGATTTGCACATCGTTTCCGGAAATGTTCCACGCGTGCGTTTACTGGGTGAAATTCACCCCATTAAATATCGAGAACTTAGCGAACAGGAAACCTCACAGTTGCTGTTAGAAATCATGCCAGAGCATATTCGCGTTAAATTCGAACAGCTAGGCGGTGTGGATTTTGCGTATGAAATAGTGGGTGTTTCGCGTTTCCGAATTAACGTATTTCGGCATTCTGGCGGCATTGGCGCTGTATTTAGATCCATTCCCAACACAGTGCCAACCCTAGAAGAACTAAAATTACCCCAAGTAATACAGAATTTATCACGGCAACGCCGTGGGCTTATATTGGTGACAGGACCAACTGGCTCCGGGAAAACAACCACTCTCGCCACATTGGTAAATAGCATTAACGAAAACCGAAACGGTCATATAATAACCATCGAAGACCCTGTTGAATACGTACATACTAATTTACGTTGTTTAGTGAGCCAACGTGAGGTCGGGGTACATACTGCAAGCTTTGCAGACGCGCTACATTGCGCCTTAAGGGAAGATCCCGATGTTATCTTGGTAGGAGAAATGCGCGACCTAGAGACCATTAGCCTCGCCATTACCGCCGCAGAAATGGGTATTTTGGTGTTAGGTACATTGCACACTAATGGTGCGGCTGCCTCAGTTGACCGCATAATTAACGCCTTCCCTCCTTTGGAAGAACCCTATATTCGTACTATGTTATCTACCTCATTATGTGGGATAATTGCCCAACAGCTATTGCGAACCTCCGATGGTAAAAACCGGATTGCCGCAGTAGAAGTGTTAATTAACAATTCAGCAACTGCTAATATAATCCGAGAGGGTAAAACCGAACAGTTAGAACATGTGATTCAAGGTGGGGCTCTGCAAGGTATGCAAGCATTTGATACGGTGCTAAGGCGTTTTTTGGATGAAAAACTGATTACTGGGGATGAAGCTTACCGAGTCTCTCGTAATAAACCATCCTTTGAACAATACCGGGATCAAGCCGAGCATAACGGGATAAAAACATTCACGTCGCATCATTCGAGTCGCTAGCACCAAAACCCTTTCGATTAGCAAGGATAAATAAGTCGACTGATTTACACACTAAAACCTGCTCATTCTCATAATAGCAGATAATTGCGAAGTACAATTGATGTGATGGGGCTGTTTTATCAAGCAGTTTATAAACTAAAATATTTTTTATAATAATTATTCGAATAGCATTCTTTGGGAAAGGTTTATGTCAAGCAAACTTATCTTAGCCCTTGACGGCGAAATACTGCGGGAATATCAAGTTGAATCTGACTTTATGAGTATTGGCCGTAAACATGAAAATGACATTCAACTCAACGATTTGACCGTAAGTGGCCGGCATTCTTTGGTTAGCAGAGTCGGTGAAAACATTTATATTGAGGATTTAAATAGCACCAACGGCACCTTGGTGAATGGTAGCTATGTATCAAAACTTGTCTTAAAACATGGCAATGTGATTCAGGTTGGGCATCATTTATTTACTTTTTTCAATGATGACAAAGAGTCTTATGAACCCACTATGTTCATTAGGGCTGAAATAGACGAAACACAAGTGGTATTGCCAGAATGGGATATGGATGACAAGGCGGTTAATTTACGGGGACAACCATTGGGCGCATTACGAAAAATTAATGACACCACGGCAAACTCCAGCATAGAAATGCGCAAACCCTTTAGCACCATTGGTTTTCACGGCAAAAAATTGGCCCTCATCAATCGTGGTGCGAATGGCTACAGTATTGTCAGCATTAAAACCGAGCAAAACCGCCCCCCCCAAGACGCTCCAAAACTTAATGGCCAAGATATAGGGCTTACCGCATTGAGCCTAAAAGAGCACGACATTATCAGCATTGCCAACATTCAAATGGAATTTTATTACATAAACTAAGCGCGCGAGTAAGAATAATGCAGTGTCAAAATACGGAAAACATTTGCGCACCGTTCCTGCGCAGGAATACACAGCCGGGATATTTCGCCAAATAGCTGGGGGCTGTCCGAGGAGAATAGAAAACCTACTGCGAAAACGCCATTTTAACCCTTTTTTACGATCACTACGTTAAATAGCCTCAATAGCCGCCTCAAAAGCCAAAAGTAGGTGCCCGATACAATCAAAAAATAGACTCAAAATGGCGTTCCCTCACGACGGCGGCTATTCTCGGACGGGATCCGGGTTATCAGCGCCTAATACTGATACAGTAATTTCTCGTCGATGTGCCATAGTTCTATGCTCCCAGACATATATTCCCTGCCAGGTTCCTAACCCAAGCTGCCAGTTAATAATGGGAATCGCCAAACCGGATTGCGTCAACATGCTACGCACATGTGCAGGCATATCATCCATGCCTTCGGCATCATGCTCAAACAGTGGATCACCATCAGGAACTAATCGCGCCATAAACGCGTCCAGATCCCGCCTGACAGATAAATCGGCATTTTCAGTTACTATCAAGGATGCGCTGGTATGATGAATAAACACATGACATAATCCGACGGCGGCCCCTGCCTCACTGAGCAGTGATCGAATCTCTGCTGTTATATCGTAGGTTCCTCGACCCTCGGTATTAACCACTAACTTTCGTTGATACAGCATTGTTGTTGATACACCATTGTCGATACGCTTTACGGGTGGCGATAAATACGCTTAAAAAGTTAAATGCTATTATCGTAGTAAACCTCGGTAAAAATAAACTCCAGTAAAAGCGATTAACGATATTTTTGCTACACTTAACAAACGTATGATCTTAACAAAACATTTGTTGCGCAACAATTACTGGTCAGTAGGAATATACTGCTAGTATGAATGAGCGTGGGTTTAATTTGCTATTATTCCCCCCCCCAAAAACACCTGCAATTCAGCAAGCCACGCTCGACGTTGCTATATACGGTAGCCTCACATTGGACTCACAACACATCATTATAAATTTTAAACTAAAAGGTAACAATTCACTCGTTAAGCATCCCCCGATAGCATCGACACCCCAACGAAAAGACAATCTCTGGCAAACAACCTGCTTTGAGGTTTTTACTGCAACTACGGCAAGCTCAGAATACTGGGAGTACAATATTTCGCCCTGCCACAACTGGAATGTGTACTCATTCAATGACTACCGGAGCAAGCAGGCGCTAGCGCCACCATTTACTGGAATGGTAAAAATCAAAACGCTTTATAGCAACAGCCACCTTGACGGTATCACGGCGTCATTACCTCTGCCTCAACCCCTTGTTGGACGAGAGATAATATTAGGAATTAACAGTGTGCTTCAAGACATTAATAATAATTTGCACTATTATGCTCTAATACACCCAAATCTAAAACCAGATTTTCACGACAGACGTGGGTTTATTATGTGTTTAAATCACTAACCTGACAAACCATAACATCTGCCGATGCCGGTAAATATCATAGCCGTAAGTAAACCAATATGAAACTAGGAATAGATTGTCTTATATCAGACAACACGTATCATAAGCTACTAACAGGCAAAAGAGTAGCGCTGGCGGCGAACCCCGCCTCTGTTACCTCACAGCTAACACACAGCCTGGATGCTATCTCAGAAATTTCAACCATAACACTAAGCGCCGCTTTTGGCCCACAACACGGAATGCGGGGTGACAAACAGGACAATATGATTGAATCGGGTGGCTACATCGATCGCAAACACAATATTCCTGTGTTTAGTTTATATGGCAATGTTAGAAGACCCTCCGATGACATGATGTCGACATTTGATGTGCTGCTCTACGATATACAGGATCTTGGTTGCCGCATATATACTTACATCACCACGTTATTATATTTGATGGAAGCTTGCGCCAAACATCAAAAATCACTTTGGGTCTTAGATCGCCCAAATCCCGCTGGACGATCAATTGAAGGAAACATACTATCAGATGGCTGGCAAAGCTTTGTTGGCGCAGGTCATATTGTGATGCGTCATGGTCTCACTGTTGGCGAACTAGCAAAGTGGTTTGCAAAATACCACAATATTGATGTTGATCTACGCATTATCGAAATGCAAGACTACAAGCCCAATCAGCCCTCCGGGTATGGTTGGCCCGTTGGGGAATTACCGTGGGTAAATCCAAGCCCAAACGCGTCCAGCCTTAACATGGCGCGGATTTATCCGGGATCGGTCTTAATTGAAGGTACTGAACTCTCGGAAGGTCGGGGAACAACTATTCCGTTGGAAATTATAGGCGCTCCCGATATCGATATCGAGCAGCTACTTAAAAAAATGTACCATCTCGCACCGCACTGGATGCAAGGTGCATATATTCGCCCCTTATTTTTCGAGCCAACTTTTCATAAACATGCACATACACTGTGTCAAGGCATCCAGATCCACACGGATACTAACCAGTACCAACCCGATCAATTTAAGCCTTTTCGACTAATATTATTATTATTGAAAGCAATACGTGTACTCCATCCGGACTATCAATTGTGGCGAAAATTCGAATATGAATACGAAACCGAACGTTTAGCGTTTGATGTAATAAATGGAGGTACCTCCATTCGCACTTGGATAGATGATCATTCTTCCAGCATCGCTGATATGGAAACACTGTTAGCGAATGACGAACATTTTTGGAGTGAATCCATTAACGAGTTTCTGCTGTATTAATACCACACTCTTACTACCGCTACACCGTGCCGCTTCAAAATATTGTGAAAAACGTAACACTGCTCAGCTTGATTTTTTAAATATTCAGTAACTGCTCGACTTACCTCTGGTTTGTTGCAAAAACAAAGAAGAAGCATAGAATCCAGCAATATGAATGAGTGTTTTGGCGCAGCCATCGGGCAAATCAACAGCAAGAAAATCGTTGCGACGAAAAAACGTTAGTTCTGCGTTTAGCTGTATTATGTGTACGTCGTTGTTGCGGCAACACCGCTTCAGCTTAAGTGTAGCACTAAAGAAAGTTGGACGACTTTTTTACAAAAAAGGCAATGTCACTATTAATGGTAATGTTTAGCAAAACATGGACATCAACCAACCCCCAGGAACACAACAAAGAACGCAAAACAGTTTTTTATCACAATATCTTGAAATATTAGGATTCAAATGCCTCCTCCGAATGTTTTCAACAAGCAAGAAAGAGGACGATTAAACCTAAGTTTATATAATATTATTCAAGATGGCTTTTGCCACTGCATGCGTTCTATTAACCGCATTTAGCTTCACACAAATATTATTCACATGATACTTCACCGTACGCTCCGAAATCGAAAGAATCTTTCCAACGTCCCAGGAAGACTTGCCTTCCATCAGCCATCGCAAAATTTCAATTTCACGATCCGTTAAATTAGATGATGAATCGTTACTAATGCTCAAAGAATCATTATGCTTGCGGAGATTCATAGAAATACCTTCCATTATAAATTTTCACCTATTTCCGTTAACATTCACTATCTACTATTTGCTACTTATCACAACAGTTACCAAACTTTATAATCAGTCGATGCGACAAAGAATGTGATTATTTAATCTAAGCGACACCTTCACCTTCCTTCTTCAAACCTTTCTCAAGGTGCCCACTTTTTCTGTTCACCAACTATAAAAGTTGTGGATTTTCTTGTCAATCACTAATTCTTCGTAGCGTCATTTATTTTGCAACACCAATCAAATAATAGCTTTCAGACATTTATCACCAGGCTCCGCCAGAAAATTTTAGGGTAAATATATTTTTATTGGCGAAAATAATGGCGCAACAACACTGTTCGAAGATAGTCTCTACGCCGACTTAACGGCAAGCTCCAATAAAGAAGTAATCAAATAAGGGTCAGGATCGTTTTTACCGCTTTCCACCGCTTGCTGGATAACACAATTATAAACATGATCCATAATATGATCATCGAGAGAGTAAATATCAATGTCTTTACGTTTGGCAATATTATGCACTGATATATACACTTTACTCAACAAATTATGCTTGGATTCTATCGGTAATTTATTGATATCTATTGTATTTTTTTCACCGAACGGGTCATCTACAACATTGCCGTTCTCCAGCCAAGCCACCACCTGAGAGGCATTGTTGGTTGCATTAATCTCCGGTAACAACGCGGCTACAATTAATCGCAATGTGTCTCGCTTAGGCGGTAAATCTTTCCCTATCCAATTCTGTGCCCCAGATTTACTGCCGCCAAATCGGTCCGCTAACGCTTTCGCCCTACCTGCCCCAGCAGGCGGATACCCGGCTTGATCAAGCAAGTAATTGAAGCGTTTGGAGAAAGAGCCTAATTTTCTGCCAGTCGATTTAATCATAGATACTGATCTCTGTAGTTTGTGATTTTTCCAAATGACCACCCGAACAAAACCAATGATAACTGATTACTTCTAATTCACCAAGTGATTAGTTTTTTTAGGCACCAATTATTTTCAACTAAAATAATCTCGTGTTATTATTGGGTAGTTGCCGATACGCTCCTCCGCCATTTAAGAACCTTGCAAGACAGGTTAACTGCGTAGAGCGATTCTTAAAGAACCATTCGTTAAATAAATTTGAATGACCTACAACAGATGGCCTAACAAATCGAGGCGCATACACCTAAATCTCAAACGCTATGGGCATATACTAAGAAACGCAAAATAAAAAAGTGTATGAAATATTGGATTGAGGCCGCCGCTCGCACTCGCTTGTGGAGCGTGGCGCTGTCCTTTTTGGCAGTGGCTTTAATAACTATTGAGATCTATCGTTTAGCAATGAAACAGTAAAATAGGATTCTTGGCGGGGTCTTTTCAGGAACACGAGTTTATTTGACCGAATTGGTCATCACATGATCCACTCCCAACAAAGCAATCACCCGCTTTCACGGCATGGTAATTACCGCACCCAACTTTTATTGAGCGATATACAGTTAGCAGGCAGTGTAAAAACAGGATCAGTACGACAGTATCGCCTGACAATGAGCGATGGGGCGTATTAATACGAAATTAACCTTAATTTCTTAACGATTAAATTCTCTTGTAGTCATAAATCTATACAACCTATATAATAAATAGCTCCCTGGGAAACCAATTCTGGATAACTGACACTTTGGATATTACAGACAAAAAATTTATCCGCCGCTTAGTTTATCTATGCTTATTTTCACTCGTTATTTACATGAATGTAAACCAGGTTGCGCATGCCCAAACGCCCGATTCCGTTATAGTTGTTACTGACCGCTCGTCTGGCGCTGTCGCTAAATTCGTTGAAAAATTAAAAGTTTCGCTTAAAAATTATCGCATCAAAATAATCGATAGCGTAGATATTACTGCTATCGCTGACGTTATCAAATACACAAACGATAGGCCATTTTATATAACCGTTGGCAACAATGCATTGCAAACCCTTGTCGCCAAAAAAATTACTACACCCATATTAGCAACCTTTATCTCTGAAAGCTCCTATCGAACCATCCTTAACAATCATAACCGTAAAAATATTACCGCCATCTTTTCAGATCCAGACCCGGATTATCAGATGAAACTGATAAAAAGTCTTTATAAAAAACCAGTAAAAGTTGCTGTGATTTTAAGTGAGTCAACTCGAAAAAAACAACCATTATTGCAGCAGTTGGCAAAAAAAAATGATCTGGACATAAAGATAATAAACTATAATTCCAGCGATAATATTTATAAAGCGCTTAACAATATTTCAAATGCAGACATCCTTCTGGCGATTCCCGATGACAATATTTACAATCATGACAGTATCCGTACAATTATCCTAACAACGTACCGCCACAATCAGGCCCTAATCGGTTTTTCCAGCGGCATGGTCAAAGCCGGCGCTTTAGCTACTATAGCCGCAGAGCTTGAAGACATTGCTGATGAAATTAGTATTTTGATTAGCAATTACAGTAAAAATGGTAAATTACCCGCTGCGCGTTATTACCGTTATTTTACTGTAAAAATCAACCAGCATGTTGCCAGATCCTTTAACGTAAGAAACACCGACTCTCTCAAACAGATAATACCATCCATTGCCGAGCAAATGATAACAAGCCTAGAGACACAACAAGCGCGGTAAAAAATAATACTTATAGATCTGTTGTTGTTAAATACTCCACCGTTAAATCACTCTGTCTATAATGAAAAACTGGATAAATAACACGAGCATAAGAACATATATGCTTGCAGCGTCATTAATTCCTGCATTATTAATGTTCTTCATCTTGACGCCAAGCTTTCTTTTTGAACGAACTCAAGATATTGAAAAAACCCTTGAACAACAAGGCAAGCTGCTTATCACACAGCTGTCACACGTCAGCGAATACGCAATACTGACCGGCAATACTGATTATTTAGCAAACATTATTGAGGAGTTATTAAAGCAACCCGAAATCTATGCCATTACCATTCAGAACACAGAAAATAAAGTGCTTCTGAAAAAAAATAGTGTTTATGAAATTAGTAATACCGCAGACCTTATTACTTACGAACAACCGGTAACCCAGGTCTTTGACCCTGCTACATTTGATATTATCGAAGGTTTACCCTTTACAGAAAAAATAAAACTGCCGAAAAATACACTCTCGCCAAAAACAATCGGACATGTGCAGTTAACATTATCGAAACGCACCCTGCATGAGCGACAAAATGAGATCATTGTTTATGGCGTATTATTAGCCCTCATCGCGCTACTTTTAAGTGGTTTTGTTGGGCATTTTATCGGGAAAAGTATTGTCCGCCCAACCCAAGCAATGGTTGCTGGCGTGAAGCGATTGGGCGAAAGCAATTACACCACACCCATTGGAGAAATCAGCAATAATGAGTTAGGCGCGCTGGCATTAGGTATTAACGCGTTGGCTAATAAATTAAATGACGCAAAAAGCGAAATCGAAAAAACAATTAATGAACTCACGGAAGCGCGTGACGAAGCAGACCGAATCAATGCATCCAAATCTGACTTCCTGGCACTCATTAGTCATGAAATCCGCAGCCCGTTAAACTCGGCTTTCGGCGTTATCCAGCTTCTGAACGACACCAAACTCACAAAACCGCAACGTCGATATATTGAATTAGCGCTCAATTCATTTAATCATCTGGTGAACTTGCTTGACGACATCATTGACTTCTCCACGCTGGACTACGGCGAGATAAAAATAGAACCACAACCTACTGCTGTAAAGCAGATTATCGAGCAGGTCATCTCTAACTATCAAGTCTCCGCGAGTCAAAAATCTTTGGACCTGATCGTAAAGTATAGCGGTGATGCCAGACTACAGGAATATGACGTCTACACTGACCCGACCCGGTTACGCCAAGTACTCTCTAACTTAATTGATAATGCTATCAAGTACACCCACATAGGGAGTGTCCATATTCATGTACATTGGTTGCTGCAAGAAGACAGTAATGTCCTGATATCCATGGCTGTACAAGATACCGGTGTTGGAATAGAACAAGACAGACTGCAATCTGTATTCGAAATGTTTTCCCAGGGAGCAGCCCCATCCACCCGTGGTTATGGGGGTGTTGGCTTAGGATTATACATAGTGAAAAGACTGGTAAAATTGCTGGGCGGAAAAATCAGCGCACGCAGCCAAATTGGTATCGGAACAATGTTTCACCTGGAGTTGCCAACCAAGCTGGCTGAAGACGTATCATTAGATTCAATTTCCGGACTCCCCTCAAATCAAAATCAATCAACAATTCAGTCACGAAAAATATTAGTGGTAGAAGATGACTTCAGTAACCAAGAAGTTATATCAGGTTTTTTGAAGCAAGTGGGAATTCATGTTGAAATTGCCAGTAGCGGACTAGAAGGGTTGAATCTCTTTAAAGAAAATATATACGACCTAGTGTTTATTGATTGCTTTATGCCAAACATGGATGGCTTTGAACTTGCTGAAAAAATGCGTCAACACGAAAGTAAACACTGTAAGTTTCGCACACCATTAGTAGCGATAACGGCTAGCGCACTACCTGCGACTCATAAAAAATGTTTGGAGTCAGGTATGGATGACATCATTACCAAACCGTATCGGAAATTTGAACTTTACAAGCGTATATCTGCAATTTGTAAAACGGATAAAATTCTTAGCAAAATTATGTCGCATAAAGCTTCAGAAGTGTAAGCTTAATATAACAACTTTTTTTTCTGTCCTGCTATGCTTGACATTACTGTCCTATTGGACAGTTGTTACCTAACCCTCCTGATGGTCTACTACACCCATCAGGAGCGATGAAGAATTAATAAAGATAACCATAGAAGTTACACGCATCACTTAATCTGTTAGCCTTAAAGCAATCAACTGCAAAAAGAGATAAGACCAAGCGGGTTATCTTAAGATAAGATAAAAGAGATTCAAGGAAATGACTTGAAAGCGGTTGTTTCACGCAATGAAAAATGAATTAGCGATTTGACTTACTCTCACTACAGAGTCTTGCCCGGTCCCCATCCGGGCTTTTTTTTGTGTACGCAATTTTAATTATAGTTCATTAGTGGCAACAACAGACGAAACATCATAAGCCACGCAAATTGCTACAGGAGTTGGCGCCTATCTAATTGCACCCATTTCAGGGAGCGCCACATACACAAACAACAACCCTCTCTGCTAACTTGGTTTAATTTTTTTAATCCAATAGGGCCACCCGCCCCGTTCTCAGCAATTTCACCTACATCACCCAAAACGCCCACTATTCGATTTGATTGGCGAGGAAGTTATACCCGTAGTGATTTAAGTGTTCACTGTGCATCATATTCATTTCGAATTCGATGCTTGATAACCTCTACTATTTACTCAGCGGCATACTCGAAGGATTTGAGTCAATTAATTCTTTGCACCCTCTTCCGTTAAAACGTATCAACTGGGTAGCCATTTACTCAAATGCTATGTTGAAACTCCTTACAACACCACCTTCATTAACGTTTAACTAGGAAGCACATTTAATACCTAGCCACACCCACTCCTCTATTCAACAGTCAATTGCTTTCTCTAACCAATAAGATAATTTAAGCTTTATGATGAAACCCTGGATAGCCTGCAATTACATGCTCCTTACAATGCTTCAGTACTAAAAATGCATTTTCTTCACATTGTGTTTTGTGTTGCTGTTCGTTATTTTATACGCTTAGGTAAGGGGGTATTACATGCATACCCATGTAATACTCGCCCTATTTCTTCTGTTTGTTGCAATACTATAAAGACTCAAATGCTATGAATTCATCGTTACCGTAACGATAACAAGTTGATTCAAATAGCAATTTTTTATTAACTTCATAACTTTATCTCATAGGGGTATAACAACAACTCGAAGTAAGTTAAATCCCAATTAGCGCCATTATTTGTTTGACACTCAAAGCCACTGATATAATTACTAATATTTTACTTATAATTGGCTTTGCGCTAGAATTTGAATTGTGGAGGTTTGGAATGTTGTATTATTCATATCATCGTCTTGTTTACAATGCGTATACAAAACCAAATAACCAGAGGCAGAATAGTTATGGAAACTCATCAAAACCACATTAACATTGGTTTATTGTTTTGGCCGACATTAGTGACAACCTATGCGGTATTAATTTATACCTTATTTTGGCTTATTTGGGGTTAAATAGATAAGCAATCTAACAGGCCGCATATACTTACTGATACGATGCAACAAATAGATTTTTGTCGCATAACGTACCCGCACAGCATCTCGAGAATATATCCAGGGCATTTGTCGCTGACGTGAATGTCGCATATCGTTGGGGCAGAAGAAAAATAGGTACCTTAATATAGGTGTCCTTGTTTTTGATATCTCAGCCTCTGTTCCCGACCCAGTTCCACCTTCTCCCGAATGTATTTCTGCTTCAAATTTAACCAATTCACACCCTCCCTCTTCTATTATCCTGTCGCATTAATTATCAACAAACTAAGGCAAATCAAGCGCGAACGCCATTGGCGTTTAAAATACAACATTCAACCCAATACCAATTATTTCGAAATTGCTTCAAAGGCTTAGTACAACTTAATTTAGCGTTCAACGGATGAGTTTAGGTTTAGCGGAACGATTGAGAACACACTCTAACTCGTATAAGCTACTAACCACTGCTATTTATTTTATGTTGCATCTTTTATAAATAAGTATTAAATCGGCACATTGATTGCACAATGCTCAGAGCATAAGCATCCAACAAGAAAAACAACGTAGTAAACCTACACTCGGGAGAATCATATCTGGCACACCTTCTGTGATCTGTCGATGATCACACGCCTGATATCTGTTAATTTGAGGTCGTACAGTTGATAAATCGTCGTCTTCTGGTCGCATTTTTTACAATCACTGTATTATTGGGTACCTATACCACCCATCTGCAATCGATTGAGAAAATCACCTACGACTTATTTGTTCGTTTATTACCCAACCCTGATACGTCCGCCCACTCGGTCGTTATTGCCATTGATGAACGCGCATTGGACAGGTATGGTCCATGGCCATGGCCACGTCAGCGTTTGGCACAAATCATCGAAAAATTAGAGCAAGCAAGAGCGGGAGCCATCGGCATCATCGTGCCGATGGATCAGCCCCAGTCGCTGTCTCTACCGGAGACATACCAATCGGTCTTAGCATCAGCAACATCGGAAGTGAAAGAAAAAGTGCTCATTCTATTGGATCGCCTAGACCCCGACGCCATTTTCACTGACGCTTTAACGGAATCAGACAACGTGATACTCGCAATTCCTTACTGGAGCGAACAAGCAGGCTTAATTGGGCCTATCTCGAATGATCTATCTATGATTTTACAGCCATTACAGACCATAACCCCGAAACAACGTTGGCAGGGAATCCACAATACACTCATGGCAACTCCCCCGATAGAACGCCATATTGGACGTGCCCCCGTGTCAGTGTTTGCACTTTCCGCATCGGGTATTGGACTCGCCCGCCTTGCCCGGGAAGGAGAAAAAGTATTAGCGGATACACTTGCGGTTAAAATTAATCATCAATACATCCCCTCCTTTGCGCTTCAATTAGCAGCACAAACGGTTGGACTGCCACAAAATGCCATTACTGTTATGGGTGAACGCGGCGTTAGGTTTGGAAGCGGTATGTACCATACCGATGCTGGATTAGACTATTATCCCCGCCCCATTTTTGATCAAGAGGGAGAACCACCGCGTATCCCCGTCTATTCTGTTGTTGATTTGTTATCTGGTGAATTAGGAAAAAATGCCGTTCAAGGTAAGGCCGCTATACTTGGATTTACAGCAAAAGCGTATGCACCTACATTCGCAGGACCAGGTGGCATGCAAACGACTCCGGTGGGCTGGTCAGCGCATATAGTCGACTCGCTTCTTGCCGGTACCTCGATTAATACCCCGTATTGGGCGCTAGGGCTTCAGCGAGGATTGATCGTCATGCTAGGGCTGTATTTAATGTTCCTGCCTGCAAAACTGCGTGGTAGGATGGGGCAAATTGTCAGCCTGTTATTTGCATTTTTATTGTTAAATACTTGTTTATTATTAACGTTAATTCAATTAACTTGGTTGCCATTAACAATACCGGCGCTATTCGTGCTCATCGGCCATGTATTGATAACGGCCTATCACCGTCTATCCGAAGCGCTCTTCGCGCAACGAACCGAAGCGATCAACGCTTATCGAGAGTTAGCTGACAACCTGCACTCGCAAGGAAAACTCGATCAAGCCTTCCTGAATTTACGTAAATGCCCTTTGGATAGCTCATTATTGGAGCCACTTTATACCATTGGTCTTGATTTTGAGCGTCGTCGTCAGTTTAGCAAAGCAATCAACATTTATGACTACATGGTGCAACTCGACAGTAATTTTCGTGATATCCAGGAACGACGTGCACGCCACCAAACTGTACCGGATGCCAACACATTAAATGGCGCCAATAGTGGCAGTTTCACCACAACGTTGGTGGTTGATGATGCCAAAGTGGAACGCCCCGTATTAGGCCGCTATCGCGTTGAGAAAGAAATTGGCCGGGGAGCGATGGGTATGGTGTATTTAGGCAGTGACCCTAAAATCGGACGTACCGTGGCCATTAAAACACTGGCGCTGACAGATGAATTTGAATCAAACCAGTTGGCAGAAGTGCGAAAACGGTTTTTTGTCGAAGCTGAAGCCGCCGGACGTTTAAACCATCCCAATATCGTGACGATATTTGATGCTGGTGAAGAGCACGATTTAGCCTATATTGCGATGGATTATATTGAGGGCGACAACTTAGACTTATATACCACCAGTAACAATTTATTACCCATCAAGGAAGTGTTCCGAATAGGCATCGATGTTGCTAAAGCGCTGGACTATGCCCATACAAAAAAAGTCGTGCACCGTGATATTAAGCCCGGCAATATCATCTATGATCGCAATAAAAACACGCTGAAAGTAACGGATTTTGGCGTAGCCTGCCTTATAGACAGTAATAAAACACGCACTGGCACCGTGCTAGGTAGCCCCTCGTACATGTCACCGGAGCAATTGTCGGGCAAAAAAATTGACGGCCGCTCCGATTTATTTTCATTGGGTGTCACGTTGTATCAATTATTTACGGGTGAACTACCCTTTAAAGCTGATTCGATGGCAGCACTTGCATACATAATAACCAACGACAAACCCAAAGGTATTCGCCGATTACGATCAGAACTGCCTACCTGTTTATCCCGAGTCATTAATAAGGCATTGGACAAAAACCTTAAACAGCGTTACCCAGACGGTAACGCATTTGCCGACGCTTTAACGCGCTGTGCACCTAAATAAATTATTTTAGTTTTATCAGCCGCTTGACGATATATACCCAAAGCGTTTGAGATTTCGGTGTAAAGTATGCATCATATTTTATTCATAACACCAAAGGTAGGCACTTTTAGGCGAGGCAAAATGACGCGTAATAGTCTTTCTATTGCAAGGAATTTCAACGCCGCCATGAATGAAATCGGGTGTGCAATTTACCCGAAATCTCAAACGCTTTGGGTATAGAGGCTATAGTTAAAATTTATCTCGTTAATCAGGCACTGTCCAAGCTGGAAAATTTGCCTCCAGTTGGGATACGGTAGAACTCAAGAAAACCATACTCATGTCAAAAATTGTACATACTCGAAATGGACAACCCTACAAAGAATACGAGCTAAAACCAGGAACACTCAGTGTTGGGCGGCGTCCTGATTGTGACATCCAACTACTGGACGATATAACGGTGAGTGGCGAACATGCAAAAATTTTCATTGCCGCAAGCACTTATATGGATGGGCTCTTTGACGTTATTATAGAAGATCAACGCAGTACCAATGGTACCACCCTTAAGGGTAACCCCATCAAACGGCACCGATGGAAACACGGTGATTTGATCAAAATAGGATTGCACGAATTTACATTAATCGATGAAGAAACCCGCGCCTTTGAAGAAACGAACATTGTGCTGCCCGAAGATGATGAATAACGCTGTCGTTTATCGGTTGTTTAGAAAAAAACACATCTGTTGTGGTCACCCCATACCGGACACTTTGTTAAGAGCCTTTTCATAAACAACGCCTTTCTGTTTAGCTAAATCGGCAAATTCAATTTTCCCGTTCGTCAATCCAGGCCATTTGTATGGCTTCGAGAATTTTTTCATTGCAATGTTCAGGATCACCATCAAATTCATTTAAAGCTAAACACCATTGCATTAAATCCGTAAATCGAATTGTCCGAGGGTCAATATCAGGGCGCGTTTCATCCAGCGCAATGGCAATCTCTAAACTATCAGTCCATGTAAGCGGCATGGCATGACTCCTTTTGTTTGCCTTTCATTGATAAGGGCTTTAACAAATTAGTGATTCTCAGACACCATGTTAATCGTATATTTGGGAATTTCCACCACCAAATCCTGATGATCCACCACTGCCTGACAGCTTAAACGTGAATCCGGTTCTAATCCCCATGCTTTGTCCAGCAGGTCTTCTTCATCCTCTGATGCCTCCTTCAGCGAATCAAATCCTTCCCGCACTAAGACATGACACGTCGTGCAGGCACAAGATTTTTCGCAGGCATGCTCAATATTAATACCATTTTTTAAGGCGGCATCGCAAACAGTCATACCCGGCTCTGCTTCGATAACGGCACCTTCCGGACAAATTTCTTCGTGAGGCAAAAAAATAATTTGCGGCATTAGGCTCTCATTCAATTAACATGTGGATCAAATATGGCTCTTCAAAAACCAGACGAACTTCAATATGCAACTCAATTGACCTTGCATTGCTTAGATAAACCAGATCTCACCGAGCTATTCGCTGAACTCATCCACGTTATGCCCAGCCATCGCTGACCGAATACTATCATTCATTCGGCGCGCAGCAAACTCAGTACTGCTTTCATTAAGACGCTCAGTGGCAAGCTTAATGGCTGCATGATCATTACCTTGCGCCACCTCCTGCAAGTGTCGTAACCCAGCATCCAGGTTTTTGCGTTCTGCAGCAGATAATAAACGATCCCCATCGGCTTTTAGCGCACTCTGTAGCGCCAGTACAACCCGTTCAGCAGCCACTTTTTGTTCGCATAAATTGCGAGCGGCGACATCCTGTGCTGCGTGTGACAAAGAATCTGTCAGCATTTGTGCAATTTCGGCATCCTCCAAACCATAAGAAGGCTTGACTTGCACACTGCTTTCCACACCGCTGGTTTGCTCTCTCGCCGTAACTGACAATAAACCGTCTGCATCAACTTGAAAGGTGACACGTATTCGTGCAGCACCAGCCACCATCGGTGGAATCCCCCGTAACTCAAACCGCGCCAATGAACGGTTGTCACTCACCAGTTCCCGTTCACCTTGTAACACATGAATGGACATCGCCGTCTGTCCGTCTTTGAAGGTGGTAAAATCCTGGGCTTTAGCCGCAGGAATGGTTGTGTTGCGATAAATTACTTTTTCCACTAATCCCCCCATTGTCTCGATACCCAAAGACAACGGAATCACATCCAACAACAGAATTTCATCATCAGACTTATTCCCCACCAAGGTATGGGCCTGCACAGCCGCACCAATGGCAACCACTTTGTCTGGATCGATAGCCACAAGTGGTTCACATTGGAAAAACTCTGCCACTCGCTCCCTTACTCGAAGCATGCGGGTCGAACCACCCACCATAATAACGTCCTCAATCTCCGCCTGAGTCACCTCAGCATCACGTAACGCTCTGCGGCAGGGTATTAATGTTTTCTTAATAAGCGGATCAAGTAATTCATTGAGTTTGCTGCGGCTCAATACTCCATGCCACGATAACCCCATTGCTCCGTCCAATACGATTTCAACCTGTTCGGATTGCGATAGCACCTCTTTGGCTGCGCAGGCCTGTTGTGACACATACCGGATCAAAGATTGGTTGGAATTATCCGCTATACCTGCCTGCTGCATAATCCATTGTGCTATCACTTGATCAAAATCATCACCGCCCAAGGCAGAATTCCCCGCAGTGGCCATTACTTCGAAAACACCACGATTGAGCCGTAAAATGGAAATATCAAATGTGCCGCCACCCAAGTCATAGACGACATGTATACCTTCTGCTTTGTTGTCCAACCCATAAGCCACGGCAGCGGCGGTAGGCTCGTTCAACAAGCGTAACACCTTGAGACCGGCTAGCTTGGCAGCATCTTTACTTGCCTGACGCTGGGCATCATCAAAATACGCGGGGACCGTAATAACGACCCCGGACAATTCGTCCCCCAAGGCTTGTTCTGCACGCCGTTTTAATTGCGTTAAAATCGCCGCCGATACTTCAACGGCACTGACAGCTCCGCCACGGGTTTTAATGCGTGGTACATTGGATTCTGTATCGACAAAATCGTATTTTATAGCACCACTCAATTTTTTAATGTCTGCCATGCTACGCCCCATCAATCGCTTGACGGAGCCAATGGTATTGTAGGGGTCATCGACGGCTGCATTTTTTGCCGCTTCACCCACCACTAATTTGTTGTCCCCCAGGTACTGAACAACAGAAGGCAGAATGGCTTGACCATTGTTATCTGGTAATGTTTCAGCTTTCCCATTTCGCACCGTTGCGACCAATGAGTTCGTGGTACCCAGATCAATACCCACCGCCAGACGATATTGATGTGGCGCTGTTGCCTCTCCTGGTTCACTTATTTGTAGTAATGCCATTGAATTGTTAATGTCAATTGTTAATGTCAATTGTTGTTTTAAATGAATAAAATAGCCTTGTGTCTATTTCTTATTAATTGGCTACTTTAAGCTACCGGTACAGCGTCAAGGTTGTTTTGACGCTGTACGAGAGGGGTATTCTCTATCATTGCTACAGCGTTAGCTGTATTCTTCGTCCAGCATTTGAATTTCCTGCCGCAATTTCATCATAAACTGCATGCGCCTGACATAATCATAAACCACCCTCAACGCATCTTTATTTGCCAGGTTGAACAAATCAGTAATTTTGGTGATTAATTCATTTAACGCAGCGTCAATTTCATGGTTAACGATGTTTAGCTGATTAATGGGGTCAGCACTGTATTTTATTTGTTCTAATCGCTCACGCAATTGCATTTGCTCCATTAAGAACTCGCTATCCATAGCGCTATCGGTATCATCAGCCATATCAAACCCCTTTAGCTCAAGCATATACCGCGCTCTCAGCAATGGGTTTTTCAATGTTTGATACGCTTCGTTAATACGCGCCGATTGTTGCACCGAGAGACGCCGGTCTAAATCGGTGGCATTGGCAAATTTATCCGGGTGTACTGTATGCTGCAACTTGCGAAAACGCTCTGCCAGCGCCACAAAATCGATTTCGTAACATTCAGGCAAGCCAAATAACGTAAAGAAATTTTCAGTGAGATTAACGGTTATCATGAACTGTCTTAGTTGGTAAAGTACTAAACAGTAAAACTTTCACCACAACCACATTCGCCTTTGACATTAGGGTTGTTAAACTTAAAGCCTTCATTCAGCCCCTCTTTACCATAATCCAATTCTGTTCCGTCAAGGTAGATTAAGCTTTTGGGATCAACAATCAGCTTAACGCCGTGGTCTTCGAATATTTTATCTTCCGGCTGAAATTCATCCGCGAATTCCATCACGTAAGCCATACCAGAACAACCGGTGGTTTTTACTGCCAGACGTAAACCAACACCCTTACCCCGATTAGTCATAAAAGAAATCACGCGCTGAGCGGCGGCTTCTGTTAATGTAATACTCATAATCAACCTACCTTGTTATTTCGTGCACGTTCCACCTTGGCAAACTCCACCTCGGCAGACGATTTATGCTGCCGCCGTCCCCTTTTTTCCTACACCCGACTTGCTTTTGAAGTCTTTTATTGCGGCTTTAATTGCATCTTCAGCTAATACTGAGCAATGCACTTTCACTGGCGGCAAAGCAAGCTCTTCAGCAATTTCAGAATTTTTTATTTCGCTTGCTTCATCCAAGGTTTTTCCCTTTACCCACTCAGTCAATAGCGAACTGGACGCAATTGCTGACCCACAACCATAGGTTTTAAAACGAGCATCTTCAATAATACCCTTACCACTTACCTTAATTTGCAGACGCATCACATCACCGCAAGCAGGCGCTCCCACCATCCCGGTACCAACAGATTCATCTGTACTCTCAAAAGAACCAACGTTACGTGGGTTTTCATAATGATCTAGTACTTTATCGCTATAAGACATCACTACCTACCTTTGCTATTTTTATTCCTCAATTCTATCCGTCAACACTAATGTGCCGCCCATTGCACCGTTGCTAAATCAATGCCATCTTTATACATATCCCAAAGAGGTGACAACGCCCGTAATTTGGAAATTGCCTGGTGAACTTTATCAATAGTGTAATCAATATCCTCTTGCGTGGTAAAACGTCCGATGCTGAATCGAATGGAGCTATGCGCCAGCTCGTCATTACGCCCAATCGCACGTAATACGTAAGATGGCTCTAAACTGGCGGAGGTGCAAGCGGAACCAGAAGACACCGCCATATCTTTCAGCGCCATAATCAAGGATTCGCCTTCAACAAAATTAAAGCTGATATTTAAAATATTTGGCACTTGATGATCGATATCCCCGTTGAGATAGACCTCTTCCATGTCTTTCAAGCTGTTATATAAGCGATCGCGCAACTGCGTGATTCTGACATTGTCTTCTTGCATTTGCTGTTGTGCAATGTGAAAAGCTTCACCCATACCGGCAATTTGGTGAGTGGCTAACGTACCGGAGCGCATCCCTCTCTCATGGCCGCCGCCATGTATTTGGGCTTCAAGCCGTACACGCGGTTTGCGTCGCACATACAATGCACCAATGCCTTTAGGTCCATAAATTTTGTGACTGGCAAATGACATTAAGTCTACTTTCATTTTTTGCAAATCAATCAGCACTTTGCCAGTGCTTTGCGCAGCGTCGACGTGAAAAATAACACCTTTTGAGCGGGTTAATTCACCAATTTTCTCGATATCCTGAATAATACCCATCTCATTGTTAACATGCATAATTGAAACGAGAATGGTGTCGTCACGTATTGCAGATGCCAGTTTTTCAATATCGATCAGCCCGCTAGGCTCGGGTTCCAAATATGTCACCTCAAAACCTTCCCGTTCCAGTTGACGGCAAGTGTCTAATACCGCTTTATGTTCGGTCTTTGAGGTAATAATATGCTTACCTTTTTTGTTGTAAAAATGTGCAGCGCCTTTAATCGCCAGGTTATCTGACTCCGTCGCACCTGAGGTCCAGATAATTTCCTTTGGGTTAGCATTAACAAGGCTTGCAACTTGTTTGCGTGCGGTTTCTATCGCTTCCTCAGCGTGCCAGCCAAACACATGGGAACGCGATGCTGGGTTTCCAAACGCCCCATCTAACGTAAGGTACTTCATCATCGTCTCAGCTACACGAGGATCCACGGGGGTTGTTGCCGCGTAGTCCAGGTAAATTGGATGTTTCATTCATATACTCCGTAAAAATTACTGGTGCAACACCAGAACGCTGTCTGTTGAACGATGTTAACGGCGCTAACCACTTGCGCTCCAGAGCGATAGCTGCTCACAAACACAACACATTAAAATCGTTAGGCGGCTCAAGACGCTACACTGCGGCGTACCAAATATCACACATTCCAAGGATACACGCGTGGCATAACAAGCACTTTTACATGGTTACGACTGGTTTTTGTTGCTGCCCATGCATTTCATCCTGGCGTGCCGCAACATCTTGTACGTGTCGTTTTTCAACGAGATTTCCAAGACTGATACCGTCAAGGAAATCATACAAGCGCTCACTTAAATCGCACCATAACTGATGAGTCAAACACATTTCACCATTTTGACAGTCGCCTTCACCACCACACCGGGTAGCATCTACTTTTTCGTCGACAGCGGCTATTACTTCAGCGACATTAATATCTAACGCATCTCGGCTTAGCCGGTAACCACCGCCTGGTCCGCGTGCACTCGCAACTAACTCTCTTTTTCGAAGCTTGGAAAAAAGCTGCTCCAAATAGGACAGCGAAATACCTTGGCGATGAGAAATATCAGCCAGCGTAATGGGACCTTTGGTCGCGTGCACTGCCAGATCAAGCATCGCTGTTACGGCATAGCGGCCTTTTGTCGTTAATCTCATATCAGTTGCCCTTTATATTCGTGACTTTAAGTAAGGTGTAGGGGGCTGTAAGGCAATGTTAAGCTAAGTGTATGTGCCCAAACACGTTCGTCTTCTAAAGCGAGACCAATAATCAGACCGATACAATTTAGCACAACGCTGAAAACAAAATGCTCAGCAAACAAATGCTCACCTTATCTCCTGCATAACCCCTTACCACTAAACCCTATTACCTATTCAGACTCAGGTAAATTATGTCAGCTATCGCACAATATCCCAACAAGTATAGGGGGATAGTATCAATATTCCGACTAAATTTGTCAAGTATTTAACTTGGCGGTTTCGTTAATTATCATAAACCTCTTACAACAGATTGATTTATAAATAAAAATAATTTCGCGGGTATGTCCAGTATAATGAAATACCCAAGTTAACCCTCTTTAGTACTATTTTCCCGCAAATTAGTTTTTTCGTCGAATTTATCTTCCGTTAAAGGCGCTATTTCGCAGGCATCTAATTCAGGTAATTTAATATCGGCAAAATTTTCATCGATTTTTTTTATAACGCTGCACATTTTTTCCATCTTGGCATCTAAAGCATGAGAATGATCCAATATGCAGTTAATCGCATGAGCCACAGGGTCTGGCGCATCTTTAGTTACACCATAGGCATCGAAACCCATTTTTTCCGCAATGGCGTGGCGTTGCCGTTCGCGGGCAAGCGTATCCCCGCTCATGGTTCTGCCGGGAACACCCACAACCGTCGCATTGGCGGGTACATTTTTTACAACCACGGAGTTAGAGCCGATTCGAGCACCATCCCCAATTTGAATCGGCCCCAGCACTTTCGCCCCCGCCCCAACGACCACGTCACGGCCCAACGTAGGGTGACGTTTACCTTTAGCCCAACTGGTTCCTCCTAAAGTAACACCATGGTATAGCGTACAATCTTCACCAATTTCGGCTGTTTCACCGATAACGACGCCCATGCCATGGTCGATAAAAAAACGGCGTCCAATAACCGCCCCCGGATGGATTTCAATCCCCGTAATCCAACGCGAAAATGCCGACAAAAACCTTGACAACCATCGAAAGCGCCGATTCCATAATGAATGACTGACTCGATGTAATAAAATCGCATGAACCCCTGGGTAGGTCGTCATTACCTCAAAAAAGGTGCGCGCCGCAGGATCACGGTCAAACACACACCGGATATCTTCTTTAAAATGTTCAAACATGACCTTTTCCACTCGTTCCTGAAACACTTTATTTTACTGATTTTTGTTGCGAGTATCGCTTCAGCGTGGTCAATATGCCCCGCATAATATTCATTTCTACTCGATCCATGCGCGCCCGATTAAATAACCGCCTTAAGCGTCGCATCATTTTGCGTGGATGATTGGTTTGTAAAAAACCGATTTGTATCAATGTTTCATGCAAATGCTCATAAAACCGTTCCATCGCATCCACATCAGCAAAAGGCTCACCATCCAACGACAGCCCGTCATCACCACCGTTCTTATTATTACTGTTATTATTATTCCTTGAGCATTCGTTACGTACACTGAATACCTCATAAGCCAATATTTGTGCCGCCGCCGCGATATTCAACGAACTATATTCAGGATTACTCGGTATATGCATCAAATAGTGACAGCGCTCTAACTCATCATTGGTCAAACCAGAATGTTCACGACCAAATAATACCGCAATACGGCTACTGTCAGGTTCCGCTACAATTTTTTCAGCACATTGGCGTGGACTGAGCTGTGGCCAGGACAGACGACGCAACCGTGCACTGGCACCGACAACTAGATCAGCACTGGCGAGCGCCTCATCAAGCCGGTGAAACACCTGCGCTTTTGCCAAGACATCGTCAGCACCCGACGCCCGGGCCGTTGCCTGCGCATGCGGATATTGCTGCGGATCGACCAACACCAAATGCTCAAGGCACATATTTTTCATCGCACGCGCAACAGCCCCGATATTCCCCGGATGGGAGGTATTCACTAACACAAAACGAATATTAGACATATTATTAAACTCGACCATATTGTAAGGCATGATATTGAAATCGTTCAAATCGCAGAAAAACCCGCACTATTTTCCATTGATCGTTCGCTTTCTCTAAATAAATTTGGTACATTCCACGCCCACATTGTAATACGAAGCCGAGATCTTTAATAATTTACTGCACCTCAAGACGCTATCGTTGCTACATATTAGATATCAACACGCATTAATTTAGGTTCATTAACCCATGCATCCCATGCTCAATATTGCGATACGCGCTGCCCGTAACGCCGGTAACATCATTGTTCGTTCCATGGACCACATTGACCGTTTACACATCACGGTGAAAGCAGAAAATGATTTTGTCACCGAAGTTGATCGAGCGGCGGAAAAAGAAATCATCCGCACTCTTCGCAAAGCATATCCGAACCACGGCATATTAGCAGAAGAAAGCGGCCAACAGGTCGGTAACGATGAGAATTTATGGATTATAGATCCGCTAGATGGTACCACTAATTTTTTGCATGGCTTTCCTCAATTTGCTGTATCCATCGCTTTACAGCATAAAGGACGCATAGAGCAAGCTGTGGTGTATGACCCTTTGCGGCAAGAATTATTTACCGCCTCACGCGGCCGCGGTGCCCTGTTAAATGACCGACGCATCCGAGTCAGCGCGAAACGCGACCTGAATGGTGCCCTGCTGGGTACAGGCTTTCCTTTCAAGCAACAACACTATTTGGATAGCTATATCGAAACCTTTAAGGCCCTATTCCCGATGACAGCTGGCATCCGACGTGCGGGATCAGCGGCATTGGATTTAGCCTATGTGGCCGCTGGACGGCTGGATGGGTTCTGGGAAATTGGTCTGCAAAAATGGGATATGGCCGCAGGTGCTTTACTGATACAGGAGGCTGGCGGGTTTGTCAGTGATTTTGGCGGGGATAATGATTACTTAAGCACAGGTAACGTTGTTGCGGCCAACCCTAAACTCATGAAACCGCTATTAGCAACCATTCAGCCGCACTTGCCCCCTGAACTGCAAAAGTAACTGCCGCAACGACGCACATTCCAACGGTTCAGACTCCGCTGAGTTTTCCAAGTGAATACGCTAGGTGATACGAATACTCTGATTATACGTTAAGGAGACTCAAGGAACAGCCAAGAGAGCCGATGAGCTATTGCAAACTCAGTCGTTTACACGCGGTCACATCATGCCAAAAAAACCTTCTAACTCATTGATAAAAAATAAATTATCCGAGATCACTACCAGCGATGTTCTGGATAACCTTGAAGAATATACCCGTATGATGAGCGCTAACATTGATTTCAATACATTTGACATTATTTCCGTTACCCGCACCGACTTCGAATATACGTATACACAACAATATGCTTGCCGAAAAGTAAATACTCACACCAATCGTATTGCATCTGACACAAAAAACATCATCCAACTCCCTCTGCACAAGCAAAAATTGAATTAATTTCAGCTAACGGGCAAAAAAATTAGTAGCCATTGAACCGCACACTCGGCTGATTTTATTTCCCGACGGCGCTAAATCCCTCATTCCCTTCGGCAGGTTTTTTGTTAAACTGGGCAAATGCGTAGCTCTTGAGGAGGTTATACCCTTCCACACACCCATTTTAATCCCTAACACTCATATCTCTGTTAGGCTAAATTTTTTACATACAAAAAGATCAGCAGGTTTGGACAAAAAAAGCGGACATATGGATTTGCTCTCAAAATTATTAAAAGAAATGATCAATTCAGAGGCCTCTGATCTGTTTTTGAGCACAGGTACGGTGCCCGCATTTCGAATCAATGGAAAGCTGCGCCCCATAAACATCGCACCACTGGCCACTGGTCAAATTCATAAAATGGTGCAACTCATTATGCAGAAAGAACAGATATGTGCTTTTGACGACCATCCTGAGGCCAATTTCGGCTGCACCGTTCCCGGCATCGGCCGATTCCGCTTTAATATCTTTCGCCAGCGTAATGAAACCGCAATGGTTGTACGCGCGGTGCCATCATCAATACCGGATTTCGACACCTTGGGTATACCCAATATACTGCATGACATCGTTATGTTGAAACGCGGTTTGGTGCTGGTTGTGGGTCCATCCGGCGCCGGAAAATCCACAACACTCGCCGCAATGATTGAACACCGCAACATATCGGAACTTAGTCACATTATCACCATTGAAGACCCCATTGAATATGTTATCGAACATAAAAGGTCAATTGTAAATCAACGCGAAATAGGCGTAGACACAAACTCGTACCACGATGCCTTAAGTAATGCATTGCGGCAATCACCTGACGTTATAATGATTGGGGAAATTCGCAATACGGAAATAATGGAAAACGTACTGGGATTTTCCGATACAGGACACTTGTGTTTAGCAACGTTACACGCAAACAATACAGCCCAGGCATTTGAACGCATTTTAAACATGTTCCCCAAAGACAAACACCAACAATTGTGCATTAACATGTCACACAATATTAAAGCCGTGGTCTCACAAATACTGGTACCCAGTATCAACGGAAAACGCGCCGTTGCTGTAGAATTACTCATATTGACACCCCGGGTGGCCGATTTAATTTCGCGTGGAAAATTTGGGGAATTGCACGAAACCTTAGAAAAAGACACCAATGCCGGTATGTGCACCATCGATCAATCCTTGTATCATTTGTTTTGTGAAGGCAAAATTTCCGAAGAAACGGCCCTTGCCTATGCTAACTCCGTCAGTAATATACGCCTGCAAATTCGTTTATCTGGACATGGCCACAATAATAAGTTCAAACCAAAACCAACAAGTACAACGTAATCAAAAACCCAACCCCCTTAAATTCATCTTCAGCCAGGAATAGTCAACGTGAAACTCAGTCATTTACCTCTATTAATCGAACCCAGCGAATTGGAAAATCATTTACAGGATCCAGGTTTATTTCTCCTGGATTTAAGCAAACCCGAGTCGTATGCAGATGCCCATATCCCCGGAGCCGTGCACATCGAGTATCAAAAAATCGTTAGCGCCACCCCCCCGGTGATGGGCCTGGTGCCAGGCGCAGATGATTTAGGCAAATTATTGTCACAATTGGGCATTAAACCCGAGCACCACGTTATCGCCTATGATGACGAAGGCGGTGGTAAAGCCGCAAGATTTTTATATACCCTGGACGTCGCGAACCATCCCCGTTATTCATTGTTAAACGGAGGAATATATGCCTGGAGCAACGAAGGCCATACGGTGGAAAACACACCCAACACAAGAGCCCCCAGCACATATACAGTGCAACTCAATGACACTCCGGTTGCGAATAAAGCACTCATTTTACAAACCTATACCGATCCATCTACGATCCTGCTAGACGCGCGCTCGCAACAGGAATACAACGGCGTAAAAAAATTTGCGAAAAAGGCTGGACACATTCCCGGCGCGGTCAATTTAGATTGGGTTGAATTCATCGATCAAAACAACAACTTTCGCCTCAAACCTAGCGACGAAATACGCGCTCGGTTAGCATCAATGAATATCACTGAGGATAAAACCGTCATCACTTATTGTCAGACCCATCACCGCTCTGCGCTAATGTACTTTATCCTCAAATTTTTGGGATATACGCATGTAAAAGGTTATCCGGGCTCCTGGTCTGATTGGGGCAACAGCCCCGATACGCCAGTGGAAACATAAACATCATAAATAACTACTCAGTTTAGAGTCTGTAAAAAACGCACCGTTTTCACATTATTTAACCTGAGTCAGTTTTAGGTAGGCATTATACCGATTGCTAATGTCACGGACATATTTTACTGGTTCTATGCCGCGAACATAACCGTGTCGGGCTGATTTTGCGTATTTACGTTGTGACAATAGCAACATGGCTTGTTCCACATGGTCAAACCAACGGTCAGACTCCCAACCTTTTTGCTTTGCCAAACGTCGCGCATCTCGCACATGGCCAACACCGGCGTTGTAGGCCGCCAATACAAACCACATACGTTCATTAACCGCCAATTCTGGCTCAAAACGATCACGTAACCAAGCCAGATACTTTATGCCCGCGTGGATAGACTGTGCTGGGTCATCCAGGTGTTCAATGCCTAACTCTTTCGCGGTTCGCGGCATGATCTGCATCAGCCCTAACGCACCAGCCCAGGATTTTGCTTGTGGATCAAACCGACTTTCCTGAAACATTTGCGCCACCACCATACGCCAATCAAAATCATATTCAGTTGATCGCGTTTTTATTAGTTCGTCATAAGGCGATAACTGTCCGTTGGTAAGATGATCAACCCGTTGTTCCAAACGTTTTTTTATGGTGCGTGGCTGCTGAAAATATTTTTTACGGATTATGTTATAAAAAAGCCCCTTATATTCTTTTTTTATAAATTGATTCACTGCTTTCAATAGCGCCGGGGAGTCTTCTCTCATCACCCAGCCATGAGAAACGCTTGGACCTATCTGTATTGCAGCCTTAATATCGTCCCGCCAGGCTAGCTCGATATCCAAGATATGACGATCAGATACCGTTAAATCATAATCACCACTGGCAACTTTGGCGATAATATTTTCAGTCTCCAGTGTCTCTGGCACAGCAGTTAACGTAAAAGCACCACCATTATTTAGGCTATTACTGAGCGTCTTCCAATAAGAACTGCTTGATCGAACATAGATATTTCGACCGGCAAGGTCATCAACGGTTTCGATTGACTTGTCGTCAATGCGGGTAACAACCATTTCTGAAACATTATGATACGATCGTGAATACCGAACACCCGATGGCGCTGCCTCTTGCGGTATTGTCATCGAAGCGGCGATCATATCGCCCTTTCCATCCTTTAACCATTGCATCAATTCACTGCGGGTCGGTACAATAATCATTTCCAAACGTACCCCCAAACTTTTAGCGAATTCACGCGCAAGTTCATACTCAAACCCCATCAATTCCCCCCGCCACAAAAAATAGGTAGCGGCGTTATTGCGCGTAAGCACCCGCAATACTTTGCGTTGTTTGATGTCGGCTAAATCTGCCTTATAAATCTGTTGTTTTCTGTTAGTAAGGTGTTCATTAGTTAAAAAACGGTTGATGGTTGATAGCAGCTTTACCGCATTGGGTCTCACTGCCCAGGCAATCGCTCGTGTATCAGACACATCAAATGCGACTTTTACTTTAGTTTGAAAAGGCAACATTGCATTAATTAAATTACTGTCGACGACAGTAACATCAAACTCTTTATTCGCCACTCCCTCAATAATTTGCTCGACAGAATAGTGCTCCGCGACCGGCTCCACTGAAATATCGGGGAATTTACGCTTTAGCACCTGAACCGTATTCCAATAAGAAGCGGATGGTTGAATAGCGATACGGCGATTTTTTAAGTCTTGTTCTGAGGTGATCCGGTCATCTTGTCGAACCACTAATTGTTCAGTCACTGTGGTGACAGGCACTGAAAACGCCAACGTCTTTTTTCGTTCTTCGGTCACTGTCAGGTTTGCGGCAATAACATCCCCCCTTCCCTCTAGCAACATTGGCATTAAATTTTCAAATTTTTCCGCGCGCACCCAAACCGGTTCCAACCCAAGCTGCGCGGCCATTTTTTTCAATAGTTCCACTTCAAAATTTATCGGTAAACCACTGCGCGGCAAATAAGCCACATCAGCGCTTAAACCCGTGACCAGCACACGAAGTTTACGGTGCCGTTGGATATCCGCAAGATCACCATTCTCAATATAGCCGGATGTCAAAACAGGCTTGTTCCCAGATACGGTGGAACTATCGCGCTCGCAACCCACTAATTGCAGTGAGCCAAGCACAATCAAAATTACTATCAAGACAGAGATGGCATAACGATGAAAAGCCGTTGATACCGCAACGATACGATGAAGTCCGGCTTGATTGAAATGGTTGATGTACATTGTATACCGTCCCTTATTTTGCTTGTCGCCGTGATCATATACCCGTCTATTTTAGTGAACGCGCGCTAACAACGTTGTATCACCACCAACGGCTGCAGTATTTACGGTAAGCACCCGCTCTACCGAAAAACGGTATAAATAGTGGGGGCCACCCGCTTTTGGCCCAGACCCTGACAACCCTTCACCGCCAAAGGGTTGCACGCCAACCGCAGCACCGATCATGTTACGATTTACATATATATTACCCACTTGCACAGCTTGTTGAATACTGGTCACTTTCTCTTGAATACGACTATGAATTCCCAGAGTAAGACCATACTGAGTATTATTTATGTCAGTAAGCACATTTTCAAGAGCATCGGCGGCATATCGTATCACATGCAGAACAGGACCAAACACCTCCTTGCTAAGTTGAGACAAATGATCTATTTCAAACGCACATGGCCCGACAAAGCTTCCATTGAGTTGTGCACGCTCGACCGGGACACGATAAATTAATCGACCTTCTTTGCTCATTGTGTTTATATGTTGTTCAAGTTGTTGTTGAGCCTGAATATCAATAACCGGGCCGATGTCCGTTGACAAATAATGAGGCTGAGCAACGCGTAGTTCAGCCATTGCACCTTTAATCAATGTGATAACACGCGGTGCAATTTCTTCCTGAAGAAACAAAACCCGTAATCCGGAACATCGCTGACCAGCGCTATTAAAAGCCGAGCTGAGCACGTCCTGTACTACTTGCTCCGCCAAAGCCGAGCTATCGACAATCATTGCATTTTGCCCCCCGGTTTCTGCAATCAAGGGCACAATAGGGCCTCCCCGCTGAGCGAGTTGGACATTAATTGATGTTGCAACATCAGTCGAACCCGTAAAGGCAACCCCCGCCACTCTCGGATCAACCAAAAGACGATGACCAACAAGCGCCCCCTGCATTGGCAGAAACTGCAACCCTTCTGATGGTATACCGGCTTGATGGAACAATTGGATGGCGCGATATGCGATCAATGGCGTCTGGCGAGCGGGCTTCGCAACAACACAGTTTCCAGTCACTAATGCAGCCGCTATTTGCCCACAAAAAATCGCCAATGGAAAATTCCAAGGACTAATACAAACAAATACACCACGCCCATGCAAGCTTAACGTATTCAGTTCACCTGTCGCACCGGGTAACTGTTGTGGCTCCGAAAACAGTTTACGTGCCAGCATTGCATAATAACGACAAAAATCCACCGCTTCACGCACTTCCGAAATTGCATCCGGAATACAGCGCCCAGCCTCATAAATAAGAAGTGTTATCAATTCTGCCTGGTGTTCTTCGAGTAAGTTAGCGGCATTTTCAAGATACTGTGCTCGTTGCGTAACACTGACTTTATTCCATGTTACTGCAAAAGCATGCGCAACAGCTAGGGCATGCTGTGCCGTGCCAACTTGTGCTTCAATGACATCGCCTACCTTGTGATGGCGATTAGCCGGGTTGAACACAACCCGCTTGATGAGCCTATCGTTATTATCATTCCATACATCGGCACCTTGTATAATTGGCGTAGCATGCCATACAGTCTCATTGAAAGGCAGCATAGCGTCTTGTAACCGCCGCAGGGCAATGTCATCATTTAAGTTACATCCCCGGGAGTTTTTACGCGCCTGCTTGAAAATTGCTTCCGGCAAAGGAATATTGGGGTGTGGCATTTTGTCTGATTGACGAACCCCCTCAACAGGATCAGCAATGATCTCCGTAATGGCCAAGGTAACATCTGTCATACGATTAACAAAAGAGGTATTCGTACCATTCTCCAACAAACGACGCACAAGATACGGTAATAGATCATTATGGCTACCCACCGGTGCATAGACCCGACACTTTAGGCTAGGTTCCATACCTAACAACACTCGGTAAAGTGCATCGCCCATTCCATGTAAGCGCTGCATTTCAAACTGCACCTGAGCATCACGCAATTGCAAAACAGCAGATGCCGTGTGGGCATTATGAGTCGCAAATTGAGGAAATATCCATTGCCCCAACGCAAATAATTTTCTGGCGCAGCACAAATACGACACATCGGTGTGTTTCTTTACCGTGAAAACAGGGTAACCCGCTAAGCCCTGCTCCTGAGCACGTTTAATTTCTGTGTCCCAGTAAGCCCCTTTCACCAAACGTACCATAATGCGTCGATTAGTCCGCCTCACAATCTCTCCCAACCAATCAATCACAAAGGGCGCGCGTTTCTGATAGGCCTGTACCACCACACCCAAACCGGGCCACTGTTCAAAAGCCTTATCCGTCAAAATAGAATCGACAATATCCAATGTCATTTCAAGACGATCTGCTTCTTCCGCATCAATCGTCATTGCAATATTAGCTTGCTGTGCCGCCTGAGCCAAATGTTTTACTTTGGGTACTAACTCATTCAACACTCTGCCATACTGCGCGAACTCGAACCGCGGATGTAACGCCGACAATTTTATTGAGATACTCGGCGCGTCGTATATGTTGCCTGAAGACACTGTTGTATGTTGTGCTATATTTGATATTGCATCCCTATAAACATTAAAGTATTTTTCCGCATCAAGCTGACTGAGTGCTGCTTCACCAAGCATATCAAAGGAGAATCGATTATCGATCAAAGCTTTTGTCTCGCTTCGTACTAATGCTTTCTGAATAGTTGGCCCCATGATAAATTGATGCCCCATTATTCGCATTGCTTCTTTTAATGCCGCTCTAACCACAGCCTCACTGATGCGGGACACGATACTATTTACAACACCAGCAGCTGAATCCCGCACTAAGGGTTCATTCATCTTGATAATACGCCCAGTCAACATCAAACCCCAGGTACTGGCATTCACAAACAATGATTGGCTACTCCCCAAATGCTGCTGCCAATTTGCGTTAATTAATTTATCGTGTATTAATTGATCCGCAGTTTTTGCATCGGGAATACGTAGCAACGCCTCTGCCAGACATAACAACACGACACCTTCTTGGGATGACAAATCATACTCCTGCAAAAATGCGCTTAGACCACCGAGGTTGTGACTCTGTTGCCTTGCAGTGTCAACCAGTTGGCTAGCCTTGAGCTGAACTTGTGCTTGGTCTTGCGCTGTCAGACCAACATCTTTCAGTAATGCTTCTACGCATTGCGTTTCATCTGCCAAAAAGGCTTTCTGAATGGCTTGCCGATTAGCGTCTCGCAGTATAGGTGGTTGCTCAAATATCATGATTCACTGGATTCATTAAGGATGATAGGCAGCGTATAATGTGTCGCAATAATGCCGTTAAAAATATTTAAAATATGCAAGTCACTTACCATGATCTAGCATTGCTTATTTATTAACAATTGTAGCGGTCCCTGCAACGGTTAAAATAGTTGTTCCGACTGAAAATCTGACTGAAAATACGACACTCTGGCCCTAACACTTACATTCCTAGAGCAATCTCTAGGAATGTAAGTGACTTTGCGGTACTCAATGAATGAATTTAGGATTATGCAATCATTTGATATATCCGAAAAAATTTCCGCCACAATGCTACTGGGCAATCTCAAAACGCACCTGTGCGAGTTAATTTCTGGATTAGCTTGCTAAAACCCCTCGCCGAGGAATATAACCACCTGTTTTTGCTCGCTAAAACCAGTCAATTTTAATAAATTTAAAAACAGCACCATTCTTTCCTGCACCAACAGTTAACCGCGTGCCGGATCGGTAAACGCTTTTGGGGTAAAATAGCAAGAAGACCTTACCTGCACTGTTGAGCTTAATGGCCAATCAGGATGCATGGGAATGCTCAACCCAGAAAAACTTGGCAATATTACTAAACTCAGCACAAACAAACATTGATTCACAATTAATTTCAAACGCCTAAATTTAGTTGCAACACTCCCCAAGCAATTGTATTTAAAGAATTATTACCTATCCAAAGACCGAAATTCCCGATACAGCACAATCTAAACACAAAATTATTATCACACACAGGCTTCCCTTTTGCCTGAAAATCAACAAAAATAAGCATTACAACAAGCTTTCCTGATTGACTAACCCCGACCAGAAAAGCCCATTTGCTTCATCGGTTGCAATTAAACAGCTGAATTCAATAGTTAGGTCGTTACAACTATGCATATTACATTTCGTCAGTTAACAGTTTTAGAAGCTGTCGCGCGCAACCTCAGCTTTACGAAAGCTGCTCTGGAGTTGCACCTCACTCAACCTGCGGTATCCATGCAAATCAAACAGATTGAAGAAAGCATTGGCTTACCTTTATTTGAACAAATTGGCAAAAAAATATTCTTAACCGAAGCCGGTCAAGAAATGTATAACTACTGTCGATCGATTCAACAACAACTGGAAGAAGCCGAAAATGTTATCGAAAATTTAAAAGGGATCAAACACGGAAAATTAACGATAGCTGTTGCAAGTACCGCTAATTATTTCGCACCCCGTATCCTAGCCGCGTTTAGCAATGAACATCAGTCCATAAAAATTGATCTTGATGTCACTAACCGCCAAGGATTATTACAACACTTAGAAAAAAACGACACGGATATTGTTATCATGGGGTTGCCACCAACAGGAATGGAGTTGATGGCTGAATCTTTTATGGAAAACCCCCTCGTACTCATTGCCGCGCCAGAACATCATTTGGCAAAGAAACAAAACGTTTCAATCCATGATTTAGAGCAGGAAACCTTTATATTACGTGAGCAAGGATCAGGAACACGTACCGCCATTGAACGCTTTTTCACGGAGCAAGGCACAAAAATTCTGACCACCATTAACATGAACAGTAACGAAGCCATTAAACAGGCCGTACAAGCAGGATTAGGCCTGGGCATTGTCTCTATACATACACTGGAAATGGAATTAGAACTTAATCGCCTGGCGATCGTTAGTGCAGATGCATTATTCCCTATATTACGACATTGGTACATCGTATACCGTAAAGGTAAACGACTTTCGCCAACGGGATTGGCTTTCAAGAATTTTCTGATTAATAATGCCAACAAATTGTGGAGCATACCATCATAGCGCCGCTTTCTGCCTATCATACTTAAAAGGGCGCTTCACCGTAATCATTCCCTAAATTCATCAGATGGGCGTTTACAAGGATTTACATGTTACACTCACCCTTTGAAATGTTGTATTTTACCTACTTGATTCAAAGGGTGAGTGCGCTACATGCCGTCCAACTGATGGTGTTAGGTATATCTATGGAATCATTTCTATCTCATTGATGCTCGTCCAATTACCCCCATACCCAGATGCACCCAATACTTTTAGCTTAATGTAACGCCAAGGGTATCCGCTTGTCGTATTTGAAATAGGTTGACTTGATGAAGCGTTTCCACTTCGATCAATTATAAGGGCTGAATTGTCTTCATTTTGCACTGAAAACAGATCGTCAGACGCCCAAATAATGTATTGATAAGCCCTGTTCTGAAAAGTCCAAAGATTAATGACACTAAAAGAATTCGGAGTAGCTCCCATATCAATAACCACCCACTGAGGAAACCCCTTTGCAGACCATCGAAAATCATTAGACGTGTTTCCATCAATCACTCGATCCGCTTCATTACCGGTTTGCTCTGAACTTCGGCTATGAATTACCCTATTTGATAATGGCGGCAGTAGTGGAGAATTTTCTTCCACAATTTTAAACTCATTGATGCTTGACCATAAACCCGAAGAACCTGATATGCCGACTATTTTTAACTTAATATATCTGGCTTTCAGGGTAATAAATGAAGATAAAATGGGTTGTGATGTAGACGTATTGTTGCTGTGATCTACAATAACGGAGCTAGCTGTCTCATTTTCAACATCGGCGAGATTTGCACTGGCATAAACATAATACTGATACGCTCTGTTTTGGTAAGTCCATAATTCAGTTCCCTCAATGGATTTATTTGAGCCATAATCAATAATTACCCACTGCGGAAACCCATTAGCAGACCATCTAGAATTATTCGACGTGTTTCCATCAATCACTTTAGCAGCGTCGTTGTCAGTTTGCTCTGAGCTTTGACTGACCACGACAGGAAAACTTGCAGGTGGCGGATTCTCTGGGTCAGGCATAACACCAGCTGCCATTTTGACGACTTCTGTTCCTGCCAATAAAAAAGCACCTACCCCAAAGTCTCTTGTTAAGCTTGCGGTAACCGGCTGGCTTGATTGTGGTGCGTGCCCAGGCCCCTGAACATAACCAAGGAAGCCACTGGCTTGAACTGCATCGTTAACCATCCCACCCCATGCTTTGTTAATGACAGGCTCATAGGTTGCAGCATCTAAAATTCCAGCATTAACGCCGTAAGCAAGCGCATAGGTAAAAAAAGCGGTCCCACTGGTTTCTTTCCCGCCAAAATCATTGGGATCATCTAAGTTTACATTCCAAAAACCGTCAGGTCGCTGCCGATCCTTCAGAGACCCAGCCATTGAAATCAACATTTGTTTGTATTCTTCGTAATGACTGTCAGAGATGGGCAACTCCTTCAATACTTTAACCATAGCAGCGATAACCCATCCATTGCCCCTCGACCAATATATTTTCTTTCCTTCAGCGCTTAGTTTAGGCAGAACCTGATTTTTATCTCTCCACCATAAAAAATCATTTTCGTTATTATTGCCATTATCGGAGTATAGACCGTTGCCTCCTTCTGAGTATTTTGTCCATTCATATAAATCCCATACCTTGTTATGGAATGCTGTATCAACATTGATATTGCCAAGCTCTACAAAATTGGGCATTGCCATAAAAAGAGCATCTGTCCACCACCAGTTTGCTACATTAGAACTATTGACCATATTATTTATCGACGCTTGAATATGTTCAATTTTGTACGACTGGGGATCGTATTTATACAATGCGATATAAGCTTGTCCAGCGGCCTGATTATCAGCGTGAGTTGTTGCATTCCCTCCATTGAGTGCCCAATTCCATTTTATGGCCCAGGCTTTTGCATAATCATAGTATTTACGATCGGGATACATGTCATACATAGCCATATTTCCAATGAAATAGACCGAACGTGCCCATTGATTATCACCCGAATCAGAATGCCCATTGATCCAATAGTCATTCACTAGGATCATTTTGGCGACAATATCTGATTTGCTTGGTAGCGCCTTGACTTCTTGATTGAACAAGGTGAAAAAAAACACACCAACAATCAAGTGTATAGAAAAAACCCTGAGACTACGCCTAGATTTCAAACTTGTGTTCATAACATCCCTCTCCCTGGTTATAATTAAAAACAAAAATAAGGGTTAGCCAGTTGTTCTATGGCAAACTGCCTGACCATGCATTGCTTGCTATATAAAAATGAAAAGGCAATGAATAGATTTTTTCACTATTGACTTCACTCCCTGTTTTTATTTTAAGATACGCTTATTGTTTGAGTGCTATACTCGTGGCATTTAGGATTTAGGTTTAAGAATGAACAGGCGCTGCGTCTTTTTGCGGCGGCCTTGTTTATAGTTTTATAGTGTTGTTAGCCATCAAACGGTGCAAGATATCACCATATATTTATCCTCCAATTTTTGTAATTGGAGCTGGGAGGATTGTGGGATCATTAGTTTACCACTGGAATTCTCCATTTCCGTCAATGGGATTTTACTCTCTGTGAATTCGCCCTTAGCTCTTTCAAATATATTATATCCATTTGGGCATAATGTGCCAGCGGCAACGAAACACGAACTCCATTGTGTGTGGGAACAATCTACGACTAATCCCCGGCTTCCATTGGGCAATACAATAGAAGTCTGCCCAATTGAGGCACAGCCGCTAATCGTTCCAAGACATAACATCCAAACTACAGTCGTATATTTCATAATACCCCCTATTTATCCCAATACTAAGTAAAGTGTTGTTATTCATAAAGCTAAACGAGGATGTAGGAAAACTCTTTTGGATAAAAGCCATAAAAAACTGATCACCTCAACTTCTCTCTATCCAACGATCTCATGCCAAGCAATGGGTTTTCGTACCCTAAAATTGAAGGGGAATTTTGAAAAACGAGTTTTTCTACATCCTCAACGTCGTGCTTAACCGACAGACTTCTGCGTTGAAACACCTTGCTGATTGAGCCTTCTCGCTTGCTTCGCAATTCACCTTAAACGTCTACAATAACATGCATCCCTATTATTGTGATACCAAGTAGCTGATCCTCGCCTTTGCTGGTTGCAGAAAATTCTCCAGTTATTCATTCACCCAGCACGATTTTTTCTTGGACAGAAGCAAGATTACGCCACTAAATAAAGTGACCACTCCTCTCTATAGGGGAAATGGGCTTATTGATTTTTAAGCAGGGCTTGACACCACAGTCACTTGTTAAATGCGGTGCTGCAGACTACAATACAATTATGCGCATAATATATGTGCATTGCACATGTGGAGAATTTACTATGGGATATTATTTTAATACTTCGGCTCCAAAAAGGCCAACTAATCTTACTGTAAACAGCGACTTACTTGATACGGCTAAAAAATTAAAAATCAATATATCAGCCACTTTAGAAGAGGCTCTGGCTAATAAGGTGCGGCAAGAAACTGCTGATGCGTGGTTAACAGAAAATAAGATCGCCATTAAACAATATAATGAATTTATTAAAGAAAACGGCGTGTTCTCAAACGGCCTAAGAAAATTCTAATGGCTCAATTCGATGTTTTCAAAAACAAAAATCGGTCTACAAGCACACTTTACCCCTACTTAGTGGAAATTCAATCAAATCTTCTGTCCGATTTACAGACGACGGTGGTTATGCCATTGACCCTAGTAAACAATTACGGTGGAAACAAGCTTAGAACTTTGCATCCTATATTTTTAATTTTGGAGAAACAATATTTGTCAATTACGACACTTATCGCTGGTGTTGATCGTAATACCTTAGGAGAAAATATTTTCTCCTTGTCTGAATCTCGCGATGAAATTATTTCTGCACTCGACTTTATGATTACTGGCATTTAATCGGGAAAGGGGGATGCCTCACACACAACATCCCTCCCTCACCACCTGGTTACGTGCGTCCTGAAAGAAATACTCTTGGGGTATAACCCGACAAATCCATTGTTTTGTAAAAAGAAAAGTAAGGCTGTATTCGGTCCGCCGTGTAGTTGGCATGTAAATATACTCAGCGGTAGACCGTAAATAAATGGGACGACTTGATACAGGTACGGAAGCAAGTCAAGGAGCGCTTGTTTAGACTGGGGGCTGCCAAGTATAGACAGTATGATGAATCGTCATGACAATGAACCGCTTTGGTACGTGTGATCCGTAGCTAGCCCGCTGAGATTAGAATGGAGTATAAATTCCATTTATAAGCAGATTCGGGCAAGAATCAAGCATCTGATAAATAATGTTATGGATAATCACATCGTGTGTGTCTGACGATCAGACTTCAATGCTCCGGCAAGATAGGTCTCAATTTTGTTGCGCACCGCGCCGTTGTCCTGATGGCTAAATTGCACACCGATACCGGCAATACGGTTACCTTGAGAACCGCTGGGCGTTACCCAGACTATTGTGCCCGCGACGGGTAGTTTTTCTTTTTCCTCCATTAACGTTAACAGCATAAACACTTCATCACCCACGTTGTATTTTTTATTGGTGGGAATAAACAATCCGCCATTTTTGATAAATGGCATATAGGCTGTATACAAAGAGCTTTTATCTTTAATCGCTAAGGAAAGAATGCCGCCTTGCTTAAAATCACCTGCCATATTTCAAGTCACTCCTGTCACACGACCCTTGACTGCAACGAATTAACAACACTAAAAAATAAGCAATACCTAGATAAGAACGTGCACGTTTCTAAGGTTACCTGTTTAATCTCGACCAGCTAATTAATAGATCTTCTACCGTCAGTTGTACATTAACCTGGGTTGGGAGAGTGCGAATACTATCAGTAATCTTATCGAGAAAGGTATATAACCGCATCGACTCCACTGATTCCGCTACTTTACCCAATACAGGTTCCGATAAAATTGTATTATTATCGACCACCATAACCCCGGACTTAAATCGAATCAATTCTGCGACCCATAGATACATCCATTTCAGCGATGGGGCCAACCCGACAGATAGCCATAGCCCTACTTCCTCTACCGGATTAGATTGTTTTTTTGTCAGTTTTTCAAAGCTTTGCAATAATTGCTTATAGCTGGATAAAGTTCCCGCCTTGGCATACTCCAGCGCCAGTAATGGGGAACCTTCAGCAAGCATAAGCAATGACTTGGTGTCCTCAGTGGGTAATGCGGATTGCGCCATTGCCTGTGTTAACCAATCATTTGCCTGGGTTGCATCAGGCACCGGACAGCTTATTACCTGACAGCGACTACGAATCGTCGGTAAAAGACTCCCCATATTATGGGAAACCAACAGTAGTAATGTGTTTGGCGTCGGCTCTTCCAGTGTTTTTAGTAAACTATTCGCTGCATATTTATTCATGGCTTCGGCTGGAGCAACAATAACAACCTGGTATTCAGCAAATTGGCTTTTTAATGCTAAAAAATTGGCAATATTGCGCACAGCATCAACCGTGATGGCTTTACCTTCACTTTCAGGGCTTACTCGCATCAAATCCGGATGGCTAGCGGCACTGTAAAGCAAGCACCCATTGCATTTTCCACAGGGTAATAGTTTTTCTGGTACGGGTAATTGTGGCCGCTTAGTGGCAGCTTCGCACAATATCCACTGCGCAAACTGCTCACTTAAAATCGCTTTACCCAGGCCGGGATTACCTGACAACAGCAAAGCGTGAGAAAGTTGCGCCGAACAATAACGTTGTGCTAGATGCTGCCAAATGGGTACATGCCAAGGATATTGCATAAAATATCGTAATAATAAAGGTTGTGTAATGCTCAGCTGACGTGTGACAAGTGGTTATCCAGTTGCTTGTTTATTTGCTGTTGCACCTGATCTAGTGGTTGTGATGCGTCGATAATACGAAATCGTTCCGGGTATTGTTTGGCACGCTCCAGGTAACAAGATCTTATACGCTCAAAAAACAATGACGGTTCCTGTTCAAATCGGTCTGGCTCACCCCGTCGCCCGGCCCGCATCAATCCCTGTTCAACAGACAAATCCAATAACAAGGTCAAATCAGGGCGCAACTCACCTTGCACCCACTGTTCTAGCTGGGCAATGCGCTGTTTGTCAATACCACGACCACCGCCTTGGTAGGAATAAGTTGCATCGGTAAATCGATCACATAACACCCATTGACCCGCTTCAAGCGCAGGTAAAATAAGTTCATCCAGGTGTTGCGCTCGCGCTGCAAACATTAACAACAACTCTGTATCAGAGGCAATACTGGTGTTGCTTTTATCCAGAAGTAAGATGCGAATTTTCTCTGCCACTGGCGTACCACCTGGCTCTCTAGTCACTATTAAGTCAACACCCAATTGCTCCAGGTGCTGTCGAATCATCTCCATAGCGGTGCTTTTACCTGCGCCCTCGATACCCTCTAATGTGATGAATCTCCCTCGCATTATTTTCTCTTTAACTTAAAATATTCTTTAAACGAAGTCTCTCGAAAATAACCTTATTGTGCTAAATTCGTTGACGTACCTATTGCTTGGCATTGTACGATGAAAACGATTTTTTCCGGCCCTTTAACTGGTACTTTATAACCGCATTATTATGTTCTTTTAGCGTTGCGGAAAATTGATGACTGCCATTGCCACGGGCAACAAAGTAAAGCGCGTCGCCATCCAGAGGATGCAATGCCGCCTGTATGGCCTCTACACCTGGCATCGCAATCGGCGTAGGAGGCAACCCGTGGCGACGATAGGTATTATACGGGTTATCGGCTCTTAAGTCCCGTCGCCGCAAATTACCATCAAATTTTTCACCTAGGCCGTAAATAACAGTGGGATCCGTCTGCAAACGCATTTTTTTTTGCAATCGCCTCACAAACACACCCGCGATAGCACCTCGCTCGCTGGGTACTGCCGTTTCTTTTTCAATAATGGATGCGAGTATTAGTGCCTCATAAGGTGTTTTTAGCGGCAACCCTACGTCACGCTGCTGCCATTGCGTTGCCAGCGCAATTTTCATCGCGTCATAAGCGCGCGACAGAAACGCCACATCAGTGGTTCCCTTAGGAAAGTGGTAGGTGTCTGGTAAAAACCGACCCTCGGGATGTTCATTGGCATAGCCCAACTGCGCCATAATTTGCGCCGGTTTTAAACCTTTTAAGGTATGCACCAGCGCCTCATTCTGTGCCAGTGCCACCATCATCTCCCGAAACGTCAGCCCTTCAACAATCGTAGCGGAATACTGAATGGTATTGCCATCAACAATTTTTTTCAGCAATTGCTCAGTAGTTGTGCCGGGGGTGAACAGGTATTCGCCAATTTTTATATTATTTGCGGTGCCTTTATACCTTCCCAGCCAAACCAGATAATGCGGATTGTCTATAATACTGGCAACATGGAGTTTGTTGGCGACTCGCTTCAAAGTATCACCGGATTTAATTTCGTAACGCCACCCTTCACCGGACACGTTAATCGGTGCATTTTTGAATTGATTGAAATCCGCCAGTAACCATGCCAATCCCACACTTCCAGCTAAAACCAATAAGCCAACTGCTTTAAAAATAAAAATTTTTATCATCAACTCCATCAATCATATTGCAGTGTTCATTTCCAGGACAAATGCAGTTGCTGTATCAATTGCCGTGTTATTTGTCCTGGCACAAACTGGGTTTGCTCAATTTGATTCACTGGCCAAATGCCATTCAGGCTATTGGTAATAAATACCTCGTCAGCGTTAAGCACATCTGTTTCGGTCAGTGGTCTTTCGCTGACGGTAAGTTGCAACTCTTTTGCCAACTCCAGCACTTTGCCTCGCATCACACCAGCAACCCCGCATTGGCTTAAATCCGGTGTGTACAACGCTTGATCGCTAACAATAAACAGGTTTGCCATGGTCGTTTCAATGACATTACCATGAACATCTTTCATGATTCCATCAACAATACCAATATCATCATGCCATTCGGTAGTTGCCAATACTTGCTCTAATCGGTTTAAATGTTTTAAACCGGCTAAAATGGGATTACAAGCCAAGGGAGTCACGCAAAGCTTTAAGCTGACACCGTTAACCTGATGAGACTCAGGGTAACCAGGATAAGGGTATAACGCAATAATACGCGTGGGGCGTAACGGTACGGGCTGCTTATATCCGCGCTGCCCACTACCCCGCGTGATGATGATTTTGAGAATAGCAGCATCCAAGTCCGGAGAAATAAACCGATCGGTCTCTGCGGCCAGTATTGATTCAGCAGGACAGGCTATTTTAAGGCGTTCGCAACCTTTATTTAATCGTTTTATGTGGCGTGACCATAACAAAGGCCGACCTTGATGCACTTTGATGGTTTCAAATAAACCATCACCATATTGCAGGCCCCGGTCAGTAACCGGTAAATTATCACCAAAATAACCATTTATTAGAAATTTTGGCACAAGGTCACTCTTACTTAGGGACATCGACATTTCATTTTCGTCACTGTTGTCGCTGTTTTCAACCGATTATGTTCAACCACCTTTAACAAATTGCATTACCCAACCTTAACACCCAACGCTAACAATAAGCCTTTGGCCTTAACCCGTGTTTCCTGTAATTCTTTTTCGGCCATAGAATCGGTAACAATACCCCCGCCAGCACGAAAGCTAACCGCATTCTGATTTTTAACCAAGGTGCGAATCAGAATATTTAAGTCCATACTGCCATCATGATTGATATACCCTAACGAGCCGGTGTACGCACCACGCGGCGACTGTTCAAGTTCTGTCAGTATTTCCATACATCGTACTTTAGGACAGCCGGTAATTGTCCCGCCGGGAAATACAGCCCTGATAATTTCACTGGGTGAGGTATTCACCGCTAACTGTCCTTGTATATTTGAGACAATATGATGAACGTGCGCATAGCTCTCCAACACCATCAACTCATTGACTTCCACGGTACCCGGCACACAGACACGGCCAATATCGTTGCGCTCCAAGTCAATCAGCATAATATGTTCGGCACGTTCTTTCGGGTGTGCGAGTAATTCGTTGCGATTATGGATATCCTCAGCACTGGAGTTTCCTCGTGGCCGGGTGCCCGCGATGGGGCGTGTTTGAATGCGCTGATTACTCACACGCACTAAACGTTCCGGCGACGAACTCACAATAGCATGCTGATTATACGTTGCCAATGCAAAAAAGGGCGCGGGGTTACTGATCCGAAGTCGCCGGTACAAATCAGCAGCTGAAACCCGAGCCGTTAACCTCGCTTGCCATAAACGCGATAGATTCACCTGAAACACATCACCATTTTTAATGTAACGTTTGATCTGCCGCACACTCCGCAAATACCGGTTCGCATTCTCTTCAAGTATATCGTCTACCACCGGAATCTCGAACACAGTTGAAATCACTTTATTTGCCGCCCTTGCTTGGCATTGACGTACATCGTCCACCATGAGTGGTAGACACGAGGCAGCGGACTGGTGTTCTACGACGATATGTATTTCATTACTGTGGTGATTTTTTATAATCGCGGCGGGGATACGGGTGGCAAATGCGATGGGCAAATCCTCCGCACTACACCTAGGCAATGCCAGGCTGGGTTCTACTTGCCCTGCCAGTTCATAGCTCAAAAAAATAAACCATCCACCAAGAAATGGCAGATCAACCGCTGCATCACAGGCGGTCTTCTCAGAACGCCACGCCTCATCGAATGCGGTTAGAAAATTTGAATGGTGATATTCTGTCGGGTCAGCACTGACCAAACCAGAGGCACTAAGCAGGCCAGAGTCGACAGGCAAAGCCTTGTCAGTGCTGAGTCGCCCATCACCATCAAGCACTAGCCTGTGCTGTGGGCAAGCAAACAAAATATCATACTCGACCTGCTGAGATTGTTGACGGGCGACAGTTTGTAATAAATAGGGGTAGCGTTTTGGATATAGCTCATGCAGATCGAGGAAATCTACATCACCATCAATGCGTTCAGTAATAGGCATGTTGGCTTACTCTTATAAAAACTGCGTCTTTTAAAAAACGCGATGCCCCCAGGCAGAGCACTTGCTATAACCAACCATTGCGGCGTCCGTTGATCAACGTTAAACCTAACACATCAGTTGAATCTACTGTGAACGCCTATAGCACAGAATCTAAAAGACTTTTTTGGGTTTTCTGAACTCACCGTAGGGGTGATACGCTGTCGTCCAAAAAATCCAAAAAAGTCTTTTACCTACCCTAGTCGCTCTCGCGACGATTCAACTGATGTGTTAGGTTAAAGGGAGGCACACATATCCGCATCGACAATTTGCATAGCACAAGTATGCTGAACAGCTACGTTAGCTATATTTTTTTAAATACCAACGTGCCATTCGTGCCGCCAAACCCAAAAGAGTTAGACATTACCGTATTAATTGGCATCTGTCGCGCGGTATTAGGCACATAATCCAGATCACACTCTGGATCAGGCGTGCTAATATTAATTGTTGGTGGTGCCACCTGATCACGAATTGACAACACACTAAAGATAGCTTCCAATCCACCAGCAGCCCCCAATAAATGACCGGTCATGGATTTGGTTGAGCTAATCGCCAGTTTCCGGGCATGTGCACCAAACGCCGATTTTGTGGCCGCCGTCTCGCCTTTATCACCAGCCGGGGTTGAAGTACCATGAGCATTAATGTAGTCGACGTCCTCAGGGTTTATACTGGCATTGCGCATTGCTATCTGCATGCAACGTTTAGCCCCTTCACCGTCTTTAGACGGCGCTGTCATGTGGTAAGCATCGCCACTCATACCAAAACCGATTAATTCAGCATATATCTTGGCGCCACGCCGTTTGGCATGTTCATATTCTTCTAACACAACCACACCCGCACCATCACTCAACACAAAGCCATCCCGGTCTTTGTCCCAGGGACGACTAGCCGTTTCGGGGCTGTCATTACGTTTCGACAGAGCCCGTGCGGCACAGAACCCCCCCAACCCGGTGGGTGAGGTTGCCATTTCCGCACCACCCGCTACCATCACATCCGCGTCACCATATTCAATCAAACGGCCAGCATCGCCGATACAATGCGTTGCTGTCGCGCAAGCGGTGGTTATCGCATAGTTAGGGCCTTGCATGCCATGGATAATAGAAACATTTCCCGAAATCATGTTGATGATGTTACCAGGGACAAAAAATGGGGAAATTTTACGAGGACCGGACTTCATAAACCCCTCATGCCCCTTTTCTATACCGGACACACCACCAATACCTGCACCAATAGCAACACCAATGCGATGGGCGTTTTGTTCGGTAACCTCAAGACCTGAATCACTAACAGCCTCTTTTGCTGCCGCAATGCCGTAATGGATAAAGCTATCCATTTTTTTCACGTCTTTCGCTGGCATATAGTTTGCGGGGTCAAAATTCCTCACTGAACCACCAAACCGCGTGCTAAATGCGCTCACATCAAAATGTGTAATAGGCGCAATACCACTCTTACCCGCTAAAATATTTTCCCAAGACTCAGGTACAGACAGACCTACCGGCGAGACTATTCCGAGCCCGGTTATTACCACACGTCGCTTGGCCAAATGAATTTACCTCATGCTTGATTAGCAAACATCGATGAGAGCAAAATGAAGCTCAGACTGAGCGTCGAACAGCCCGATCCGCGATGCAATGAGTGGCACACATTGGATGACAAACATAGAATAACGGACATGGCTTTTTACAATTACATCAATAAAGCATTATGATTTTAAGTGCTTATTAATATAGGCAGTGGCTTGCTGAACAGTCGTGATTTTTTCAGCATCTTCATCAGGTATTTCGGTCTCGAACTCTTCTTCAAGCGCCATGACCAACTCCACTGTATCCAAAGAATCAGCGCCAAGGTCGTCGACAAAAGAAGACTCACTGCTAACCTCTTCTTCTTTAACGCCTAATTGCTCAACCACGATTTTCTTTACACGTTCTTCGACGGTGCTCATTTTGGACTAACCCTCCAATCAATTATTTTTACGCCAGATACATCTAGCTGCGGTCGGTAATTCTAGTGAAAACAGCGCCTCGTTACAAGCTATAAAGCACTGTAATTTTATAAAATATATACTTGTATTTTAAGGTGTTTGTAGTTATATGCCGATATCGGCATCGGTTATGACATGTACATTCCGCCATTTACATGCACTGTTTCGCCCGTAATATAGCCTGCATCAGCTGAAGCAAGGAAGTTAACCACCGCTGCAATTTCTTCCGGCAGCCCTAATCGTTGCATCGGAATATCTTTCAACAGTGCTTCACGCTGGGTATCGGGCAGCGCCTTGGTCATATCCGTATCAATGAAGCCAGGCGCAACCGCATTTACCGTGATTCCTCTACTGCCCACTTCCCGTGCAAGAGATTTGGTAAACCCTTCCAACCCCGCTTTTGCAGCCGCATAGTTAACTTGACCGGCATTCCCTGCACGACCAACCACCGAACTGATGCTAATAATTCGCCCTTTACGAGCCTTCATCATACTCCGCAAACACGCTTTCGATAAACGATACACAGAGGTGAGGTTGGTCTCTATGATATCATGCCATTCGTCCTCTTTCATGCGCATCAGCAGGTTATCACGAGTAATCCCCGCATTGTTCACCAGTATCGTCGGTGCACCAAACTCTTTAGTGACGGCATCCAGTAATTGCTCGACAGAACGTTTATCGGTCACATCAAGCAACAAACCTCCACCCGTGATGCTAACCCCCTGCAACGCCGCTGATATGGCATCGGCTCCATGCTGAGAGGTCGCCGTGCCAACAACCGTCGCACCGCTCTTGCCGAGCATTAGCGCGATGGCCTGACCGATACCTCGGCTAGCGCCCGTTACCAATGCAATTTCATTTTGCAGACTCATACACCCTCCTCGATACCGACACTAAACTGGCTCTGAAACTCTGAAGCTCTGGAACTGCTAAATACAGTTTTAATTTTAAGGTTTCAATACTATCATTATAAATCATTTCACTGCTTTATTTGCCATACATGAAGTGCACTAACAGTACGCCGACATTCCCGACGACCCTTCATCATATGTGACAAAGAGTAGAAGCTAAGCTGAATGAGCAAGCTTCGCGATGGCGTCATCTAAAGACTGCGGCGAAAACACAGGCAACGCTGTCATTGATTTTTCGATGCGCTTATTCAACCCTACTAATACTTTACCCGGACCGCACTCAACCAAATTGGCAACATGATGTGTGTGCATATAACGTATTGTTTCTGCCCACCGCACGGGATTGCACAACTGTCGTTTTAATGCGTTCCGAATATTCACACTATCGGTCTCACTCGCAACATCCACATTGTTTAACACCGGAATACTCGGTATCTTAATTTCTATTTGCTCCAATTGCTCCGCTAATTTCACAGCAGCACTCTCCATCAGCGAACAATGTGAAGGCACACTGACCGCTAATTTTATAGCGCGCTTCGCACCAGCTTGTTGCGTCAGCTCTATGGCGCGCTCCACAGCAATGAAACTACCGGCGATGACAACCTGGCCCGGTGCATTAAAATTCACCGCAGATACAACATCACCCTGAGCAGCATCGGCACAACTTGATTTCACAGCCTCATCGCTTAGCCCCAGAATCGCCGCCATCGCCCCCTGCCCCGATGGCACTGCTTGCTGCATAAACTCGCCGCGCTTGGCAACCAATTCAATCGCATCTTGAAACTTAATCGCACCCGCACAAACCAGTGCGGTGTATTCACCTAAACTATGCCCAGCCATCATCACAGGCTGATAGATTGGGTTTTGTTTTATTTTTTCGTTCCAGACATTCCAAATAGCGACACCCGCCACTAATAACGCCGGTTGAGTATTTTGGGTTTCGTTTAATTTATCGATTGGGCCTTGTTGCGTTAATTGCCAAAGATCAAACCCCAACACATCGGATGCATGGGCAAATGTTTGCTGTACGACAGGGTATCTCTGTGCAAGTGGCGCCAACATACCAACGGACTGAGAACCCTGGCCAGGAAAAACAAAAGCTAACGACATAATACCTCCCCCTCACAGATAGCCTTTACAGATCGATTGTTATTATTAATGTGATTATTATTACTGAATGCTTCAGCTTGCTTTTTTATTCGTTAATATTTCAGCAACGCTGAACCCCAAGTAAAGCCACCACCAAAAGCCTCTAACAACACGACATCACCACGTTTTATCCTGCCATCCAGCACAGCCACATTGAGCGCCAGCGGCACTGAAGCGGCAGATGTATTGCCATGCTCCTGAACGGTCACAACCACCTGCTCCATCGACATTTTAAGTTTTTTTGCGGTAGCAGTAATAATTCGAATATTAGCCTGATGTGGTACCAACCAATCAATATCGGTTTTTTTCAGATTGTTGGCTGCCAAGGTGTCGTCAACAATACGCCCTAAAGTATTTACCGCCATTTTAAAGACTTCGTTGCCCTGCATCTTAATGTATGCATTGCCTTCAATCATCTTGTCATAGCCATTTGATATGCCATGGGGAACAGTTAGCAACGATTCATAAGCGCCATCAGCATGCAAATGACAAGATAATATGCCAGGTTCCTCAGCGCTAGCCTGGAGAATTACAGCACCAGCACCGTCACCAAATAATACACAAGTACCCCGATCGCTCCAATCGACAATCCGTGACATTGTTTCAGCACCGATCACCAATGCATTTTTCACAGAACCACTGCGAATAAATTTATCGGCGATACCCAGCGCATAAACAAACCCGGTACACACTGCTTGAACATCAAAAGCAGGACAACCACGTATATCCAAACGGGCCTGTAACAAGCAAGCGGTACTTGGAAATACCTGATTAGGCGTCGTGGTTGCAACAATGATCATATCAATATCATTCGCTTGCAACCCGGCAGCCGCCAGGGCGTTACGGGCTGCATGTTCGGCCAGATCGCATGTGGTTTGATTCTCTTCTGCAATATGGCGTTTTTTAATACCGGTGCGCTCTGTGATCCATTGATCTGTCGTATCAACCAGTTTTTCAAGATCTTGATTGGTTAATACTTTATCAGGCAGATAACCGCCCGTCCCAGCAATTCTTGAATAAATCAAACCGCTTGCCTCTGTGCCAACACACTTTCCAATTGCGTCTTAATTTGTTGTGGGACATTTTTCTGTACTTCCAAAACAGCCTCCCGAATGGCATAGGCAAATGCGATTTTGTCCGCGCCACCATGGCTTTTCACCACAATGCCTTGCAGTCCCAACAAGCTTGCACCGTTGTATCGTCGATGGTCTATTTTTTCACGAAACGCTCTCAAAACTGGCAGCGCAATTAAACCCGCAATTTTAGTCAATAAATTGCGTTTAAATTCCTGTTTCATGTAATGATGAATTAGCTGAGCAACACCTTCTGTGGTCTTTAATGCAACGTTGCCGACAAAACCATCACAGACGATGACATCCGCAACACCTTTAAATATGTCGTCGCCTTCGACAAAACCAATATAATTTAATTCACTTGTTTCCAATAACCGCGCGGCTTCCTTGACGCGCTCATTCCCTTTAATCTCTTCTGCACCTATATTCAATAACCCTACTGTGGGTGATTTTATATTTTCAACGGCATTGATTAAAACCGACCCCATCACTGCAAATTCAAATAAACTTTCAGCGCTGGTATCAACATTTGCCCCCATGTCCAACGCATGGGTATGACCTTTGATGGTCGGCAGCGATACAATAATTGCAGGTCGATCCACTCCACTGATCATTTTGAGAACAAAACGTGCCGTTGCCATTAATGCGCCAGTATTTCCCGCGCTTACACACGCATTGGCGACCCCCTCTTTAACCAAATTTATCGCAACGCGCATGGAGGAATCTTTTTTATTGCGTAGCGCAAAAGACGGCAAGTCGTGCATCTCAACTTTCTGCGTGGCATGTTGTATCACGAGTCGTTCGCCTACTGTAGCTCCTGCTCTATTGAGCTCCTGCGTAATCACATCCTGATCACCAACTAAAATGACTTTCAGGTCACTATTTTCTTTTAAAATAAGTAAAGCGGACGGCACAATGACATGCGGACCATGATCGCCCCCCATGGCATCAAGTGCAATAGTTACGGTATGTTTCATATGTTTGAAATTCGAGACGCCACAACAAACGTTGCCGACAAAGAATGCAACCTTCATCGATTGTGGTTATCTATTATGGTTATCTATTGTGACAATAAGCAGATGAAATAACTGATATTATTAAGCGAACTACTGGGTGGGTATTATTGGCCCAGCATAGTATTCCAGTCTATTTATTATAATAAATTATTCTTCATCTTTACCGGCAATGACCTTTCGCCCGCGATAATAACCATCTGAACTGATATGGTGGCGACGGTGAGTCTCTCCCGTGGTGGGTTCAATGGATAAAGTCGGCCCTTTCAATGCGTCATGCGCGCGACGCATCCCACGACGTGAGGGTGATTTTTTATTTTGCTGTACTGCCATGATGTGCCTCTCTCTTTCAAATGTTAACGTCTAAATACTAAAACTAAATCCCCTATTGGCTGGCAATAACCCTTATTTAATACCTTACCAGGACCTTATGGTTTAGATGTTTTATTGGTAAGTTGTGACAAAACCGCAAACGGGTTTGGTTTTGTTTGGGTTTCATTGTCATTGCCACCAACAGTGCCCTGCTGCAATTCTTCGACGTAAGCCTGTCCATCCGCCATACATCGACTCTTTTCATGTAACGCTACCGTCGGTAACGCGAGTAATATTTCATCCTCAACCAATTCGGACACCGTCACCACAAAATCCTGTAGCAACAGTGGCTCATAACAAGCAGACAACTGTTCAGCCTGCCGTTCCGTCAACACAATGCCCAGCGATATTTGCTCGCTAATGGCGTATGTCATTGGCTGCATACACCGCTGACACTGAAGCTGAACCTGCGCATCCACATGACCAGCCATATTTTCCTGTCCGGCCTCGTCAACACCAAAGCTCAATGCCACATTAACAACCATCGCAGTAGCATTTAGGCCACTGCGTTGTTGACCACTGCTCTGTTGACCCGTGTTTTTCGGATGATTCAACAAGGCCATTAAACGCACCATACGTGTCAATGGAATCGAACCAACCAGCGTACGCCGGGCTTGCGCCAAACGCAATGGTTCTATTTGTTCTGGGAGCGGCTTCGTCGACATAAACGCGTAATAGTATAAGTTATTCGGCTTATTGTCAAAATTCGATATGAGAAATGCTTGTTGGCCAGATACTTAGCTTAGACTATTATGTATATTTGCTGAAGAAACATTTATAATATGGCTAATGTTCTTATACAAGAGTGGTTACTATAACATTCAAAAATTAACATAAGAATTTAGCTGACAAATATCGAGTTAACTATTGATTAAAAAAGTACTTATTGCAAACCGTGGAGAAATTGCCGTACGAATCGTAAGGGCTTGTGCGGAGCTGGGTGTCAGGTCTGTAGCCGTTTATACCGATGCAGACCGGTATTCCCTCCACATAAAAAAGGCGGATGAAGCTTACAGCTTAGGACCTGATTCTGTATCAGGTTATCTGAATGCACATCGAATCGTCAATCTCGCCGTGGCCACCGGCTGTAATGCGTTACACCCTGGTTATGGTTTTCTGTCAGAAAACCCGCTACTTGCTCAAATTTGCGCCAAACGTGGAATAACATTCATTGGTCCCGGTGCGGAGGTAATTCAACGCATGGGGAACAAAATCAAGGCTCGAAAAGCGATGATTTCCGCTGGCATCCCCGTCATTCCAGGCAGCGAATCCAATATAAAAGATATCGCAGCCGCTTTAAACATAGCAAAAGAAATTGGCTATCCCATCATGCTAAAGGCAACCGCAGGTGGTGGCGGCCGCGGTATTCGCCGTTGTGAAAATGAAGCTGAATTACCCGGTAATTTTGAACGCGTCATCTCAGAGGCCAGTAAGGCCTTTGGAAGTACCGATATTTTTATCGAAAAATGCATTGATAACCCCCGTCACATTGAGGTACAAATTCTCGCCGATAGCCAAGGCCATACCGTACACTTATTTGAGCGGGATTGCTCCATACAGCGTCGCCATCAAAAACTTATCGAAATTGCGCCATCCCCCCAACTAGACCCACAACAGCAGGAACTGGTGGGAACACTAGCAGTAAAAGCGGCCCAGGCAGTTAATTATGTCAACGCTGGTACCGTGGAGTTTTTGCTCGATGCTGAAAATAATTTTTACTTTATGGAAATGAACACCCGGCTTCAAGTAGAACACACCATCACCGAGCAAATTACTGGCGTAGACATTGTGCAAGAGCAAATTCGCATTGCCGCCGGAGAAACATTAAGCTTTAGGCAGGAAGAGATTCAACGCCGCGGTTTTGCAATGCAGTTTCGCATCAATGCTGAAGACCCAAAAAATGATTTTTTACCCAGCTTCGGTCGCCTGACCCGCTATTTTGCACCCGGTGGCCCAGGCGTGCGCACTGATTCCGCCATTTATACCGGCTACGAAATCCCCCCTTATTATGACTCGATGTGCGCAAAACTTATCGTATGGGCATTAGACTGGGAAACCTTGCTAAATCGCTCACGGCGGGCGCTGAATGACATTATTGTGCATGGCGTTAAGACAACAATTCCCTATCACCTTGAGATTTTAAAATCAGATGAATTCCGCAACGCTAATTTTAACACCAGCTTTGTGGAAACTCACCCTGAATTAAGCCAATATTCTGTTCGACGCTCATCCCGTCACGTTGCAGCCGCCATCGGCGCTGCCATTGCAGCTCATATGGGAAACTAATACGATAACATGGAACAAACAAATAGTATGGTAAAGCCAATCCCCCCCGCGAGTAATCAACACACAGCCAAAGTCTTCATAACAGATACCGTGTTGCGTGACGCACATCAATCATTGCTTGCGACACGCATGCGCATTGAAGACATGCTACCCATTTGTGAGAAGCTGGACGCGATTGGTTACTGGTCGTTGGAAGTATGGGGTGGCGCCACCTTTGATGCCTGCGTTCGGTTTCTTAAGGAAGATCCTTGGGAACGACTTCGAAAATTAAGAAAAGCACTGCCCAACACACAACTGCAAATGCTATTACGAGGGCAAAATCTCCTCGGTTACCGTCACTACTCTGACGATGTCGTGCGTGAATTTGTTAAACAAGCCGCCTTGAACGGAATAGATATATTCCGGATTTTTGATGCTCTGAATGATGTCCGTAATATGCGCGTCTCCATTGAGTCAGTAAAAGCACAAAACCGGCATGCACAAGCTGCAATTTGCTATACCACCAGTCCAGCACATACCCTCGAACAATTTGTAAAACTGGCGATTCAACTGGAAAATATGGGTGCTGACAGCATTGCCATAAAAGACATGGCGGGGTTGCTCACACCAAAGGCAACGGCTGATTTTGTTAACGCACTCATCAGCGAAATAAAAGTACCCATTCACTTGCATACTCATGCAACGGCGGGTCTTGCCAGTATGTGTCAGCTAAAAGCCATTGAAAATGGCTGCCGACACATTGATACAGCAATCTCGACGTTGTCTGGGGGAACCAGCCATCCTGCCACTGAAAGCATGGTGGCAGCATTAAGGGATACAGAATACGACACAGGTCTTGATCTATCCCATCTACAGGATATCGGCTTTTACTTTCATGAGGTGCGCAAAAAATACCATCAATTTGAAAGCGAGTTTACCGGTATCGATACACGAGTACAGGTGAATCAGGTTCCTGGTGGCATGATCTCCAATTTGTCCAACCAATTGCGTGAACAAGGCGCATTGCATCGAATGAACGACGTTTTAAGTGAAATCCCCCGTATCAGACAGGACCTGGGTTATCCCCCGTTGGTAACCCCCACATCGCAGATTGTTGGTACTCAGGCGGTACTCAATGTCATCTCCGACAAACGTTATAAAAGCATCACCAACGAAGTGAAATTTTATTTACAAGGCAAATACGGCAAACCACCTGGTGCCGTCAGTGAAAAGCTGCGTCGACAGGCAATTGGTAATGCCGATATCGTTGACTGTCGGCCAGCGGATTTACTATCCCCCGAAATGGCCAAGCTGCGTCGCGAGATCAGCACAGTCGCTAAGACGGATGAAGATGTCCTGATTTACGCCATGTTCCCGGAAATTGGCCGGGAATTTCTAGAGCAACGCAAAGCGGGTACCCTAACACCAGAGCCACTCACCCCCCTCCAGACCACCGATGAACCTCAATATTGTGTTGCTGCCACCGAGTTTAACGTCATACTCCATGGTGAAACCTTTCACATTAAGGTGAAAGGTACTGGGCATAAACATCAAGATAAACGAGCATTCTATATCAATGTGGACGGAGCGCCCGAAGAGATCATTGTGGAGGCGCTGGATGAAATGATTACCGCTGGCGATGCCGCCGCAGCAGCAACAGAATTATCCAAATCCACAATGGGCAGCAAACGGCCTAAGGCAACCAAGCCAGGGGATGTGACCACCTCAATGCCAGGCTCCATTGTTGATGTACTCGTCAACAAAGGTGATTCAGTTGCCGCCGGAGATTGCCTGTTGGTAACTGAAGCCATGAAAATGGAAACTGAGATCGAAGCCCCCGTTGCCGGTAAAATTACAGCCATACATGTCCAAAAAGGAGATACCGTAAATCCGGATGAAGTACTCATTGAAATAGAATAATAAAAGCTTGCCAGTGAAAGCGGCGATGTGCCGTAAAAACCGACTTCACAGTATGAATTTTTCATCCATAACCTCGCTTTATAAAGCTGCTTTAGCTATAAACAAAATCAGCAGATAACAGCCTACCGATTCCGGCCTCCCAGCCACCACGTTTTGCAACACTGATATATGTCAAAAATAAATATCATTTAATACTGGAAATTCCAGGCAAAAATATGTTATCTCTATATGCGAACATGACAAGTTTGTATAGCATTTTGCTTTTTCATTATGGTCACTATTATTATTGCAGTATGTCATTATTATAATCAGTGAGTTACGGAGTACTGTTCATGAGTTGGGTTAGCGTTAAAGATAAGTTACCAGCGGCAGCTGATGATGTGCTGGTTTATTCTCCCGACGACGGGTGTTATCGCGCATGGTATGATAACGATATCTGGCTTTCATACGAGAGCGCGAGTTCAAACGCCCCAACGCATTGGATGACCATGCCATGCCTGCCCAGCCAGCGCATACCGAACCCCAGTGGTTGTTATGGCATGACAGACAAACTGGTCAGCGGTGAGAGCCGGCCGTATTCCGTGTGGAGTGAAGCCATGGATACCGCCAATGATATTCGCGACGCCTGGGAATCTCGTTTCGGTGGACCCTATAAAGTTTTAGAATCAAACCACGGATATGAGGTTCGTTACATGGGAGAATGGAAAGAGACCTTCGATGGAAAATTAAAAGCGCAGGGCGGCGCAAAATAACCGCTTATTCCAACAAAACAACCCCATAGCCACCGCCAATCATTACCCAGCAAAAATCAAAGGTAAGGGTCCATTTCCGCACCTTGAAGACGAAACAATATCCGGCTCAATCTGTCTAACTTATTTCTTTACAGAAGACCCATAGTGGAGAAAGTAAACCGAATATTCCTCCGATACTCAAGGCAATTACGATTTAGGTGACAAACGCGAACCGCAACAGATGCCACATTTTCAGCATTCCCCCCTCCCTTACTACTCAGCACTAAATTGTTCCAAATGGCGAAAATGCTAATCTACGGAGCGATACTAGCGGGCGGTCGATCTTCTCGATTTGGAGGACAGGACAAAGGCTTGATCCCGTTTCAACAAAAACCAATGATTGAATCGGTCATCAATAGACTACGCCCCCAGGTAGACCGACTTATTATCAGCGCAAATGCCAACATCGATACTTATGAACAATATGGTTATCCTGTCGTACCGGATTGCACCACAGGATTCCAAGGACCATTAGTGGGTATTTATTCAATCATGAACTTTATAAACTCAACACTGGCGTTACCTACCGCAGATGCAGGTGCAATGAAAAATAGTGAAAAAAGCACAACGGAAAATATAAAACAGAACAACTCCATGGACATAAACTTACTTATTGTCCCCTGCGATATGCCGTTGCTGCCCAGCGACCTAACGAAAAAACTCCTGAACGCAAAAACACGCCATCAACAAACATCATCAGTGGTACGAGAAAACAATCGATTACAGCCATTACTTGCACTATTACCATTATCATCTATCACTCAGCTTGAACAATATATCCAAAGCGGTGCACATAAAGTCGAAAAGTGGATATTATCTGGCAAGCCGGCAATTTGTGATTTTACGTCACAATCCGATTGTTTCAAAAACATTAACTCCGCATTGGAGTTAGGCCAAGCAGAAAAAAATGCTAATCACTAATACTAAATATATTGCATCGGAAACACCGATCATTGGATTTGTTGCCCGTAGCGGCACCGGCAAGACAACGTTGTTATGTAAATTATTACCGCTACTAAAACAACGCGGTTATCGAGTCGCACTCATAAAACATTCCCACCATCGTTTTGATATTGATCGCCCGGGTAAAGATAGCCACAGATTGCGTGAGGCTGGCGCTGACCAGGTTTTGTTGGCCTCACCCCATCGGTGGGCATTAATGGTGGAAAACCAAATCGATACAGATGAGCCATCATTGCAATATTTACTTGAACAAATGGACCATTCACAATTAGATCTAATCTTGGTCGAAGGCTTCAAAAACGAATCAATCCCTAAAATAGAACTTAACCGTGCCACAGCAGACCGTAATGTTAGCCATCATGATTTCGCCTATCACAGTGATAATACTATTTTAGCTATTGCTACTGACACTCCGTTGGCTTCCAAGCAGTCAATCACACAATTGGACATCAATGACCCCGCAACAATTGCTGACTATATAAACAATACCATTCTTAAGAATGAACAACCTACAAAAAAGGCCCCCGATGACATCGCCTGAAAACGCAACGCCTGACCCAGTCAACATTAATAATCGGGGGAAATCAGTCACCGAGCCTAGCTGCATGGACGATTATGATGCCAGCTCACTGCTGGTGGAAGATGCCATACACCGCATCGAAACCACCGTACAAGCCATAACCGAGTCACAAACATTACCACTAAAGGAAGCGTTAAATCGTGTTTTAGCAGCGCCATTGCAAGCGACAATGAATGTCCCTCCGCATACCAATTCTGCAATGGATGGATACGCCTTGCTTGGCGCTGACATCCCCAAAAACCGCTCAAAAAAACTAAGGGTAATCGCTACTGTATTGGCGGGCGCAACCATTGATATTACCGTTAAACCTGGCGAATGTGTACGCATAATGACGGGGGCAAAAATGCCAAGCGGTACCGATACCGTTGTTATGAAAGAGCACGTAAAATGCCACAACCAATCCATAACAATCGATGCCAACAATAAAACAGGACAAAATGTTCGCCTTGCAGGCGAAGACATTGCGGCGGGCCAAACAGTGCTAACAGCTGGTAAATTATTGAGCCCTGCGGACCTCGGCTTAATCGCATCCATTGGAATAGCAAAAGTCAGTGTTATTCGTAAGGTTCGGGTTGCTTTTCTGTCAACGGGGGATGAACTGAAACCCGTCGGGGAAGCGTTGGCTGAAGGACAAATTTATGATAGTAATCGTTACACCTTATTTGGTATGTTAAAACGATTCGGTGCGGATATCTCTGATTTAGGTGTTATCAACGACGATCCGCAAAGTATTCAGCACGCTATCGAATCCGCTACCGAAAAAGCCGACGTCCTAATCACTTCAGGCGGGGTTTCCGTTGGTGATGCAGACTATGTCAAACAAATAGTGGAAAAAATAGGAGAAGTAAATTTCTGGAAAATCGCGATGAAACCCGGTCGTCCGTTCGCTTATGGAAAAATCAATCAATGCCTGTTTTTTGGTCTTCCTGGTAACCCAGTCTCAGCCATGGTTACCTTTTATCAATTTGTATTGCCAGCACTAAACCGATTAAGCGCTCGTCTCGTGATTAAACCATTGCAGCTTCAATTGCGTTGCAGCAACGCCCTAAAAAAATCACCAGGCCGCGTAGAATACCAGCGCGGCCGCATTGAAGTAAACCAAGCAGGCGACTACGTGGTAAAAAGTGTTGGCCAACAAGGCTCTGGCATATTAAGCTCAATGAGCAAGGCAAATTGTTTTATTATTTTACCCTTGAAAACTGGAAATCTAGCAGCCAACACGGTCGTCACGGTCCAGCCCTTCGAGGGACTTATATGATTTAAGGAATGGACACGCAACAACTTCCCTGGCAGCATGACGTATAGCCGTCAAGTGTTTAATGGTATTCCGTGGCTGCATTGAAATTCCTTGCAATAACCCGGCTATTACGCGTCATTTCGCCTCGCCTAAAAGCGCCTACTTTTGGTGCCATGAAATAAAGAGGAAGCACACTTAACACCTAAACCCTAAACGCCACAGATATATTACCAACATTTACCAGACGTAAACCACCTCGGCTATATTTCCCTTGCCAATAAAATTCACTGACTTGCACATGGCCACCAATAAACGCAAACCTTTCCCATTATACTCCCGACATCGCTCAGGTGCCTTTAGTTGTTCAACGTAATCAAACCCTTTACCGCTATCTTCAATTCGTAGTAATAACTGACCGCCGGATTTATAGGAATGGTGTTTTATGTTAATGTTAATATAACCCTCATTCAATTCAGCAAGACGCTTGCCCCGCTCCCCATAATATTTCGAAAAGCCATCCATCGTGTTTTTTAACGCTGAATCCATCCCTAGAAGCCCGTGCTCAAGTGCATTATAAAATAGCTCAGAAATTATGGTATAAAGCTGCTGACGCTGCTCTTTAAGCCCTTGCATTTCAACAATCGACTGCACAATCAGTGGCAGAGGGTCCAATGATTTTAATGCATCAACTTCAAGGTTAAACGTAAACTCCCAGTGCGAAGCAGGGTTCGCTGAGACACAAGTCTGTTTGTTCACTTTTTCAGGGGCATGCAAACTTGCTTCATCATAGGTCAACTCCAAAAGAGTAACATCATCACTTTGCTCTCTATTTGCACGAAAAGTGGCTAAATTTTGTTTAATCGTTTCGAAAATATTAGCGGAATTTTGTCTCGAAGAAAATATACTTTCCAATCGCCCCTGACCAAACATCGTATTATTACAATCGGTGGTTTCAATAACACCATCTGTATAAAGGTACAACTTATCCTGGTTGGATACCGGTATTACCTGAATAGCACCGTCCAACCCAATCGAGTCAATAATCCCTAAGGGTAAATGATTAGATGTGATACGGTGGGTGATTTTCCCTTGTTCAGCATTAAACAGCAAAGCATCGGGAAGACCTCCATTCCAAACCGAAACAGTATGTCTTTCGAAGTCCATATCCACCGCACAAGCCGCCATAAACATTCCGGTTGGTAGAATATATTTCAATTTTTTATTTATTACTGCAACTATTTCTGCTATCGAATAGCCTTTATTGGTCATTTCATAAAAAACAGTCGCCGCAGGCAAAGCCCCCGTCGCCGCTCCAAGACCGTGGCCGGTAAAATCACCGATTAATACATGCAATCCACCTGACGGTTTATCAGCTGCAATTAATAAATCACCGTTAAACAGTGACATCGGCGACAATAGATATTTTATATTCGGTCTTGAAAGTGATCCGGGGTTCAGGATTTTCTCAAACAAAGAAGTAGCAACAGCAATTTCGCCCTCCATTCGCTGATGATAACGAGCAATTTGGTTTTTTTGTTCGTTAATCGTATTGTAAAGTTGCCGAATGCGCAACAAAGCCTCTATTTTCGCATTTAGTATGATATGGTTGTAGGGTTTTGTTAGAAAATCATCGCCACCGGAATTAATACAATCCACTAAAGCTTCTTCTTGAGTCACTGCGGTAAGAAAAATAATCGGGACAAACCGACCGTCGCAGTGCGCCTTAATCATGGCGGTAGCGGCATAACCATCCATGACTGGCATCATTATGTCCATTAAAATCAAATCGGGGGATTCTTGGTGGAAAACCTCAACGGCCTGTTGTCCGTTTTCAGATAGAATCGTTTGATAGCCTTGTAAATCCAGTAGACGTTGAAGCACGAGTCGGTTGGTTATATCATCATCGGCTATCAATATTTTTATCGTATCATGGTCTTCTGAACCACACGGGTGTGTACATCCATTATTGTCCTGGGCAGGAAACACGATTGACGCCATACAAACCTCTGGACATTACTCAATATTGAATAAGCTTTGAAAACTAGCAACTGACAATATCGTTTTTATTTCTTGGGAGCAGTTTCGCAATGTAATATTGGCATGATTACCCCCTGCATATTCCCGCATCATCAACAACATACCCAATGCTGAACTATCCAGATGCTCTGTCTCCTTCATATCCACAACAAATACCGACGCAGAAGAATTTTCATAACTATTGCGGAAGTCTTTTTGTACGCCAAAATCAAAATAGCCACTAACCGCTATGGTTAATTTCTTCCCATCATCTGATTTGTTTGCTTTTACCGGCATAGCAACGTCTCCAACTGATTTCCCAATATACCCATTACCGCTTTCGAACATAGTTAGATGGATCGCCCACCCAGCCTAGTGTATTAAATAGAATTAGGGGGCGACAAAGTCGACTTTACCTCCTCAGTCGCTATCGGCGGCAGTGAGAGGAACTTGAGTTGAGGCCACTTACCAAGCCGACGAAACCCCGTTCTCCCGAGAACAATACCCTTAACTCGCTGATAAATCGTCACTTAAACATTGACATTTGTGATATTCAGCCAGAATAAATGGGGCAACGCCGCCCTTTATATCTTTGTTCTCGAACACATCAAAGACAATCTAAACCGTTACACAATTAACCAACATTTTTGGCCATTATTCGTAAATAGCCCCAGCCGTTGCGGCCCCCCTATGTACGCATCACTATATTCTTTATTACTAACGGCTGGAAAATGCTTCACCACAGCATTAAATAGAAATTTCACAGTATTATTTTCATGTTGCAGTATTATTACAGACTGACAATGAACATCTTTGGGCGGAATAACGCACACCAAATGGCGTTCCCTCGCGACAGCTGCGATTCTCGGACAGACTCCTAGCCCTAAGTCCTAGCTTGCACTATTTCTCTTTTATAAATAGGGAGCCCATAACCAAGCCAACGCATCGCGCACTTTTATCGCAAAAGTTCTGGCGTCCAGTTCCTCTAGTGTAATTTCTTTGGATCGTTCAATTTTTTGTTCAATGTGTGTCGACAACTGCCGTACCAATCCAAAATCATAGGCTTCTACGTCCAGTTCAAAATTTAAACGTAAACTACGTGGGTCGATATTTGCTGAGCCAAACAACGCGTAATAATCATCCACAATAAAGAGCTTAGAGTGCACGAACGGACTTGGTTGATAATACACACGAATATTGAATTGCAGCAATTGCCAGAGTAAGTTCCGCGTCGCCCAATGTACCAAACGGGAATCGTTTTCGCCGGGTAATACAACCGACACCGCCACCCCCCTTAATACCGCAGCCTGTAGTGCCGCGATCAATTCGTTAGACGGCAAAAAATAGGGTGTCATAATCAATATACGCTGCTGTGCTGCTGACACAGCGCCTATTAATAACGTCGCCAGTTTATCACTATTTTCGTTTGGACCATCAACAATAGTACGGCAAACAGCCTCACCTACCGGCAGTTGATTAATCACCATGGGCATCAACTTTTCTTCGGTGACAAACTGCCAGTCTTGAATAAAAACATGTTCGAGTTGCGAGACAATCGACCCGGTAAGTCTAAAGTGCACATCCACCATACTGCTACTGGAACCATCATGAACAATATGGCGTTTACTAATATTCATGCCACCAGTAAACGCAATGCAGCCATCAACAACGAGTATTTTTCGATGGTTTCGCAAATTAACATATACTGCAGGCGGACGAAACGTCAATGGTAAAAACCGCTCCACAGTAATGTTATGCTTCTTTAACAATGTAGATGCCCTGCTCGGCCACCCTATTTCGCCAAGCCCATCCACCAGGACTTTAACGTCGACCCCCTGGCGTTGCGCGTCGCACAGTGCTTCAATAAACGCCTGCCCCACGTCATCGGTGTCAAAAATATATGTCGTCAAATAAACGCTTTGTGTCGCCGAACGAATAGTATGCAGCATTTCGGGGTAGGCTTGATCGCCATTATACAATATATCCACATTGTTACCCGTGGTTAATGGCCTCTGAGTGATTGCATTCGAGACGTTTAAGAGCGATTGACAGCGTTGCGGAAATTGAAATTCGTGACAAGTAATCTCAGCGGCATTTTGTCTGCCATCGCCAAGATCACTGGCGTTGGGCGCTAATGACGAATTACTGTGCAAACGACGGGCACGTGTTTGCACACGATTGATGCCAAACAGAAAATAAAACAAAGAACCAATAATGGGAAAAAAAATACAAATGACGATCCAGCTGAGCGCCGCCTTGGGATCTCGTTTATACAATAACGCATGACCACCCGCTAAAGCGGCCAGTAGCAAATAAACCACAATAATAATAAAAATTAGAAAATCCAAAGGTATGTTGTTTCGCTACTGCTCAATGAATAAAAAGAAACCCAACGAGGTAGTACTATAAAAAAGTAGTACTCGCAGCTATATCTGCTTATCTGCTTATCTGCTAATTAATTCATATTTAACACTATAAAACCTATTCAAGATTTCAACCAAAGCAAACAGCTGCACAACGCTACGCCCATAACATAACAATTCTGTCCAATATAGACCAATTAAATCATCCAACCACTATTAAGTAATGAATGGCATATGCCGTGTTAGGTACATCCAGTGCAAACACGACGGGATATAGTCTTTAACCTGAATCCTGCAAGTGATCCTGCTTGCAGGATTTAGGTTTAATTGTTACGACAATCCATATAAACGATTGTCTTCGATTTTTTTAGGTATAAAACTTGTAATGCAATGTATGCAACCGTTTTTGTGACCGATATTCATCAGACTGCATTTAAAGTTACTGGCCATACAACAACGCGGCAGGCTTGGTCGGCAGCATATCAGAATGTATAAACGTTAGTGGCAATATTAAAAAAATAACTTTACAATCAATCATATAAAACGGAAAATCGCACTGAATTATTACTAATGAAAGGTATTGCTGTAAACATCTAGCCGAGTCCTTCAAGTCATTAAGCACTTTACAAATTAATGATTAATTATGGTACTCTGATTAGCTTAAGGTCGTAGCCTGCCCATCAACTCCCCCTAGGGGGGAGGCTATCCATCTGAAGCAAACAACGTTGGAACCCATAGAGTTGAGAATCCATACTATTATTCATTAGCAAAGCAAGTAATTAGCAATGCCAGAACAACACCTAACTGAAAAATAACTTTGAATATTGTGGTTATGAAAAAACAACGTTTTGTCTTTATATTAACGATGCTGTTGGCATTATTTTGTAATGTTTTGGCGGCGCAGCAAAATCCCTTCCCGCAACCAAAAGCACTGGACCCTGATGTTGAATTTTGGAAGCGTGTTTATACCGAAATTAACACATCACAAGGGTTTATTCATGATGCTAAAAACCTTGCAGTGGTATATGAATCCATTAAAATTCCCAAAAATTACAGCCGCAAAGCCCGACACCGTTACGTTAAAAAGGTTAAGCAAAAATATAATAATATTCTTAAAAAACTGGCATCGGGAAAACGCAACAAACTAAGCAAAAATGAAAAACGGGTTCTGGCACTGTGGCCAGCAGGGGTCAGCAATCGCACTTTACGAGCCGCAACAAAACGCATACGTTTTCAACTCGGACAATCCAATAAATTCAGAGCAGGCTTAATCCGCTCCGGCAGTTGGAAGCCTTACATTTTAAAAACATTAGATCGCATGGGGTTGCCAGAAGAAATTGCCGCCCTACCCCATGTAGAATCATCCTTCAATCATAAAGCCTATTCCAAAGTTGGCGCAGCTGGCATGTGGCAATTTATGCGCAGCACTGGCAGGCGTTTTATGCGCGTCGACCATGTAGTAGATGAACGTATGGACCCTTTTAAAGCCACAGTGGCCGCCGCCAGACTGCTCGAAAACAATTATGCTGTCACTGGTTCGTGGCCGTTGGCCCTGATTGCTTATAACCACGGTGCCGCCGGTATGCGCCGCGCTGCTCGAAAAATGGGGACAACAGACATTGTACCCATACTACGTAACTACCGAAGCCGCACCTTTAAGTTTGCTTCGCGTAATTTTTATGTCGCTTTTCTAGCCGCAGTGGAAATCGACAAAAATCCCAGCAAATACTTCGGCCCACTGACATTAGCGCCTGAAGTGGATTATGAATTTATAAAACTGCCAGGTTATATGAGTGTTGACAGCGTTATAAAAACATTGAAAATCGCACGCAATAACCTAATGGAAACAAACCCTGCACTACGACCCTCGGTGTGGAATGGCAATAAATATGTTCCCAAAAATTATGAATTAAGAATCAACAAGCGCCATATAAGGCAAGGCAGTTTCACCAAAACTGCACTCGCCCAGCTATCATCGCATGAGTATTTTTCGAAACAAAAACCCGATCTTTATCATCGCGTACGCCGGGGGCAAACATTATCCACAATTGCCGCACGCTACGGTGTAAGAGTCAGGGATATTGTGGCGCTCAACAATCTACGCAACAAGCATTCCATTCGCTCAGGGCAATCGCTGCGTCTGCCTCAACCCGGGAAACACCGGAAAAAACAACCCACGCAAGTGGCAGAAAGCCGACCACCCAAGATTGAACCGGTTTCCATTCCGGAAAGTGGCATTTATCGGGTACGACGTGGCGACACCTTAGGGCGCATCGCTAAAAAATACGGTCTGCACGCCCGCGAAATATTAGCACTCAATAATCTACGTAACAAACACCGTATTTATCCAGGGCAGAAGTTGATTGTGGCACCGCAACAACCAGAAAAACAAAACACACTTGCGTCAAACGCAATCATCAAGGTCAATGCCGAAACAAATGTTTATCGAGTGCGACGTGGTGATACCGTGGAACGCATAGCCAATAAACACCGTATGCATCCCAACGAATTGTTATCGCTTAACAATATTCGCAATAAGAATCGCATTTATCCAGGACAAAAGTTGATCATAGCGCACGCCGAACCAGCACCATTGACATCAAAAAAATCAGCGCTGGCCGCTCTTCCAGCACCAATAACCGGCGAGAACATCTATAAAGTACGTCGCGGCGACACATTAGAGCGCATTGCTAAACGGCATGGCGTGGAACCTGATGAAATATTGTCGCTCAACAAACTGCGAAACAAAAATCGTATCTATCCAGGACAAAAGCTGATTCTGGCGCAAGCAGCACCGACAACGCCGCTGGCGCTCGAACAAACACAAGACTCGCTCCCATCAGATACCGAATCCACGACTACAACACCGGAAACTCAGACAGCCCAAACAGATAGAGCCCCGTTTGACCCGGTCGCCAACATGCAGCCTCATGCCATTGATACCAGCACGAGCCAAGAATTAACGCCGCCCGAGGAATCAATCATCAGCATTGATTCTGAAAATCAATCACAACAACCAAGCATCGTGGTCGCCGATTTGCAGGGTCAGGATCTTACCGAGCCTGACTCACACGATATGTCCAGCACGGAACCAGCAACTGAAGGCGATAACAGCAGTGAAGACGAAGCCAGCCTTGATAAGCCGGATGAATCAATTGGCGGAAATGTGACGTCAGATTCGGAATCAGAAATCATCGCTGATCCGAGCGATTACTCGGTGGCAAAAAACAATACCATTGAAGTGCAGGCAGCAGAAACCTTAGGACATTACGCCGAGTGGTTAAATTTACGGGCCAGTCGCCTGCGTCGAGTCAACCACATGCGGTATGGCAAACCCGTTGTCGTTGGAAAGCGCTTAAAATTGGATTTTTCAAAAATAACACCAGAACATTTCGAGGAACAACGCATCGCCTACCACCGCACGCTACAAGAAGAATTTTTTGAGCAATTCCAAATTAGCGGTTCCGAACGACACAAGATCCGCCGTGGCGAGTCGATTTGGAAATTGGCCAAGCGCAAATATAAAATTCCCATCTGGTTGCTGCGTCAATATAATCCTGACCTGGATTTTGACCGGGTTCGGCACGGTACTTATGTGACCTTTCCAACCGTTGAGAAGCGTCGCGAGGAAAATTCCGCTAATACGGATGATGAAAATTTGAATAACCCCAATCAAACACCCATAACGGAAACCATCGCGGAAGCGATTGAAGGTACATAGCAGGGATAGCAAGCACGGTACATTCAACACCACAGCATCGCCGAACATAACCAGGCGATGGTGGCCCCTAAAAAGTTGCTGCGCACAGGGCGCAACATATTACTATAAAACGAATAAAAATTTAAATGGAGTCCTTATTGTGATGTTAGGACCACTGCATCATGAGAAAAATCAATCACTTGAAAGATTTTTGTAAAGCTAAACATCCACTTATTTTCAAATTGTACTCGTTCTGGACGATAAAATAGTAAAGGTATTTCTAGTTGGCCGTTACTTATTCAATGCCAATCGCCGCCAACAATGAAAAAAAATCTGCTAATGAAAAATATCGATGTATTAACAATGGAAAAAGCAAACGCCGACAAAAGAGTCTTTCCTCGTATTGAAACCGAGTGTCCTGTGCTTTATTCCGTCGGCAGTTCTAGAAAATGGCGAGTGGCAATTTTAATGAATATGTCAGCCACTGGCATACTCATGAAAACCAAAGAACAGTTATTGGACGATATCGCGATTACCATTATGACCAAACCAGGTAACAATCGGCTGGTTCCAGCAATTATCGGTAAAGGCATGGTCACACGCTGCAAAAAACAAAAAGGAAACGACTACGAAATTTCGTGCAAATTAACCGAAGTTAAATCCCGTAGGTAAAATAAAGAGTCCATCGGGCATTGTAATGCTCAACGTTATGCCTCACCTTATACATTGATATTAATGAAATATCTGCTGCTTTCGTTACTCAACACAAACATTAGAGTTTACTAATATTCAATAGTATCGTATTCTACACCCATCGCGACTCGATTTTTGTCTTATCAGAGAACACTTGAGGAGTATATTCTTTAAAGATCCTTGCAACAAAGCTGTCATCTCAACAGTAAAGTGAACAAGATAATCGCGTTGCATAAAACAGGATACAGAAAACCGAACACAGCACTGCCGAATGAAGAGCGAAACAAGATAAAACCGTAAAGTATCGAAACCTACTTGTAGTGAGCATCTTGTTCAGACCCTGTATTTTTCTAATATTCCGTATAAAATGAAGTAAATAACGAAGTTTTGACATCCATCAAAACCGTTTACGGGTAATTGTTTAAGGTCATTAATACTGCGGTTTTCAATAAAATGGTCATTAATAAAATAATTATTGTTGAGGAAGTATCCATGTTATTCAATCGCCGCGTTATCGCTGTTATTGTCCTCTTGTTTGTATTACCCGGTATGCTATTGGCGGCTGAACTGCCTTTTGCAGTACATACGGCCAGTTACCAGTTCTACCCAAAACTGGAAACCTTTGATGGCACCATAGAAGCCTCGAAACGTGCAACCATATCATCGGAGACCAGCGGCCGTATTAGCGAAATTAATGTGGATGTGGATGACGAAGTCAAAAAAGGTGCCGTCATTATACGAATCACCGATGCAAAACATCGCGCCCAATTATCCGGCGTTGAGGCTAACGTTAGTGAAGCAGAAGCCCAGTTTTATGTGGCATCATCTGAGTTTAACCGCATTAAAGATGTGTTTAATAAAAAACTGGTTTCCAGGTCTCAGTACGATCAGGCAAACGCGAAACTAAAAGCTGCACAGCAACGACTCAGTGCCGCAAAAGCAAAAGTAAAGGAAGTGCTGGAGCAGCTTGCCTACACTGTCGTACGCGCACCTTACTCAGGTGTAGTGGCTGAACGTCACGTTGAATTAGGTGAAATGGCAAAAGTGGGGCAAGCATTGATCACCGGGTTTTCCTTTAGCCAATTACGGGCAGTTACACACATTCCACAGTCCAGTGTAGCAGCAATACGGTCTGCCAAACAGGCAAACATACTATTGCCTAAATCCATGTTCAATAACGCCGATGCGGCTAACGGCTTAACACCACTGACTCCCCTCACATCCACTCAAATCACCGTATACCCAGAAGCAGATGCAAACACGCACACCGTCAAAGTGCGAGTAGTACTACCAGTGGTTCCCGGCGGAATTTATCCCGGCCAGAGTGTAAAATTGCAATTTCATACAGGCGATGTGCGTAAACTGCGTCTACCCTCTGTAGCGGTGGTCCATCGTAGCGAGTTAACCGCCGTTTACGTCGTCAACGACCATGGCATATCCCTCCGGCAAGTGCGCACAGGCCAACATTATACAGATGACAGCATTGAAATACTCGCCGGACTTGATGAAGGCGAAACCATTGCAATGGACCCGGTGCACGCAGCAGTCTATCTGAAACAACAACGTCAACAATAATCTAAACAATCCGATTCTTAGGGGTATAAAAAAATAAGTTAGCCAGATTGCGCCGGATATCGTTTCGTCTTCAAGGCACCGAAATGGACACACCCCACAAGGGCACTTCTTTCAGGGCGCATCCGTTGTATATAACCTTTTGCATAACGCCGAAGACGCAAGGATAGACAAGCTAAATGTTCACGTTAGTTCTTTACAGACCCTTACTATTGAAAAATATGTGCCTCATGAACAGTGGCACTAACTAAATAGTAAAACAACCATCGAAACAAATATAGACATCAAATATGGAAACAAAACTGGGTTTATCTGGACGCATCGCTAATACGTTTCTTACCTCTGAGATTACCCCCCTGTTTGCTTTATTGGGGATACTGCTAGGGGTTTTTGCTGTCATCGTTACACCGAAGGAGGAAGAACCTCAAATCAATGTAACCTTCGCCAACGTCTTAGTGGCATTTCCGGGCGCCTCCAGTAAAGAGGTAGAACAACTGGTCAGTACACCCGCTGAGCAGGTGCTCTCTGAAATTCAAGGTGTCAAGCATGTTTACTCCATATCATTGCCTGGACGTTCTGTTCTTACCGTACAGTTCAAAGTGGGTGAAGACCGAACACGTTCCATCGTAAGACTTTATAATGCAATATATTCCAATCAGGACTGGTTACCGAAAAATCTGGGCGTTGCCCAACCCATCATCAAGCCCATGGGCATTGATGATGTCCCCATCGTAACCCTAACGCTTTGGAGTCCTCAATCGAATTTTCCTTTGAACAAAGTACAACAAATTACTGCCTATGACCTGCAGAAAATCGCCCACACCCTGGAAGTGGAATTAAAACGTATCAAAGGCACCCGTGATATCTACACAATTGGCGGTGTTGATCACATTGTGCATGTTATTCCCAATATAGCAAAACTATCGAGTTACCGCATCACTCTAACAGAATTAAGAAATGCGCTGCAAGCAGCTAATCAAGCTAATAACACGACAGAAATCGTCAAAGATAACCGGGAAATCAAACTTCAATTAGGTCAGTACTTCAGTAACGCTGAAGACCTGGCTTCGCTGATCATCGCCGTCCATAATGAGGCCCCTGTCTATTTGCGTGATGTCGCCGATGTTACGCTGGGACCGGATCAACCAGAAGAATACGTTTCATTTGGAACCGGCCCAGGCGCAGCAAACACATCGCTTGGCACACACAGCCAACACCCCGCCGTCACTATTGCCATTGCCAAAAAAGCAGGAACCAATGCCGTCAATATTGCTGATCAGATTATCCAACGCCTGGACAGCCTTAAAGGTACCTTTATTCCTGATGGGGTTAACGTCACCATAACGCGTAACTACGGCAAAACCGCTAAAGACAAAGCAGACAAACTCATTAGCAAACTGGCATTTGCCACTGCATCCGTAGTACTGCTGGTACTGTTTACACTGGGTGTGCGAGAGGCTATTATTGTGGGTGTTGCCGTTATAATCACTTTAACAATCACGCTATTTGCGTCCTGGGCCTGGGGCTTCACCATTAATCGCGTCTCCCTGTTCGCCCTGATTTTTTCCATCGGCATCCTCGTTGATGACGCCATTGTTGTGGTGGAAAACATTCACCGACACATGCAGTTAAATGAAAGACCTCTGTTACAGGCCATACCCCTGGCGGTAAATGAAGTCGGTGGCCCGACAATACTGGCAACCTTTACAGTCATTGCAGCACTACTGCCCATGGCATTTGTAACCGGCTTAATGGGGCCTTACATGAGCCCCATCCCCATCAATGCGAGCTTAGGCATGCTAATCTCACTGGCGGTTGCGTTTATAGTGACCCCCTGGATGGCTTATAAGTTTTTCAGGCACACCACAATTCACTCCTCGCCATCACCCCAAAATGAAACAATATTATACCGGGCCTTTAACCGCTCGATGACACCTTTATTGAACGCGGAGCGTGGCAAATTAAAACGCTGGTTATTACTGGGAGGTATTTTATTATTAATGTTTATTTCGGTATTATTACCAGTATTTAAAGCCGTTGTATTAAAAATGCTGCCGTTTGATAATAAATCAGAAATACAAGTCGTGGTGGACATGCCGGAAGGCAGTAGCGTGGAGCAAACCACTCGAGTATTGCATGAATTGGCCACTTATATTAAAACAGTACCAGAAGTCACTGACTATCAGACGTATAGCGGAACCGCATCGCCCATCAACTTCAACGGCCTGGTACGGCAATACTATTTACGCCAAAGTGCAAACGTTGGCGACATTCAGATTAACTTAGTTGAAAAATCACAACGTACACGAAAAAGCCACGAAATTGCGTTAGCAATTCGAGGACCACTACAGGAAATCGGAAAACGGTTTGACGCCAATGTCAAAATAGTTGAAATACCGCCGGGTCCGCCCGTTCAATCGCCTATCGTTGCTGAAATATATGGACTGGACTACGCGGGTCAGCGCCGTGTGGCCAAAGAGTTGCGCGCCGTGTTTGATAATACAGCGGATATAGCTGATGTCGATGACAGTGTCGAAGCAGATGCCGAAAAACTGATTATAAACATTGATACTAACAAAGCGACACTGCGCGGTGTCTCCCGCAGCATGATTATCGACACCTTGGCAATGGCCTTGTCGGGAAACGACATCAGCTATTTGCATGGCGACTCGGTAAAATACCCGACCCCCATTCGCATTGAGGTATCCAACGCTGATAAAGCAGACATTGAAAATTTGCTCAAGTTACGTGTGCGCAGCCAGCGCGGTCATTTAGTGCCCCTTGCCGATGTTGTCACCGTCAGTACCAGTGAAAGAGAATACGCGATCTACCATAAAAATTTGCTGCCATTCACCTTTGTCACCGGGGACCTTGTGGGTGATCTGGATAGCCCGGTTTACGGTATGTTTGATATCTACAACAAACTCAAGGATATTAACGTCGATCACCACTATCAGTTGGAGCAATTACTTACATCCCAACCCGATGCGCCCTATCGCTACAGCATAAAATGGGATGGCGAATGGCAAATTACCTATGAAACATTTCGAGACATGGGTATCGCTTATGCTGTCGGTATTATTTTGATTTATTTATTAGTGGTTGCACAATTTCGTTCTTATATCACACCGTTAATCATTATGGTTCCCATTCCGCTGACAATTATTGGCGTGATGCCAGGACACGCCCTTTGGGGGTCGCAGTTCACGGCAACCTCAATGATCGGCATGATTGCATTGGCGGGTATTATCGTACGGAATTCGATTCTCCTGGTGGACTTCATTCATGCACAGCTAAAACAAGGTGTCGCCTTGCAGGAAGCCGTCATTCGTGCTGGCGCCGTACGGGCAAAACCCATCATCTTGACAGGCCTGGCCGCCATGTTGGGGGCATTATTTATACTGGATGACCCTATCTTCAACGGTCTCGCCATTTCCTTGATATTTGGTGTATTCATCTCAACTTTATTAACCCTGTTTGTTATTCCCGTACTCTACTACAGTATTAATTACAAAAAACATGCGGCAGCATAGCCGTTAAACCTGAGGATTTCATCAATTTACATAAAATATTTTTTGGTAATAATTCACATTAATATGGGTATTATTCCATTTGCAGGTTAAATACAATAATCGGTACACTCTAACGCTTAGGAACGTACACGTAATAAAATATTACTGATATAATGTGTTGACGAGTGCAAGGACGCCATGTTTATACGCATCACCAGTAAAACGGCTCAATTCGATCTCATTCCCCGAGGCTTTACAACCACGGAAGGCAACCGTGTTATCTTGCCTGACGTGGCCAACGCCAAGCAGTTTCTTGAACAATTCCGGGACAACCCCCTCGCCATGGCCCGACTCAACGATCTTCATGATCACCTCATTGGCCCAATCAGCGCCACTCGTCTGCGCGATGATGACGGGCGCATCCAGCAACTAGCAGAAGCCATAACCGGCTTGTCCGGTGGCCAGGTCGCAGTGATTCGTCGCGAGGAGGAAACGCAATCCCGCTGGCACGGTGCCGGAACATTCCCGACAACATCAACACCAGAACCGGTATCACGCCCCATCACGGATTATGAACGCCGACGCTGGGCCGAGGCGCTTGAAACCAAACCAGTACCCGAACAACAATACAAAATCGTCATCGAAGTGGCCGGTAAACACCTCGAACCACTTGATGGTCACCTGGATCTCAGGCGCCTCCCCAACGGGGATGATTACGGTCATGACACCTACTTTAAATGTGATACAGGCAGTGATGCGCACCGGGTTGTGTTGCGTTTTGATAACGTGCCCAATAAACCCCGCCAATTGTATTATGTCATCGGCACCTACAACCTGCCCTTATGTATGAATATCATCCCCGTGGAACGTGAAGCCGAGGTCCAGCAATGGAGCAATGTGTTGATCCCACTGGCCCCTGTTTACAACACCAAATCGAACCACCTGACACCAAACAATGACAGTCCTGAGCCAAGCAATAACAGTCCTGAGCCAGATAATAACAGCTCGGCGTCGGACCCTAATACCATACCTCCCACCAGCGCGTTCACGGCATTGCCTCCCGGCTGGCTATATGTTTACCTCAATGGTTACCTCTGGCGGGAAGTACAGGTCGATAGCTATGCCGGAGTGCTGCGGGATGTCAAGCTGCCCTCCCATCCATGTCAGCATCAACGCCCTGCCGAGGGCCAGCCGTTCCACCTATTATTAGTGCCCCATAAACTCAATGGCATCACTCAAACTGTGCAACTGGCTTATTCCCGGAGGCAATGGACCTGGACACAACTGTGTCAGGCTGGAGGTATCGACCCCAATGATCGGGGTTTTCTACCGCATATCAAACAACGCAGCGCCAGAACCCCCGTCGATCCCGCGTTTCAGCAGGCCCACTTAAATACCCTTGACTTCACCCGTTATGATCGAGGCTTTGAGGTAACAACCGAGGCAACAACTGACGCAACCACCGAAAACCCAGCACCAAGTGGTTATACCATTAGTTCAATATCAACCGCTCCCAAGGTCATGTTCGACGATCCACCCATGCTGCCCAGGGACTTGTTAGCAAAATACCGGCATCTTAACATCCCGGTAGTCACCCTCAATGACATACCAAACACAAATATCGATGTTGAACTATGCTTTCAACTGGTTACGGAAACGGGGCAAGTTATTAAAAATATACCGTATAAAACAGCGTTTACAGGCACCACTGTAAGCGATTTACACCTCAACGATGGCAATACAGATGCGATGGGGAAAACCACCGTTGTATCCACAACAATAAATGAGGCCATTGATTTTTACGTGGTGTGGTCAAAAGTGAATATCAACAAAAATTTCTTTAAACGGTGAGCCCTATGCCAATCAATCAGCCAGTAACAGCAAAAAATGACGAGCCTGATAAAGTAAAATCCATTCGATGCAATTGTGACTTCTTGTGGTCGCTTGCTCATCAGTTTTCTTATTTGCGTTTATCCGATAAAGTGGATGAAAATGAATATAAATTAGTGAATTTATATTCCGCGCGCGCCAAAAGAATCGCGGCCACCTATGCACGTTTTTATTTAGAAACCGAAGAAGGCGGCGACCCGTCAAAGCTGGGCCGCTACTATTGGATGGCATTAGGTGCATTTGCCAGTAAAACGGTCGCATGTTTGTTGGATTCGTTACAATTACAAGCTTCCTACGTCTTCATTAAACCCATTGCCAATGGCCTTGGGCAAGGCAATTTGTGGTTGTTTACCGATATCAGCGCATCCCACTGGCTTTATAATAATTATTGTGAACATTTTCACGAAGGTATGAAATGCGCACAGAAACGGCATGTTAATAACTTGGAGCCGGCCGTAAAGAAAATCACCCAGAATTTGCCCTGGGCCGATAAATCCCTTGGCAAAATTCATTACTTTCAACCTTCCAATGATATTATTAAAGGCTTTCAGCTTGTTGCTCAAATAGAAGCAACGAATAACGAAAAAAGGAAACGATCACTTCAGTTAAAACATTTACTTGCAGTGGCAGACCATGAGCAAGGGGCTGTGTTACAACCACTGATTTATGATGACCCCGAATTTAGCAAGTGGACCGCCCTAGAACGTAATAAATATTTGCGCTGGATGTCACCAAAATATGAACTTATTTTTACCCATCAGTGTTCAGAGCGTGATCTTGAGTTAAAATCCGTGGCGCCGGATGATATGATTGTGGAAGACCTTGAAAACAGAATGGACTGGATTCAAGATGCTTCTGAAACGTTTCATGGCCTAATGAGAGACAAAAAAAACCATATGATGAACGAGCTTCAAACAATGGCCGGTTGGGTTAATGCGCCGGATGCAGCGTTGGTTTATTAGCGATGCGACTTATTGTTTTGATGGTTTGTGTCTTAATAAGCGCCTGTAACAAAATCGAAAATGGAGAAACTAGCATGCTATCCTCCCCCCTGATCTTTAAAGTGGATGACACCTCAGAGAGCTATGTTGCCCGTAATCACTTGGATAAAAAGCGTGATGTGGATAGACAGCCTGCGGGGCTTAACTTTTATAGAACAAGATGGAATGTTAAAAAATCAAGTGTTGTGCACATAGATCATGGTCCATATAGTTTTACTATTGAACATGCACTGAGTGCTGTTGGTACCGAAGATGTCGAAGCACCAAATCGAGGTATTTATATTTTTCGGATAAATGCGCTAATAAGCCAAACCAGACCCATACCCCATGAAGAAGCACGAATCAAGTTTATGGGGATACTTCAGAATCTGCTAGATCGCGGCTGGCGAACTTATATTGATTATAATGAGCCTCGGCTTGAAAAAGAACAAGCATTTAGGTACGTAAAAGAAGAAGATGAATTTTATAACATTCCAGCTGACTATACTCCTACGCTAGAGGAATGGATGAGTTTAAAATATGCTGACTGGCAATTGCATGCTGGCGATTGGTTTTTAACCATTACATTTAATCGCGACGCTAAGCGAATGATTCCCGATGAATCCGGCGCCTATTTATTAAGCTTTAAATTGTATGGCAAAGAAGAACATGCAAAAAGTCAGTTTTCTTCCGAGGAAATGGATAACTGGCGAGAATTATGGGTTGATACCATTAAACGCCTCAAAATACAGCGCTATACAAAAGAGCGTGAATTGCTTAAAAAAGGCTATACCATTGACACGGATTATGTTGATCCTATTGTTCATCCTGCCGATCCTGTTGAACCATAACCAGCAATAACACGACTTATCTAGGGCGATAATAACATGATAGTTAGGGTGACTATCATGCACCTCTCGCTTAAATTCACTTATCCTTTTTTCAATATGAATCGACCCGTGTTTCAATACCCAGGCAATGTTTCAGGTTAACTAAAACCAACACCTTTATCAAATATTCGGGTTAATACTTGTATCTTAAATAAAATCAGGTCAAACAAGGAACGTTACGTTTGGACTGGAAAATAGAGATGCACCGCGTCGCCTATCTTAACGCAGAACTTGCACTTTTCCCGATGGTTTGTGGGTATCAGGTAACAATATGTTTAATTCTAATATTTCTGTATCGCCATTTTTATCCAATGTGACTTGAATACGGTCCAGATCCACGGCGACGTATTTTCCGACCACATCCAATATATCTTTTTTCATCGCCACTAGAAAATCAGGGCCATCACGATCAAAATGCTCTCTTGCTAAAATTATCTGCAAACGTTCTTTTGCAACACTCGCGGTTTTTTTCTTCCTTCCTAAAAGGTAATCTAACAGAGTCATGGCATTAAGTTCCGAATAAACGTTTCAGAAAACCTTTTCTTTCCGCTTCTAAAAATCGCATAGGACGCTCCTCCCCTAAAAACCGCGCAACGAAATCCTGATAAGCCTGGCCACTGTCGCTACCCTCATCCAAAATCACTGGTAAACCGGCATTCGATGCTTGTAATACGGATTGGGATTCAGGTATCACGCCAATTAAAGAGATCCCCAATAATTCCTGTATATCCTCTATGCTTAGCATTTGCCCCTGATCCACTCGCGACGGGTCATAACGCGTGACGAGCAGGTGTTCTTTAACCGGTTCCAAGCCATCCAAGGCACGTTTGGACTTGGCTGCCAATATACCGAGTATTCTGTCAGAATCCCTTACTGAAGACACTTCAGGGTTGGTCACAACAATGGCTTCATCAGCATAATGCAACGCCATAATAGCACCGGTTTCTATCCCCGCAGGAGAATCACAAACGATGTAATCATGTGTTTGCTTAAGTTGCTCAAGAATACCTTCGACTCCTTCTTGGGTTAATGCATCTTTGTCCCTGGTTTGAGAGGCTGGCAATATATTCAGTGTATCAACGCGTTTATCTTTTATGAGCGCTTGGACCAAAGTGGCTTCGCCTTGGATAACATTGACAAAATCATAGACAACACGCCGTTCACATCCCATAATTAAATCTAAGTTTCGCAAACCCACATCAAAATCGATAACAACCGTTTTATGACCACGCTTTGCCAATCCTGCTGCAAAGCTAGCGCTGGTTGTGGTTTTGCCGACACCACCTTTGCCAGAAGTGACGACAATTATCTTAGCCATAGCAGCCCCCCGCTGTGAAATTTCGCATTCATTATTGTAGTAAATAACCCTTGATACATGTATTGCCCACCTCTTCAGTTTATTGTATTGGCACGATATCCAATTGCTCACCACGCAAATAAATTTGCACCGGTTTTTTGAAGACACCGGAAGGCACTGTGTCTTCAAATACTCGATAACTGCCAGCAATAGCCACTAACTCTGCTTCAAAACTGTGACAAAAAATTCGATTATTTTCACCACCAGTAACACCCGCCAAGGCCCGTCCGCGCAGCGGGGCATAAATGTGTATGTTGCCATCCGCCATAATTTCGGCACCAGCATTAACCGCCGCTAATACAATAAGATCACATCCACGAGCATAGATGCGCTGACCAGAGCGTATCGGCTGGCTGATGATTTTTGTAGGTACACTACCAGTGTCCTGGGGTGCTGTTACCGGTGAACCGCTTTGCGCTGAAACATTCGGTTGTTCCTGCGGGGACTCATCCATTGCCAACGCTGTGTCATCAGCGCTTTTAGTCGGCGAAATATCGCTCTTGACCGACTTGGATAATTGCCCTGTCAAAATAGCCAAACCCGCACTTTCAGCGGCTAAATGCTGTTCAAGGCTACCTTTCTGTACCGCAACGGGCACCAGTTGCTGACCCCGTAATAGCGTATTGAGCTGCTCAAAATCCAAGCCTGGTTGCAACTGCTTAGTGCTTTCCAGGTCTATGACGATGGGAGCATTGCGAAAAAAACTAAGTGATTTCGAAAGATGCTGCTTTAAAGCAAGTTCGATTTGCGCCAACTGAGTGCTTTTGATTTTTAAGACAGGGAGCGTGAAGACTGAGCCCTTGATTTCAATGGCAGAATCGTTGTCAATATTCTCAAATAAATCTTTTGTAGTGGACTTGTCAGTCCTAACCGTATCCATATTTTATTAAGCGTTTTATTGCGAGTTTTCTTATCGTTTTCTTATCAAGTGAAACTCTAGATTGATCATGCTGCTCTTAGGCATCGCAAAGACACTCTGTTACTAATACAATATTGCTAACACAATAGCAGAAATTTGAAACAGTACCAGTCAATACAGCAACAAAAGTGAATAATAACTAAACGCTGCCGGAAGTGCTAATGTTTTATTGTTTTATGAATATTTTATGGCTGTGTTATGGCTTTATTTTCAGCTTAACATCGATATACATTATGCCTTCAATGGAAAACGACAGCGCATTCTTTCAAGGTTCAAATTACAACAAAAACTTTAGGTATCGCTTCAATCCAACACGATGTTTTATCGTCGTTAAGGTATCATTGAGTTGTTTATTCAAGCATGTGATGTCAATCATCACAATCGGCATAAACTTAATTTGATACATTAAGAAAAAGAGATTACCTGTTGAGCCAACAGTGGTCGCAACTCAACCAACAGATTCAATCAACTTTAACTTAAATTCTGTAAGTGCTCATGCTTGCAGGATTTAAGTTAAAGTATATTCTCACGATGCACCCGCCACCTACCTGATCATTATTCAAACAACCTAACTAACGGGGATTAGCCAAAACCTCGTCGCCCAAAGATCAATACAACCGTCTAACCAGATGAATACGATAAACTTAAGCCGATGATTACGCTCATCCATCAACTATTCCTGAAGCAATCGTCATGGCTTCATAATTCATGTACAATCTAGCCGCTTGACAGCGTTTTAAGCTTTATTTAGTATTTTGCACGCCCGGAAAAGCAAGTTCCCTGCTCCGCTGGTATTAACCATCGCACGCATAACAAAACAACTCGCCACCTGGTAGTCGGCTTAAGGTAGTGTCGTAGAGGTACGAGTTATCCGTGGTATTTCAGCTCCGCTGAAAAAACTTACAATCAGAATCCTGGCAACAGGTTCAGGTTTTGGAACATTGTAAAAATTCCACTGTCGTAGCAAACGTTTATAGCTGAAAATAACTTTACATCGATAGTAAACAAAAAGGATGGAATAGAATGACAGCCATGGTAGAAATATCACACCTGACAAAACATTTCGGCGCATTCACCGCAGTAGATGATGTCTCCTTCAAAGTCAATAAAGGTGAAGTGCTTGGATTCCTCGGTCCCAATGGCGCGGGCAAATCCACAACAATGAAAATGATCACCGGATTTCTGACGCCGGATGCCGGCACCGTTACTGTGGGGGGGGATAACATTGCCAACTCACCCGTTGCGGTTAAATCACGAATTGGTTATTTACCAGAAGGTGCGCCACTTTACAGCGATATGACGCCAGAAAAATTTTTACATTTTGTGGCTGAAATTCGCGGTATGCGTGGCACTGAAAAAGCTCGCCGTGTTGACGAGGTGATCCAAAAAGTCAATTTGGAATCAGTCGTCTATAAACCTATTGAGACGTTATCAAAAGGCTTTAAACGCCGCGTAGGCTTGGCACAAGCTATTATCCATGATCCGGTTATTCTCATTCTGGATGAACCCACCGATGGCCTGGACCCCAATCAAAAACATGAAGTGCGTTCGCTCATTCAGAGCATGGCATCGGAAAAAGTCATTATACTATCCACACACATTCTTGAAGAGGTGGATGCCGTCTGCACCCGCGCCATGATTATTGCCAACGGTAAACTGCTTGCCGACGGCACTCCAGCCAGTCTGGCTGCAAAATCCCCACTGCATAATAGCGTCGAGATTACTATTCGCACCGATAACCCGGACCCTGTGAATCGGGAATTGGAACAATTAAACGGTATCAAATCGGTTGAAAAATTCAAAACCACCGACGGGTGCGTTTCATTCCGGGTATATTCATCAACAGAGCAAACGCCTATTTCGCTGGTCAATCAGCTCGCGCACGATAAAGACTGGAAGGTGGAGAATCTACACGTAGAAACTGGACGCATGGATGATGTATTCCGTTCCATTACTACACAGCAAAAAACTACACAACAAAAAGTCGCATCGTAACAGGGGGTCAGAAATGGCAAATATTTGGGTAATTTTTAAGCGCGAATTGGCAGGCTATTTCACCACGCCAATCGCATATATATTCATCATCATATTTATATTTCTCAGTGGTATTTTTGCTTTTTATATTGGTAATTTTTTCGATAGAGGTCAGGCAGACCTTACACCGTTTTTTAGCTTTCACCCTTGGTTGTACCTGTTCCTTATTCCCGCACTTGCAATGCGATTGTGGGCAGAGGAACGTAAAGGCGGTACCATTGAATTATTGTTAACCATGCCAATCACCATGCCTCAGGCAGTGTTAGGTAAATTTCTTGCCGCATGGGCCTTTACGGCTATAGCACTTGCGTTAACCTTCCCCATTTGGATCAGCGTAAACTACTTGGGAGAACCGGATAACGGTATTATTCTGGCGGGTTATCTGGGTAGTTTATTGATGGCTGGTGCCTTTCTGGCAATCGGCTCCTGTGTATCAGCGTTGACACGAAACCAAGTTATTGCGTTTGTCGTAAGTGCTGTCATTTGCCTGATGTTTGTGTTGAGCGGGTTCCCTCTGGTTCTGGATTTTTTCAGTATCTGGGCACCGGAATTCATCGTAACCGCCATCAGTTCTTTCAGTTTCCTGACCCATTTCGAAGCCATGAGCAAAGGCGTTATCGACCTCCGTGATATTATTTATTTCGTGTCGTTAATCTCTTTCTGGTTGTTTGCCAACGCAGTCCTCATTGAATACAAGAAGGCAGATTAATAAAGGGAGTTACAATGAATATAAAAACATTAACAGTCAGCAGCGTTTTAATTGCGCTAATCCTTTTACTGGCAATTAATATTTTCAGCAATACCGCGTTTACCTCAGCGCGTATAGACTTAACTGATAATAAGTTATTCACGCTATCACAAGGCTCACGCAACATCGTGTCCAATCTTGATGAGCCCATTACGGTGCGTTTCTTTTTATCACAAAAGCTCGCCACCCGCCTACCCGGCATTTCGAGTTACGCCAACCGGGTTAAGGAGCTATTAAACGAGTACAAACGCTCCGCTGGCGGAAACATTAACCTAAGCATTATTGACCCAGAACCGTTCTCGGAGGTTGAAGACCAAGCTGTAGGCTACGGCTTGAAAGGTGTCCCCCTAAATGATGGCGAGACCACTTTTTATTTTGGGCTTGTTGCAACGGGTCCTACTGATGAAGAATCCGTTATTGCATTTTTCTCACCACAACGGGAGGAATTTGTTGAATACGACATCACCAAAGCACTTCAGCAAGTCGCGCATCCCAAGAAAAAAGTGGTTGGCCTGATCAGTACTATTAGTATTGATGGTAGCCCACCACCACACCGACCGGGTATGCCCGTAATCCCAAGATCGAATCAAGCCTGGACCATCGTGAAGCAAATGCAACAATTTTTTGAAATCAAGTCTCTTGATCCTGATATTGACAAAGTGCCTGATGACATTGATGTATTAATGCTGGTTCATCCCAAATCACTGCCTGTGGGAACTGTCTATGCTATTGATCAATTTGTACTGAATGGCGGGCGTTTGCTTGCCTTTGTTGATCCTCACGCAGAGACTGATGAGCTCAGCAGCCAGGAAAGCAGTATGCCCGGTAAAAATTTTGGCAGCTCGGACTTGAATACGTTAACCGAGGCCTGGGGAATAACACTCACTACTGATAAAGTAGTGGGCGATATTCAATTGGCTCAAAAAGTCGCCTTCAACATCGGACAACGAAATAATGCTATCGACTTCCCAATCTGGATTAAATTGCCAGCCGAGCAATTAAATGGCGATGATATTATCACTTCAGAAGTGGGGATATTAAATATGGCCACACCTGGTGCTTTGCAAATTAATGCAAAAGAAGGGGTGAAAATTACGCCGCTAATATCCACAACTAATAATGCAACCCAGATTAATAAATCTCAGCTGGGCTTTTTAACAGACCCACAAAACCTGCTCCGTAACTACAAACCCAGTGGAATCAGTTATACCTTGGCCGCCAGGATCACGGGCAACGTCAAATCCGCATTTCCAGATGGCGCCCCTAAACCGCCCACCGCTCATGATCATGCACCGCAACAAGAAGAGGAGGAGGATAACAGCAATACCGAAAGCTCCCAGCAGCACTTAACAGAATCCAGTATGCCGATTAACGTCATCATGGTCGCCGACACTGACATGCTTGAAGACCGCTTTTGGGTACGCGTGCAAAACCTGTTTGGCTCCAGAGTCGCGGTACCCATGGCAGCCAACGGCAGCTTTGTAATAAATGCCCTGGATAATCTGATGGGCAGCAATGATCTTATTAGCGTCCGTAACCGGGGACATTTTTCACGCCCTTTCACCACCGTGGATGAAATACGTCAGGAGGCGGAACTCAAGTTCCGTGAAAAAGAGCAGGAGCTAATGAATCGTTTGCGCGAAACAGAACGCAAGCTGGTTGATTTGCAAAGCGGTAAAGATCAAGACAAAGCGTTAATCTTGAGCCCTGAACAAAAAGTTGCTTTAGAAAGATTCCGACATGAAAGAGTACGCATTCGTAAGGAATTGAGACAAGTACGCCACCAATTACAGCAAAACATTGACAATCTGGAAGGTTGGATCAAATTCATCAACATTGGCCTGATACCACTTATTATTGCGGTTATCGGTATTATCATTGGCATCATGAGTCTTCGCAAACGTAATATAACATCCCGATCCTCGGCAGCCATTTCATAGTGGAGTAAATTATGCGTAATTCTAAAAACATAATAATCTTAGCCGTCGTGACAATTCTTTTTATTTTGGCGGCATTGTTTAACCGCCAGTCCAGTCATGAAATAACGGGCAGCGGCAATAAGGTTTTTCCTGAACTCTTTTCACGCATCAATGATGTTAGCCACATCAATTTGCAACAAAAAGAAGACACAACCACGCTCATCAAAGAAAATGAGGTGTGGTTGGTAAAACAAAGTGATAATTACCCTGCGGCGGTCAATAAAGTAAGGGAACTCCTTATGGGGGTAGCGCACTTGGTACGCGTGGAACCCAAAACGCAAAAACCTGAAAATTACGCCAAACTGGGTGTGCAGGATGTGAATGCCGATGACTCTACATCCAAACAGATTACGATCATTGCTGGAAAAGATGAATATCTTGCAGATATGATCATCGGTAACGAAAAACCTGCTCGCGGTGATACAACCAAACTGGAATACTACATAAGAGAAACAAACACCCCGCTAACTTGGCTTGTGGAAGGCACGTTACCAAAACAGTGGGAACCCAAAATTTGGCTTGATACGGATATTATTAGCATCGAACGCGACCGTATCCAGCAAGTTCGTGTGACACATTCCGATGGAGAAGTTACCTATATCCACCGGGACAACCCTGAAACACGGGATTTCACCCTGGATAGCCTGCTGGAAAATGAGAAAATACTCGCGCCTTACGAAGTCAACAATATCGCCACGACCTTCACCACCATGCGTTTTGAAAGTGTTGTCAGTGAAGCCAATACAACGCTTTCCTCTCAACAACCTGCATTTACTGCCGTGTTGACCAGCTTCGATGGATTGGAAATCACCATGCAATCCTACAAAGAAGGGGATAACTACTTATCACGTTATTCAGCGCGTTATAACGAACCACATGCAAAACGGTATAAAGAAGCACTCGATACATTAGCGACTGAAAACGAGTCGGCCACACCAACGGACGATGCTCATCAAAATATGCCAAAAACGAATCTACAATTAAAAGATGCGCTCGCCGTTAACGCAGAAGTAGAGAATTACAATAAACGCTGGAAAGGATGGCTGTACCAATTGCCTAATTTTCGTAACGTCAACATTTCGAAACGCAAAGTGGATTTACTCAATCGAAACAAGGAAAAAGAAGAAATTCTTCGGTCGCACTAGGCGCCTGTCCGATAATAGCAGTCAGGTTAGCTCACACGAAAAAGCCCGTTGATGAAACGGGCTTTTTTCTGCTACTGTTAGCTAAACCTAAACGTCACAGGTATAAAAACCCAGTTGGGCGCACGTCTAACTCGACAACTTAACATGCAATGCAAGCCAACACCGACACTCCCCAACCCAACATCCAAGTTGCTGTCAGTAGCTGTCTGCTCGGCCACAAAGTCCGTTACGACGGCAAACACAAAAAACACCTTAACCTCATTAATTCCATTTGCCAGACTTTTACCTGCCTACCTCTTTGTCCGGAACAGGCCATCGGTCTCGGCGTACCTAGACAAGCGATACAATTGGTAATACTAAGCGCAAAAACACGCGCCATCGGCGTAAATACTCCAGAATTAGACGTTACAAACCGGCTAAAGGCATATGCTGCAGGTGTTGCTGACACACTATTTCATATTAGCGGTTACATATTCAAGGCAAAATCCCCGTCCTGCGGTTTGATTGATGTCTCCTGTATTCCAGGCCAGGCAAGGTTTGACGGCGAAATACCTGACGAACAAATATCGGTATCAACATTTGTCAATGGGATTTTCAGTGGAGAAATCCAGAAACACATGCCCGAATTACCTGTCGTGGATGAAACCCAATTATCAAATCAACAACAGATTCAGGCTTTCATTCGTCGAGTAAAATCGTACGCAACGTCCAACAACCGATATTAAATCTGGAAAACCCGGCTTAACCATCGAACCAATCAATTGCTAAGTGAAATTGCTATACCCATAGCATTTGAGATTTAGGTCTATATCCGCCGAAGGGTCAGTTTAGCCTATCTGCAAGCAAGCTGTGTTTACTAAATCGTGTTATCAAAAAGGCCTGTTGGTCTGCAATAATGCGCCGATTTTGCAAAAATAAATATTCGGCTTTATTCGGTGCATAGGGAATTGCTAGCAACTTACGCCCGCCCCATTCTTCGGGCGTTTTACTGCCTTTTTGGTTATTGCACCGAAAACATGCGGTGACTACGTTCTCCCAATTATCCGTGCCACCACGGCTCATTGGAATAATGTGGTCACGCGTTAAATTAGCATGCCTGAATTGCTCGCCACAGTATAAACAAACATGGCCATCACGCCGGAATAAAGCCCTGTTGGTAAGATGTGGAATAAATTTATTACCGCATGCGTACGCTCGCACCCTGCCCCGGGTTAATAATATAGAACCTATTTCAATCATAGAGCGCCGCTGGGTGACCGCGTTAATACCACCACGAAAAACAAACGACTCTGTTCCTAAGGCCGTGATAACACGATCATTCGTATACAAACGAATCGCTTCTTCATAGTTAATCCAACTGGTGGGGTTACCAGCAATATCCAGTTTTAGTATTAGTGGGACAAATTTCATCTCAAACACTTCCTCAACACTGTTTTATATACGCCTTAAGGGGCAATGCTTGATGAAGATACTCATCCAGCAAAAATTCCCCGTTAATCGTAGGAACATCCAGTTGACTGATTGCTTCGCAACATAATGCGCTCTACCTTACGTTACCCCTTTCACGCTTCCCGTTACCTCGATTTCCCGGCAGAGCTCCGAATGCGCATCAACGCGGCGTTATCGGTGATCCGATATACACTGATCGATTAGAGGCATATTTACTATAAAAATTTTCTAATTAAGCCACGCTTACTCATAACATTTTAGCAATGTTTAGTTATGCCGTATATACCCGTGACGTTTGAGATTTAGACTTTTAGTGTGCGTAATATTCATTTCAGACAGCACCAAAAATAGGCGCTTTTAGGCGAAAACAGATTCTTTATGAAAGGCGAAATGACGACTAATCGCCGGACTATTGTGAGGAATTTCAACGCCGCCATGGAATGAAGAAGGCGTACAATAAAACCTAAATCTCAATCGTTATGGGTATCGACAAGCAAAATGTTCAACTTATTTTCTTTACGGACCCTAAGGACTTAATGTCACATCAAAGGCTTAACTGACATGAACGTCTGTTGTAAAAATACCTGCATATCCTGCCAAGACTGTTTATCGGCATCAGCGTTATATTCCAGTGGTAAATTAAATTGTTTGCCCAGTGCATTCGCACCCGGGTTGGTGAAGCTGTGCTTGGCATTGGCATAAGCGTTAAAGGTAAAATCCACATTGGCAGTTTTCATTTCATTTTTAAACGCGCTGATATCATCCGGTTTGATAAAAGAATCACTTTCGCCATGGCAAACTAATACTTTTGCTTTGACCTGGCTTGGCTGCGCAGGAGATTGAGTCGCTAAACTACCGTGAAAACTAACCACAGCGGCCAAGTCCACACCTCGCCTTGCCATTTCCAATACAAGCCCACCACCAAAACAATAACCGATTGCAGCGATTTTTTCGGCGTTTGTGGTTTTATGTGCCATTAACAGTTTTTTTGCGGCAACAAATCTAGCCTCAGCATTTGCCATATTTTTTTTCACCTCGGCGGCAAACTTACCCGCATCGTCTGGATGCGCTGCCTGTTTGCCACTGCCATACATGTCAAGCGCTAACGCGGTATAACCTAACTCAGCCAGCATATTTGCACGTTTTCGCGCATACTTATTATGCCCCCACCACTCGTGGACCACGAGTACCCCTGGGCGTTTTGTTTTAATAGCATTATCATAAGCAATGTAAGCAACAAAACGCTGTCCATTAACGTGGTAATCGGTAATCTCATTTACAATTGCAGCAACGGCCGAAAAGCTATTTGCTCCCATGATACAGAAAAATAACAAAACCATGCTTTTCATCACGATCTCCCTATACTGTGCCGACTTTCATTTAAATTTAGCGGTAACATGGCTTAAATATGCACGCAATAAGCTTGAAAATTGATGCATCGCCAGTATATCCATCCCTATAACCCTACAAAATATCACACGTAATACCGGTACCACCCAAACCACAATATCCCCCCGGATTTTTTGCCAGATATTGCTGATGATAATCTTCCGCGTAATAAAAACGCGGCACCTTTACAATTTCGGTGCTAATCGCACCAAAGCCCTTCACCAGAAGCTTTTTTTGAAAAGCAGCTAAAGAGGTACGTGCGACTGCTTTCTGCGCATCATTCGAATAATAAATGCCTGACCGATATTGCGTGCCGACATCATTCCCCTGACGCATGCCTTGCGTGGGGTCATGTGACTCCCAGAATAATTTTAATAAATCAATATAACGAATACTGTCTGGATCAAACACAATCAACACCATTTCATTGTGCCCTGTCAGACCTGAACACACTTCCTGGTAAGTTGGATTCGGCGTATAACCACCAGCATAGCCCACCGCAGTAGAATATACGCCAGGCGTTTGCCAGAATTTACGTTCAGCCCCCCAAAAACACCCTAGACCAAATACTGCCTGTTCAAGATGACGAGCGAACGGAGGCTTAATGTTGTGCCCATTAACAAAATGCTGGTTTGATACTGGCATGATCTCATCACGACCTGGCAAGGCATCATTAACAGTGGGCAAATCCAGTTTCTTACTTAAACATTGCATGATTTTTTCTCCTGTTTCGATCAAACGCCTTTTTACATTTTTATACTTCTGGAAAAATTGTATATTTTAAACACGCTGCATAAATGCTCCATCTTTTTTATACAATGTATTATTTTCAATCCAGTTTGCTAACATCAAGATATATATGCTTCAAAACAATGGCTTAGAATATGGCCGGATAAAACCGGACATTCATTAAAATATAACACGTTGATATTTTTAATAAAACACATTATATCATTATAAATTATAAAGAATGGGTGCACATATTATTTTTCGCCTAGACATTATATTTCAGCTTAACTAATTTCAATCAGTAAATCAGGTATGATGTGATATGATAATTATCATCATATTTATTGATTAGTGTTATTACCGTTATTGTTATTTAATATTTAATATTTTCGAATAGCAAAATGCCCCGTACGCCGATAATTTGATTTCTTCTGCAAAATATAAAACCCGCTAATCGGCAGTACACACAGAACATAACACTTATTGTCTGTCCACGATTCAGGTTTAAGGAAACAATACTTGTACACGCAGCAAAAAAATATTTTTTCTGATAATAAATCCTCAAAACAACGAATATTTTCATGGTCGCTGTGGATTCTGGCCACTATTGTTCTCATTGCTGCCTCGTTGCCTTTCATCATTAAACAATTAAGTATTCATTATTTTATTGAGCAACAACAAGTAGACACTGCACAAATTGGTAATGTTGATCTCAATTTATTTGCAGGCCATTTAGTGTTTGACAACGTCGAGATTCAAAAAACCAGTTTTGAAAAATTAAAAATTGAAAAATTATCCATCAATTTTGATTGGCTACCGTTGTTGTCGCAACAGTTTTTAGTTCGCTCCTTTATAATCCGTACCGCAAACTTGCAGCTCGATATGAGAGCCCCCGATTTAATATCAATCAATGGCTTGAGATTTTCAACCGAAGTGAATAACAACACACCGAGCGAAGATTCTACATCAAACTCAAATTGGCAATTTGGTTTGCAAAAAATCCATATCGTTAACAGTCACGTCACCATCAAACAAAAAGAGTTTGATTCAAATATTGCGATTGAAGCTTTTACCATTAGCAATCTTATCCGCTGGCTTCCCGCTCAATCGACCACCTTTAAAAGCAACCTCACTTTAGATGATGCCCCCATACTATTGGAAGGCACAGCCAAACCCTTTCAGCCAACATTGCCGCTAACCGCACACTTCACTGTCAACAATCTCGACCTCTCTAACATACAACCATTGTTAAAAAACAATATGACGGCTTTGGCGGGTACCGTAAGCGCTGAACTCAATATCAGTTCATTATTTGCCAAAGAAAATGAATACGACATTAAGATAGAAGGCTATATCAAATCCTTCAATTTTCAGGGTACATTTTCCGATAGTGACATTAAGCAAGATCAATTTACATGGTCAGGCTTAACGCAACTGTCCCTGAACACCCGCAACGCCAGTTTTTCAATATTTAACAAAGGCACTACGGAACTACAGGGGCTGCATTATACTTCAGCACTCACAGGACTGACCCTGTCCTCCCGTTCAACAACCAGTGAAGGACAATTTAGTTATGAATCAAGCCCCATTAATTTACATCAAAACACCGATGCCAATGGAAACACAGCCACCGCCACCCCGTTTCATTTTATCGGCCGTATAACCGCGATTGATTTCGAGGCAATTGAGCATAAAACCAATATTATACTCGCCGCAATGCAATCGATAGAACTACCGGAAATAGAACTTGGTGGTATCAACCACATCGATATATCAACATTAAGTATCCAAAAGGCCAGATTTTTAAGTGAAAACACCATTGCAAATAATACAATCACCGTGGAAGCTAACCAGCCGCAGGAAAAAGGTTACTTGCTGGCCGTTAATCAAACTGTCATTAATGATTTTCAGTTAAATTTGGATAAAGAATTGAATATCACCGACCTTGTATTGACCGGTGCAAATGGAGAATTAATAAAACAAACTGACGGTAAGCTCCAATATATTGATGAGGTAATCTCTGCATTAGCAATCGGACAAGCTAAGCGGCCATTAGAACCCACATCAAATGAGAGCGCATCTCCCGTCTCTCCGATGGCTATAATAAACACGGGACTTACCGACACATTAACAATGTCATCCCCAAGCCTCGAAGGAAAAATTCCAGATTTCATTGTTAGAATCGGTACTATAAACGTAGATGGCGATAGCAAATTTTCCTTCAAAGACGCTTCCGTCGACCCTATCTATCAAACCAATATCAGCAATATTCAGTTAAAAATTGTTGGCTTAAATAATCAGGATAAAAATCAGAATAGCCAAATTGACCTAGTTGCCACCGGAGACGACAACACTAACATTGCCCTAAGCGGTTTTGTACAACCGTTTTCCAAACCAATCAATGCCCACATTGTTGCGAACATTAAAGCACTGGAATTACCGCCGTTATCAAGTTATACAGCGTCAACCCTAGGATACCACTTAAAACGCGGACAGGCTTCAGCTGATTTATCACTTAACGTCATTCATGGAAATTTAGAAAGCAATAACAACATTATCATTAGCAAATTGAACTTAGAACAAAAAAGTGACGAAGATATAAAAAACCTAACAGAAGAATTAGCCATGCCACTGGACAAAGCACTGGATTTATTACGCGACAGCAAAGGAAATATCACGATATCCTTGCCGGTCAATGGTAACATAAATGATCCGAATTTCGATTTTAGCCCAACGATCAATAAAGCCATGGGGAAAGCGATTAGAAGCGCTACGTTAAGCTATGTCGAAGATACCCTGCATCCCTGGAGTACTCTACTGACAGTGGCAAAAATAGCGGGCAAACAAGTCAACAAAATCAAATTCGAACCACTGCTATTCAATGTCGGTTCAGATCAGATTAGAAAAGAAAACTACGATTACTTAAACAAAATCAGCAAACTTATAAACGACAGACCCGAACTGAGTATCACGGTCTGCGGGGTCGCATCCTTACAAGACAGACTTGCACTAAGCCGCACTGCAAGCAATAATAAAAGTGGCCGTACTGATGCAATAAATAGCAAAACCGCCAATACACTGGCAACAGCACTCGTAATAACTAAAAAGACATTACTCAAATTAGCAAAAAACCGCTCTAAAAATGTAATTCGTTATTTAGTTAATAAGAAAAAAATAGCTTCACAGCGATTATTGACCTGTAAACCGACCTACTTAAACCGTAAAAGTGCACTACCCTCTGTTGAAATTGTGCTTTGATTGACCACATCAATCAACCCCCAATGACATCATGCTAAGAGTTAAGTTGCTGCGTGAAATTAATAATGTAACCAGTACAACGAAGAGCGTTATCTTTCGCTACGACGGTAATAAAACGATTCATTGCAGATGCAGCACCCTCAATCCTTTCAATAATCCCGCCAATGCAAATTTCACTCAAGCGTTAAGCTAACCCATAAACCCTTTGAGCAGTCCATATTGACGGACAACAATCCCAGTAGATAAAAAATAACCGGGCTCAGCCTTATGCTTTAAAAACTCCAGTATAAAGCACAAACATCAAGCCGCTTAAAAAATTGGTGCGCTGTATGCATATCAAACAACAATAAAATCAATAGCCGCGTGCAATCCAGGAAACAAACCGTTGAACAACGCAAATATAGCCCTTAGGCTAGCCTCAGACACGGAAAACACCAGCAATGCCATTGAGTGCTTTGCACAAACACAGCTGGAATCCATTAATCAGCAATTAATCGCAGAAAGCACCTTTCTTATCTTGGCTACCTGTGCCTTTTTCTTTGGTGCTGAAAAACAGCTGAGGAAACAATCCGGCCAACCACCGAACCACAGTAAGGTCATCCTATCAAATTTACTGGTTAAGCTTTGCTGCATAAGTGAACGAAATGCAACCGGTATTACTAAATCTCTCAAACGTTTATCCAGTCAATATTATTTAATCGAAAATATCGTGAAACAGGGAGAGCAAGCGGCTGATCAATGGTTAAATTGCGACAACACTAATAATGATAGCCTGAAAGAATTAACCGTCAAATACAAAAACCTATCGATGTTCGACCTTGGTATTGAAGGCATCAACCAATATCATGCGTCTGAGCAAAAGAAATTATACGCATCCATAAAGCAAACCGTTGGTGAAATACGACAGCGGTTATTAACTACGTTAATGACCTTAATTAGCCTCACACTCGCCGCCGGAATCATTATGATTTATTTCATTAAGTAACAGTCCTTATCAACTACGACGCTAATTCCGGTAATATCGCCTTACGAAGCTTTATCGACTACTGACTACTGAGAGAAATTGTGATAGTAGACTAGGCAAGTTATGTCTGCGTGACAAAGTCGGCGTTATACTATATTCTACTGATTTACCGCAATCGATATTGCTTAGGCTACTTTAGCCGTATGCCAAAGGGGTGTGTATTAAATAGAATACAGATAGGGCTAAAAGCTCAGCTGTTCGGCGCACGTTTGAAGACAGCACAATGACCCGACCCTACAACGAGAAAGACGAGAAAGCGCAACAAGCACACAAATAGATTGTAGCACTTTCCCCGTAGGGCGTACTTCCCTCGTTCGGTGCTGCGGCGTTGTCATTCTTGGCAGAGTGACAACATTCCGGCGAACCACGCCTGGTGGCAACGGATCTTGTGGCAGCAAATTTGGGTAGCACAAATCTACATTCTAGTTAATACACGACACTAGGAGCCTGTCCATCTGCGACGATGTTTGTAATAACGATGTTTGTAATAACAATAATAACTTTCATTCAACTTGCTCCGGGTTTTCTATTTTCTTCACCATAATGTGGTGCAACAAAAAAATTCTGTTTATTGTTATTGACTCCGTGACGCTGAGCGGAACAATCAACCATAGGGAAATAGCGGTAACTTGTTTCAGAGATACACTCTGTTAATCTTTGATAACATAATACCAAGGAAATCAGTGGGTGAATAAAACCATTAAACGAAAATTATTCTTGTCGACACTCGCCATTATGCTAGTGTCGATGGGCAGTCTCTACTTTGTATTTTTCACCGCTTCCGGCTTGCAGTGGTATTTTAACCGGGGATTCGACAAACCCGAATTTCAGATAACCATTGGTGAAGTGCGACACTCGTTTAACGGTCCGGTATCTTTACGTGATGTCAGCCTAAAATCAAATCTCTTTCATCTACATTTTAGCCAAGCGACGATAAGCTGGAGTTTTGTAAAACTTTTGCAACATAAGTTATTTATCGAGCAACTTAACAGCAACCTTGTCACGCTCCGAATTAGTAAAAACTTCAACACCACCGCTGCAAACCGATCAGCGTTACCGATCGTGTCGAGAATAGAAAATGGCTTCATTAATCAGCTACGAATTATTAGCACTGATGGTTCATTATATAATTTTTCCAATATTCGCTTAAGCCGGATTTATGCTCATCAAGATTTATTTATAAATGCAATCGATTTTGAGTCTAATTACGGAAAATTTCAATTGGCAGGCAATATTGGCATATCCTCTAATGATATTATTAACCTGAATACCGAATCATCCTTGTTTACACCCGTAGGTGACTTTAACATATCTGGTAAGGGCACCATTGTGGGTACGAGTCGTCAGCTGCGCTTTTTACAGAAACTCAATGCACCTGCAAGAACCGCTATAGAAGGCGTTGTAACCAACCCCTTTAGCCTCCCCGTTTGGGATATCACCATAAGATTAGAATTAATTGAAACAAAACCCATCGACTCACGCTGGCCCATCAACATTATGCAGGGTGTTTTGGTTGCAAATGGTACCCTGAATAACTTGCAGGTTAAAGGCAGCGTGGATGTTACGGATGAATTCGACAAACGCTGGACAACGGATATTGAGAGCCATGTTGAAAATCAACGGGCCGTATTTGCGATTAAAGCATACAACGGATTGAAAAAACACCAACAACTAATCAACACAACGGGCACATGGAATTATTCATCCAGCCAACCCTTTCCAGAAAATCTAGATGTCGCCACCAATTGGCGCAATATTAAATGGCCGACAACAGGCAAACCCACCTTAAACAGCTCAAAAGGCGAAATTAAATTTACAGGCAACACCTTGGTAACACAATTATTTACTGACTCAGTGCATATCGAACCGATGGGAATAGAGCTAACGGAACTGCGGCTAAAAAGTAAAGAATTAAGAGGTAGGGGCAATGTAAGGCAAGGTTTTTCATTGATGGGCTCGGCGATTTCTGGCCAAGGCAATTTAGATATCTCCGGTTACATCATGGGATCTTTTGATCGTTTGAAATTAACACAACTGGAGTTAACCGGCGAAAATTTTGCGCTATTGCGTAGACCAGAAGCGGTGTTAGTGGTCTCTCCCAGCATTTCAGTAAAAAACAACATCAGTCATTTTAGCACTGCGGGTTATGTTAACATACCGAAAGCCACCATTCGACTCAACAATCTTCATAATAATACCCCCCAGTTTTTATCCCGCTTAATCAATCCCACTCTGCAAAACAACAGAGAGGGTACTATTGAAGATAGTCAGCTAAAGATACTATTTGGGGACAATGTCTGGTTTCATGGTTATGGCCTCAATGCGCAAGTAAAAGGAAGCCTTCAGTTTATCAATATCAGAAATCAACAGATAATTGCGAAAGGACGGCTGCACGTTGTCAATGGTAGCTACAATAAAGCTGGGAAAAAAATAAAACTACAAAATGGATTTTTATTATACAACAATATGCCCTTGGATAACCCAGAATTAATACTGCAATTGCCACGTAAACAACAAGAAAAAGAAAATCGAATTGCCATTACCGGTCGACTAAAAGCATTGCATTCTGCTTCTAAGTCCACAATTAATAAATCCTCAGTCACAAGCAACAAACGGTTTGCCTATTTTGAGGGTAATACTGACTAAAGATGAGCAATATAAAAACCCCGTTGGCTTACATTTTAAAACAGGTTATCGGCTACACAACGAAACACTAATCGTGTATACGAATTCAGCTATCCATTAAGAGCCTCTTGTTCTAGAAAAACAACACCACCAAAACAAAAACAGCAGAGGTCAACAAACCCACACCGACACTCGCCATTAATCCCAGTAAAGCATCACGCACAATTGAAGGTTTTGTTGCTGCTGCCAACGTTTGATTGGACGACATACTCATAGTTGTAATTACTCCTCTCCTTACATTTCAATGACAGCGCTAAAAACACATATAAACCCCACCTACATCTCTCTGTGCGCCAGAATCCGTCATTCCTTAAGTGTTATTAAAGCCCGGGAATATAGCATATTATTAAGTCAAAAATGGCAATATGGGTATGAATTATGATGAATAATGGCAAACCTAAAATAGTCCGGCATTTGCGCCATAGGTATGCTAGTGTATTAAGAAATATCATTAGAAAACAAATTAAATATACAAAGTAACCCACTGATATTAAAAGGAGAGCTGTCGTGGCAAAAAACATTGCCATCGTAGAGGACGAGCCGGCGATCCGAGAGAATTATGCCGCGTCACTGCGAAAACAAGGTTATAAAGTTGAGATGTACGCCAACCGCCAGGATGCTATGCAGGGTTTTGCCCGCCGTTTGCCCGATTTGGTGTTACTGGATATCGGGCTGGAAAATGAAGTCGACGGCGGCTTTGAGGTATGCAGGGCTGTGCGCGCCATTTCCACAACCTTACCAATCATTTTTTTAACCGCCAGAGACAGTGATCTGGACATTATTTCAGGCTTACGGTTAGGTGCCGATGATTATCTCACCAAAGATATCAGTATTCCCAATTTATGTGCCCGTATTGCTGCATTTTTTCGTCGTTTGGAGCTATTAAACCATCCTCCCCAAGAAGAAACCTTAATAAAACGCGATGGCTTAACAATGGATATGAACCGCTTTAGTGTTCATTGGAAAAATCAGGCCGTTGACTTAACCTTGACTGAGTTCTGGATGGTGCACACATTGGTGCTACATCCTGGCCATGTTAAAAACAGGGATCAGCTCATGCAAGAAGCCAAAATTGTCGTGGATGATGCCACCATAACGTCGCATATAAAACGTATCCGTAAAAAATTCCAAGCCCTGGATGGCTCATTTGATCACATTGATACAGTATACGGTATGGGTTATCGCTGGGTGGAAAACCAGTAGCCCCTCAAGACCGGCGCATCATTAAGGGATTTGGGCAACGATTGTGACACTTAAATGCGTTCAACATGCCGTTATTTAGTGCTTTTTTCGATAAAGTGCGATCAGCCAATCCGTTCTCGCTCAGTATACGTAGCAAACTGGTGCTGGTATCTCTGTCGTTGCTCATCATTCCCTGGGTAGGTTATCAGTATATCAATGAGATGGAACAGTATTTACAGGAACGCCAAGAATCACAACTGCTCGATCGCGCTCGAATTGTCGCCTCTATCCTAAGTGATCAGCCAGACTTATTCATTACCAAAACAAACCCAGGAACGGATACAGACAGCAAACACCTGTACGTGCGGCCATTAGCCGCGCCAATTCAACTTGATGGTTATGTTGATGATTGGCAAAATGACAAGGAACGAATTTTTCTATTTAGCGACCAAGTCGACACTGCACAAACACCACAGGCTAGTTCCTCACTTTCATTTCAATTTCAAATCGGTAGTTTTAAACCATTTTTATACGTATTATTTCAAGTAAGCGATAACAACACCGTGTTCCGCTCACTGTCTGGTGCTCGAATTGACAATGGCGATCATTTGCAAATAGCAATGCAAAATGCCGATGGTGAATTTGTACGTTATATCTTATCAGCGCGCAAAGCGGGAAAACTAACAAGCTATCAGTTACCAACCGCCAACAGCAAAACCACGAATGTACTCGAAGAACGCCGCATTACCGGATTCATACGTAAAACCCAACAAGGTTATAATATCGAAATAAAACTCCCCTTGCTCATGTTAGGCGGAAAGCTAGCATTTGCTATCGCGGATATTGATGACACCAAAAACAGAAAAATAAATACCATTGTGCGCACAACAGGGTCACGGCACATACAAGATATTGGCACCATTGTCGTTCCCTCCCCTAAAATTGACGATTTACTGAATCGTCTGCACCGCGCTGGGTCCCGTATTTGGGTAACAGATAAAAGCGCCAAAGTAATTGCATTAAACGGCAGTTTGAAAGATAGCGGCAAAGATATTTATGAAATGGAGTTCAAACCAAACGCAAACGGTAATCTGTTCAGCGCTATCGTGCGGGCAATTTATCGTAGCGTGCTACAAGAACCCCCGAAAGAATTCCACGATGACTTATCAACCGCATCAGAGCTAAACACACCAGAAGTGGAACAAGCGCTACAGGGAAATCCCGCTACCCGATGGCGTCAAACACCGGACGAACGCGTAAACATTTTAACCGCAACTTATCCTGTGACCGATTCAAACACCGTGGTAGGTAGTGTAGCAATAGAGGAAACGTCAAATAGCATACTGATTTTACAAAACCGTGCAGTGGAAATTTTAATAAACCTAAGTATGCTCGCAATGGCTGTCGCGGCGCTTACAGTCTTTATTTTTGCAACACGACTATCCATTCGAGTCCGCCAGTTGCGAGATAGCGCAGACAGTTCCATTGGTAGCGATGGCCGAGTCATTGGGCATGTAAAACCCTCAAAAGCTTCGGATGAAATAGGTGATTTATCGCGCAGTATCGCAAACATGCTGAACAGACTAGCAGAATATAATCGCTACCTCGAAACAATGGCCAGTAAATTATCACACGAACTGCGAACACCCATTACCGTGGTACGTTCGTCTCTGGAGAATTTGGATTCTGCAATGCTGGATGACGAGCATAAAGCTTACAGCCAGCGCGCCAAAGAAGGTGTTGAACGACTGAGTAATATATTAACTCGTATGAGCGAAGCAACCCGCTTAGAGCAAACTATACAAACTGAAGATAGCATTGATTTTGATTTGGCCAAGGTGGTTTCCAGTTGCATTGATGGTTACCAGATTGCCCATAAAAATGTGACATTAACGCTGAACGTACACCATACGATACAACAGCCAATTATCATTCATGGGGTGCCGGACTTAATTGCGCAAATGCTCGACAAATTGATCGCCAACGCCATGGATTTTGCCATACCGGAAACCCCAATCATCATACAATTACAAGCAACGAAGTCAATTGTACAATTACACGTCATTAATGATGGTCCTTTGTTACCCGAAAAAATGAAAAACAATCTGTTTGACTCAATGGTTTCATTACGTGAAAAACGCGGCGAACAACCTCATTTGGGCTTAGGTCTTTATATTGTCAGATTAATTACCGAGTTTCACAGTGGAACAGTAACAGCAACAAATAAACCAGACAATTCAGGAGTCATATTTACCGTGGCATTACCCATTGCCAGTTAGTTGTCAATACTTACGTTGTCAATACTTACGTTGTCAATACTTAGTTGTTAACACTTAGAGCCGTTTCAATATGCCAGGCATAACACCTGTTAATTCCACCGAGAAGGCGTAATAATAAATGATTGGCTATCCGTCAGTATATACCCGTGGCGTTTGTAGCAATAGAGGAAAATAGGGCGTGCAATTAGATCTAAATCTCAATCGCTGCGGGTATAGACAGCCGATCAGCGTGAGGTCATAATTTCCTGTAAAGTTTCACGATACTTATCGACAAATGACCCACCCAAATTCACCGCCTGTTTTGCATGCAACAACGCCTTGTCTATATTAGACTGCTCAAAAAATACTTGCGCCAGATTATTATGAGCCGGTGAATACTCGGGGCGATGAGCAATAACCGCTTGATACAATAATTTTGCTGCGTTCAGATTTTTGCTATTGTAATAAAAATTAGCCAACGCCATATTTGCCATAATGTCATGCGGCCAACGTTTCAGCGCCGCTTTATAAGCCTGTTCGGCAATGTGTAGTTTTTCGTTGCGATCGAAATAAGCAACAGACTTCATGTATTCAGCCACTCGAGCCGTCGCGGGTAGTTTCTCAGGCGGCAACACCACTAACGCCCATTTTTCTGACCGCGCCCAGGTACGTTCAAAGGTTTCAAGGTTCACAACATAACGCTCGGTGGTCCCTGAGTGTAAAAAAATACTATTCGTGCTTAAATCAATTCCGATGACTACCGCATAATGCCAATTGGGATACCAACTTAGCCCCAAGTTTTGTAGCACAATAACAGGATGTCCCACTTGTAGTTCTGCAATTAGCGAACTAAATGAAGGTGTTAAAATATGGGGTATGCGGTCAAATTGACGACTGGCGCTGACAATTTCAAGCTGCAAGCTGCCTTGCCGCTGAGGCAAATAAACCAGTGGTACTAATTCGTCTGGCGACACATCTATGCCAGACCAAGCCAACACCATCGCCAGGGCAGCGGGCCCACATTGGTAGTCCCGTTGTGCAAAAAAAGGAACAGCCGGTCCATTGATCTCTGCATTAAATGACGGATGTGTTTTCCGTAATGCATTAATTTCCAATGTTGCCGTACAAGCCGACAACAGGCAAAATCCACCAACTACCAGAAAGATAGAGCGAACTCTGCATGTTATCTGTCGGGAAAAAACCATCCTCAGTAAGAACTACCCTGGTTAAACCATCGCAACAAGCAATTTGATCAGCTTAGAAGGAAACACCTACATTAAGATTAACAAATAAACTAATGAACTGTTTTTTTAACAAACGGGAAAATATCAGTATAACCAAGGATATCCGTTATCAATAAGACAACAAACACAAAAGCGACAGTCCCTACCACGCCACTGCCAGCAGGAAGTTCATCCATCTGACTCGCCAGTTGCTGGACTTCGTCCGCAGTGAGATTATCAACTCTCTGCAATGCATTCTCAGGATCAACACCTAGTTCAATCAACCTGGACTGTACATGTTCTTGTTTTAACTCTCGTTTTAACAGTTCTATGAGTTCTTGCTTTTTACTTTCCGCCCCCTGATGTGCTATCAAATCGGGGGTTGAAACAATCGCAGCGTTTACCGCACATTGAAAGCTGAATAATAGAACACAAATTAAAACAGTTTTATGAATACACAGACAAACAAATTTGTTTCCTAACATCGATAATCTCCAATAACGGGACAGGCGTGTAAGTCATTTAATAGGACGGTTTGGATATATCCGCTATACCCCATCGATTACACACCCATCTAAGGGTACACTAAACTAAAAAGATGTTGCTAGGTTTTCAACAAGTATAATAAAGGATCGCCTAATAGACTAACAAATTTAATCGTTTTATTTGAACGGTCCGGCTTTTCTATGTTATTTATTGCTGCTACGGTGCAACTACAAACAAGTTAGGCGCACTGACGAAGAGTTCGTTATGATTGAAAACCTATTAACCATATGGAAATCAGAACCTAAGTCTGATACCACTACGATTATTGTGCCAGATGGATGCCGTGATCTTATAATGAAATTGACAATGAGCGAAAAACCGCAGTGGTTTGTATCTTCGTTGTACGACCAAGCAAAAGTGGTTTCATTGAAGGCCGGTTCTATCATGATTGGGTTTCGAATCAAGCCTGGTGTGCGCATAGCGGAAAAGGAACTGCTCGAAGCTATTCCGAATCATTACACCGATATCAGTGAGCTTACTTGTCGATTATATACTTTTACGCATAGGAAACATTCGGTTGAGGACGCACTTGGCTGCTTGGCTTCAGATGTAGTCTCTATCGCTCACGCGGCGAAACAAGCCGGGGTCAGTCAAAGGAGCTTGCAAAGGCTGCTAATCCGGGAAACAGGAAGACCACCTGTCTATTGGATGATGCTGGCCCGCATTAGACGAACCGCACGAGCAGTACTGAAGCCCATTCCCCTTGTCGAAATTGCCAATATGTTCGGATACGCCGATCAATCGCACATGAACAGAGAATTCAAACGGTGGTTCGACATTAGCCCCTCAACGTTACGAAGCACTCCCGATATTATCTATCAACTTAACGACAAGGGCTATGATTGAAAAAACTATGATTGAACCCTTACCGGTGTGCAAATTTCTATCAGAAACCCATTACTGTCCGAGATATAAGCCGTAGTTTGTCCCCATGGCATATCTTCGACGCCTTGTACGAACGTTGCTCCTGCCTTTAAAGCTTTGGCAAGCGCCGCAGGGACATTGTCTGTCTCAAATGCAATTTCAAATGTGGGTTTAGATGAATTAGCCCGACCCGGAGTCTTCCCCATATCAGTCATCAATTTCAGCGACGAAAAAGAAAGTGTTGTAGAACCCGTATCAAGCTCGCCATAGTCACCGCTTTCATGAAGCATTGCCTGCTTGAACCCAAAGGCTCTATTAAAAAAACGGAGTGTTTCTGCGACGTCTTTTACATAAAGGATGGTGTATTTAAACTTCATATTATTCATTATTTAAACCCTATCATTCATTAAATTCTATTCAAAATACTTATAGCAAACGCTCAATTGATTGTATTGAATAAATGCGACAAAAGTTGTCTGTAGATATACCTTCATTAGGATACAGCCAGATTCAACGTCCCTCGCCCTCCTCTCCTACTGATGACAAAACACAGTGGACAACGAAAGCTATCGAAACAAACCCTCAAATTAGGATGTCTGCGCTTTCGTCATAATTTGTCATAATTTATTGGTATATTTCCAGATTGCAGCCTGCCTGCGCGCCGATTGCTCCTGTTAAATAGTCACTAAGCCAAATATTTTACCCAGACTATTTTAACGAGGAGAACAGACGATGAACCAGAAAAAAGAACGTGCTGTTGAAATGTTTATTATTATTATGTTTCCAATTGCATTATTTGTAGGATGCACGTCCAATGACAAAACATCATTAGCGCTAAGTAGCGAAAACAGCCACCCAGGCCATGAAATTTTATTTAAAATTAATAGGTTAAGTGATTTATCACACACACCACACGTACAATACGCGGTTTATGACCCCGATAATTCAGGGTATTCCAGTGAAATTAAATTGACCAACGGTAGTACCAATAAAAAGAGGCGTCGATAACTTAATATAACTTAAGTGCTCAACGGTTAGCCATATGATTTCATTCAATACCCTGCTGTTGACGATAATTTTTAACCTCACTTGCTGCTCAGACCCACGCGTCAAATTTGCTGCGTATTTCAATAAATTTCGTTGATTCAGCAGGAAATTTACTCGCAAGTTTCAACACATCAAGAATTAAACTCAAACCGCTCTGGCGGATAAAAGCCAGGGTGATATCAATCTCCGTGGTCTAGTTAATGGTATCGGTATCGGGAGGCAACTTTCCGCACAAATTCGGCATTGCCCGCCACTTTATTCGCCGACAGGCTTCACTTAGAGCGGCACCCACTCTTTTTTTCAGGTTCTCAAGCGCACCCCTTGCCTGAATGAACAACAGCAGCAGCAACATCAGCCAAACGTTACACCTAAATCGTTATTTATGAGTATCGCCTTGATCACACGCCAAAGCGTTGTTACGCTGTCAACAATCAAAGTTAGTAACAAATGACTTAAAATGAAAAGACCATTAAAAGCAGACTTATCAGGTAAATGTACTTGCTTCATGGTTTTTTTTATTTTTTATTTATCAGTGGCTTGCTCCACACAACAACGAATAATTTACCCACCTTTATCCACCTTTCAAGACCCAATGCGCATTTCAGGTAGCGGGCCGGTCATGGTAGCTCTCCCACCTGGGCAGTTTTTAATGGGCTCCCCCTTAAACGAACCTGCTCGACGTCAGTTTGAAAGTCCACAACACCCCGTTATCATCAGCAAACCGTTTGCCATTAGTCAGTATGAAATTACTTTTGAAGAATATGATGCCTTCGTTAATGCAAGCCACTATGCCAAACCCAGTGACAAGGGCTGGGGCTCAGACCACTGGGGCCGAACCACAACACCTGTCTTTAATATAAGCTGGTACGACGCTCAAAACTATATAACCTGGCTAACTCAACAAACGGGGAAAAAATACTGGCTACCCACTGAAGCGGAATGGGAATATGCGGCTCGTGCGGGCACCACAACACCGTTTAGCACTGGTGGTTGTATCAGCACAGACGAAGCGAACTACCACGGTCGCTCGCCCTATGGTGACTGCCCTATTGGTCCATTATATCGCGGCAAAACCACTGCAGTGGGCACATTCAAAGCCAATGCATGGGGCTTATATGATATGCACGGCAATTTATTCGAATGGACCGAAGACTGTTGGCATAACAGCTACCATGGTGCACCGTCGAATGGAAGTGCCTGGATTGACAATGCCTTTATTGATTTGATCAATGACGATTTAGTCGATGATGATGTAGCGACCACACCTTGCAGTGAACTAACGCGTGTATTGCGCGGTGGCTCCTGGAGTGGTTATCCGCGCCACTTACGGTCAGCCTATCGAGCTGCTAATGACCCAGAATTTAAGAGTATTTTTATAGGATTCAGGGTGGTACGGGAATTATAGTCGGCATATTGTTAGCACCTCATTAGGGGAAAACAGGTTTTTGAGTGACTCAGGCGCTTAATTGGTTTTATCATATTACAGTAATTCCACAAGCCCGCCGCCGTCCTCAATAAATACGACTTTCAACCTAACACATCAGTTGAATCGTCGCGAGAGCGACTAGGACGCTGAAGGTAAAAGACTTATATTGGGTTCAATAATCACTTTTTTTACCTTTTAGCTCTCTTGTTTTGAATATCAATGCAGAAAGAGTCCACTTCAAACGCGATATGTGGCAATGATTTAACATGTACTCGTTTCGCTTTAATCTGTCGATATTCTCAAATAATAAGGCGAAACGGCATGAATTTCGCTAGGACTCGGGGGTGGTAACCTGTGTTAGGATAATACATTCAAATAACCAGCCATGTTTTCTTTATATCTGATGTCCACATTCCAATTAATCGACCATAAAGGAGACCTATAGTGTTAGTAACAAACCTCGAAATCGTACCCGGCAAGCGGATACAAAAGCATTTTGGCTTAGTACAAGGCAGTTCGGTAAGAGCCAAACATGTCGGACGCGACATTATGGCCAGTCTAAAAAATATTTTCGGGGGTGAGCTCAAGGGATATACTGAACTTTTGCAGGAGTCTCGGCAGGAAGCCATGGACCGCATGGTAGAACAAGCCACAGCGGTGGGTGCAAATGCCGTGTTAAATATTCGCTTTTCCACATCAAGCGTTGCGGCGGGGGCTGCTGAATTATTTGCTTACGGTACAGCCGTCATCTTGGAGTAACACTATGATCGATGTAACAATCCTGTTGATCCTGTTGGCGCTGGGATATGGTTTTGGCCGGTTTACGGAAATTCGACATTATCGTTCCATACGTGAACGTGAAACCCAATTCCGAAATATACCCGCCATCGCAACCAAATTACCCGACCCGGCGCTACAACCCAAACATACGCAACTGGTCGCGGGTAATGTTGTCATTTCCGTGGACTTTTTTAAGCGTTTTTTGGCCGGCTTGCGTAATATTGTCGGCGGTCGTGTTGTATCCTATGAGTCATTGATGGATCGCGCCAGGCGCGAAGCAATATTAAGAATGAAACAGGAAGCCCACGGTGTTGGCGCAACCCATATTTTTAATGTTAAGCTGGAAACATCGAGCATTTACAAGGGCCGCAAAAATGCTATTGGATCAGTGGAAGTATTAGCATATGGCACCGCATTTTTTGACTAATTTTAACTAATTTTAACTTAAGGTACTTCATATCAGGTCTTGCTATTGGACTATTCAAACCCCGAAATACCTGAAGGCATTAATGTTACCAAAACACACCCATTAAAAGAGTTTTTTTTACTCAGCCTGGGTGTATTCGGGGTCATTATTGCGTTAATCCTCGCGTTAAGTTTTTTTGCTGACAAACTATCCCATTATATTCCATATAGCATAGAAGCCAACGCCTCTTTTGGTGTCTTCACAACAACCAATGCTGATACCCCCTTGCAACAGTACCTGCAAACACTGGCTGACAAAATAGTAATTGCACAGCAATTGCCAGAAGAAATGAACATTAAGGTACATGTTGTTAATCAGGATAGTGTTAACGCATTTGCCACTCTGGGCGGCCATGTAATGTTTTTTCAAGGCTTACTGGAAAAAGTACCCAATGAAAATGCACTCGCCATGGTAATGGCCCATGAAATCGCCCACATAAAACACCGTCACCCTATTCGAAGTTTAGGACGAGGCATTGTATTAGGCTTGGTGGCATCCATTTTTAGCGCTTCTTTGGGTAATGATCTTCTGGGGCAGTACGCAGGTAATGCTGGCTTACTGTCACAACTACAGTTTTCACGCGAACATGAAAAACAGGCCGACGCGACTGCCCTGCTCGCCATGCAGCAAATATACGGTCATGTCAATGGTGCCAACGATCTATTTAAACTATTGCAACAGGAACAAGGCACGGTCTATCAGCCGGAATTTTTCAATACTCACCCGGCCATCGAATCGCGAATGCAAAGAATTAACGATTTACAACTTAAATCCAACACCGAAAATACTGAACTAAACCAGTTACCGCCAGACTACGCAGGTTGGCTGAAACAGCTTTCATCAGAAACACCCAGGACAGATCAGCAAAAAATCTCAACTGAAAATTGACCGGGTGGGTGGACAGAAAACAAACGGCCGCGCGATTGCTCGCCACTTGTTATCAAACATCAATAAGCAAACGTCAAAAGGACAAACGAAAAACGCGGCCTATAGTTATTACATAAAATAAAACCTTTCTTCTCGCTAAGCATATCCGTAGTCACTTTCACTGAGCCTCAATGATATCCAGCGAGCCATCCTCATTAACAATGACCTGAGTACCTAAAGAGTTTAAGAAGCTTGTTATTTGATTCGCCATTTCATTATAAACAACGGCTGAAACAGGATCTGCCTCACCATCTTTATTTGCAGGACTCACCAGAGAACCATGATGCCCTTTTACAAAACGCACCCAGGCTTTAATAGCAATGCCACCATCGTCTAACGGTGCACTGATCTTTTGAGTACCTAATAATGCCGCGAAGGGGTCCGTGCCCGACAAAGGCGCCGGAATGGTACCACTATTATCAACGTCATCAGGTACTTTGTTCGGAACAACCAAATCCGGCAAATAATTCGCCGTACCATCACCAACCACTTCCAGCACCAACAACCCTTTGTCAGATGCTGCCAAGGTGCCCGTATAATTAATGGGATCACCAGAATCCATTACCAGTTGAGCGGATGCCATAAAGCGCTCATAGTCAGCCGTGCCCTTAATAATACCGTTACTGGCCAACCCCGCTGCAATGCTGGCACCAAAGGCAGCGGAACCATCCAACAGTTTCGGTATACCACCGCCGGGCATGGCCAAAACAGCGGCATCAATATCATCTTCCAATGCGATAAACAAGGTACCAATCATTGCACCCAAAGAATACCCGATAAACCGAAGGTTACTGGTGTTAAAGTCCACGCCGTTGTCGATATTGTCATAGTCCATATTTTCCAGGGCAAAACGTAATGCAAATAAATCCGCTGCTCCCTGCCGTGTATTGTCTCTGGTAGTACGTAAACTGCTTAGATTAATGAAATGAAGGCCGGACGAATCTGCGATGCCATCAGGCTGCTGGGCGGTCACATTGCCCTCGGCGTTCTGAGTCACTACGTCCAAGCCAAAGGTGCGTTCCGTCGTGTTATCAACACCCAATATGGCGCGTTGACCCGCATCCATAATGCCATGCAATGGCAAATCAATGGATATGGCAGCATACCCCGCAGCGGCCAGATAGTCCGCAACGCCAAACAACAGACTGCGGTCCCGGGTGATGCCATGCTGAAAAATCACGGTGGGCCAGCCGTTTGCTGGTTTGGCGGTTTTTGGTACAGAGAGCAGAATGGGGATGTTTTGGGTGGATTGCAAATCCGGCACTCTATTTCCAGTGGCTAATACAATGCCTTCCCAAAAACCGGTCAAGGGGTTTTTAGCATCGCTGATATCACCATCACTTAGGTAATAAGGCACGCGAAGGGAACCTTTATAAAAATCAGCGACTGTACCCACGCCGGTCAACCCCAATGGACTAATATCAACGGCGCCATCAACAAAACTTGAAACAGGCGGCGTTGCGGCCGCCAGATCGGCACGCAGTTCTGTTAATACCGCACCGATGGTTTGCGTGGTGAACGACCAGCTAAGAATAATATCGTTCTTGGTAAGATCTGTAATGGTAGCACTGCTATCATCGGTGACCGTAAACGCCTCAATGCGTTGCTCTGCCAAATCCGTCGCCTCGCGCAAATCATCCAGACTATCAACGGTTGCCAAATGGGTGGTTAAGTCAATGCCATCAATGACTCCATCTTTGTTTTCATCGCCAAAGGATTTTAAAGCCGCAAACTCGATATCGTCCACGCTGATTGGCGGCTTGACCGAAAGCAGTGAAACGCGGGATTTCGTGAAGCCATAGATTAAATCCGCCGTAGCGTTATCTCCACTAACGCTGCTGATACCCTTAGATAACGCGATCAGATAAGAAGTACCTTGACTCAATGGCCTTAATGGCGAAATCACCAGAGTTGATTGGCTGGTATCAAGGGGGGACAAACTCACGGCATATTCGGCCGTTGCGATGTTCGCCTTATCGGCGGCTAACCCTTCCAGTTCACGGTTTATTGCCACGACAGCACCTGCAACACCACTTAAGGCGACCTCGAACACACGCACTGTGGAACCGGGTATGAGCGATGCGGCATTGATAGCGCCAGAAAAAGTTGTCGATATTGGCGCAACAGTGGAAAAACCATCCTGAGCATTCATGGCTTCAATCGTGGCGGTTTCACCGCCCGATGTATCTGCGTTGATCGGAATATTAATCGTTCCGTCGACACTGCCCCGAAATAGCGCGTTGTTCGGAAACGGAATAATGCGGTCACTGGGACTAAATTTAGCAAAAAAACCCACTTGAGTGATATTATCCTGAGTATCGGTGTTTTTGTCGCTGTCACAACCGATTAATATCAAAACAAACGGTAACACCAAGCCCAAAGAGTGTCGTCGCATTATCCTTATCTCCTTAAGTTGTTTTTTTATCCATACGCTTAAAAGTTCCAATTAAGTTGTGCGCTGAAAATATCGACCGTGGCATCGTAAGAACCGGACAGCGTATGCTCTAATGTCGGTACACTGCTTTCAAACTCATTGTTAATGTCGGCATCCGTAATAAACAAATGGGCATAACCAAAATCCAAACTGATGTTTTTGGCCGGTTTAAGATTAAATCCAACTGAGACCCAGGTTCGGTCATCCCCGGGTAAACGCGGTGTGCGCCGTTCAGCACTGGGCACTGGTGTCTGATCATGCGCTAAACCAAATCGCAGCATGCGAGTACTATCCAGTTTATAATTGAGCCCCACGGAAATACGGTTACTATCATCCCAGTCTTCTGTCGTCACCCCATCGGGGTGTCCAATTGGCAACACAGGATCAAATTTCACCCTTAATTCTTGAAATTTACTCCACTTAGTGACAGTCCAGTCAAACATCAGAGCAAATTTTGGCGTCAACTCCTGAAAATAACTGAGGGAAATACTATCGGGCAAATCGATATTGGCTGTTACACTGGTATCGGTAAACGCGCCAGTTTGTGTCAGGAACGTCAATGATCCCGGCACGGTAAAGTCTGCATCGCCTTCAAGGCGGTGTTCGATGGAGGAACGATAATGGAAACCCAGCCTTGAAGTCGGGGAAAACTCATACAACAAACCAACGTTGTAACCGTAATCCCAGCTGTCACCGGAGACTTCACTAAAACCATCGTTTTGCTGCGGACCAGAATTCAATGCATTGCAGGTTCCTGAAGGAATGGCATTGCTAAGTTCTTGCGCAAAACAGACCGAGCCCATATCAATTGCGTTGCTCAATTCCACATCGATATATTGCGCGCTAACGCCAAAACCCAGGGATAATTGCGAATTAATTTTGACAGCCAGACTGGGGTTGATATTAAGGGATAGCATCGCCGACTTAACGGCATGATAACGACCGACCCAATCATCATCGTATTCAATCTCCAGGCCGAAAGGAGCATTAATACCAAGGCCAAATTTCCATTGTTGATTAATATCCTGCACATAATAGAAGTTAGGTACAAAGGCATTTTTAGCACCATCATCCTCATCACCTAACAGGACTTGATTACCCGTTGCTGCCGAGGTTGTGGAACCATTATTTGAAAACTTCGACGATGGCACAATCAAATGGCCGGCACCGCTTAGTTGCCTGCCCTGCAACCGAGTCATGCCGGCGGGATTAAAATAAATCGTACTGGCATCTTCAGCAATAGCGCCACCGCCCGCAAAGGCGTTTCCCATGCCGCTGGCACTGTGCTCTATAATGGCAAAACCAGCGGCTTGCACCGTGTTAAACCACATCAATGCGCTTATTCCTAATCCCGCCGCTAAACCAGTCTTAACCACAACCACGCTACGCAATAGAATGTGATTATCGTCACGTTGAGCATCTTTATTGACACTCGAATCCCGCATATTCAGACCGTCGCAGCATTGGTCACAGTGGTTTCGCTCAGTAAAGTTTTGCTCCTGATAATTCTGCTCGCTTCGCTTTTTCATGCAACCCTCTTCATTTTATTGATTCCCGTTCAGTTGATAGTTAAGTGTTAACTATCACCACTTAAACTTACCACTTATGCCTTAATAGTAAGCATAAGTCGTGAACACTAAGTCGTTGAATAAGTCCCTGAGTAGCCGTTATAAAGGTCTCAACATAATACGCAACCAAGCGCAATTTGCAAACAGCTATCCAGCATTAATAACGCTACAATGGTAATATTGCATATTTTTAACACCCAAAACGATTCACAGCCTGCCCGATGAAGCGCATGACTCCAGAATAATATGGCAAAATCCGAGTGCTATTTTGTTGCTTTTCAGTCAATAGCAGTGCCCAACTGGCCGCTCGTGACCATATTTTTGGTCTAATAACAACCAATTTCAAATTTAACGTGAATTTCGACGATACCGAATATTCTTTCTTGCCGCTGATGTCTTTACTTGTGTCTTCGCTCAAATCACCCCGCGTAATGCAAAGCCAAGTAGAGTCCGTACCACGCACGGCTTCACTTGAATTTCCTCCACCCCTTGTTAAAATTTACTAACCCGTGATTTATATTGCATGAAGTATAATTTAACGTTTTAGGATTAGTGTGCTGATGATGGTTAACACATTCCTTAATTCCATGGCTATGACCACACTACCCTGCAGCCTATCCTCTCGATGTCTATTTTGGTCATTGGCGAAAGTCTTGATGATTTTGGACCAAATCACATTTTTAACTCACAATATAGGCAGTATAAAGGCCCTTTCTCCAGGAATCCACCGCCTCCAAACAACCATCCTTAATCCCAGGTTTTTCACCCATTTCCATCCAATGCTTGCCTTCAAGCCAACAGAATCTCTGCCGCTCCGTCAGAGTTGCAGCAATTTGATTGAAATGCTTGTTGTCGCGTCAGCCGAACAGCTCCGCCTGAAGCGGTGCCTTGACAGCGGAATCGGGCGTTCCATCGGGGCGGTCAACGCGCAAAGCTGAATCCTCCGGAAAAAGCGACGGAACACAAGGTCACAATATACACCCAAAGCGTTTAAGGTTTCGATGTAAATTGCACACCCTATTTCATTCATAACGGCGTTGAAATTTCTTACAATAAAACAACTATTACGCGTCATTTCGCCTCGCCTAAAAGCGCCTGCTTTCTGGTGGTGCCATGAATAAAATAGGACACATACGGTTTTAATTTTATTTATCCTTATGATTTTTCAGAATTATTTCGAGATTCATTTATTGTGTCCAACGTAGCCTTGATCTTTGCGTATGACTGATTGACATTCGCCAGCATGCATTTCGCAGATGGAGCAATCATGTTCGCCAAGGTCCAGTCCATTCGAAATTCTGGGTCACTGTGGTCGTCATGCGCAAAGTATTTTTGTTGAAGAATGTTGGTACGAATACGGCTGGTTTGATCAACTAAGCTTACTGCCTCTTTGAGCAGAACCTGAATCTTAACTGCAATATACTCAAAGTCAAAATGAGAGGGTGCGATTGTTTCGCCGCCACCGTATTTCCTTTCTAAATCAAGAAACTTTGATTGGACTAATATGCTCGCATCGCGAATAGATGTAATGTCGTCGCTTGAGCCATTATCTTTCTTTTCAGCAGCGTTATCCACTATTACTTTTATTATGTAAGTTAACAGTCTCCAATATACATAAAGCACTTGAGTCATGATAGGGAAAATCAAGTCCAGGTTTTTCCTTGATATTAGTCGAATATCGAGCAGTACAAAATACAATGTTCTCGCAATTTTGTAGGCAGTAACCCATGTATCCGTATTTGCCTCACTATCAAAGCATGTTAGTTTATCGATAAATTCCTTGCCTAGTGTTGATAGCGCAGCAGGCTGTCCGGCGCGCTGGATAGTATTCTCATAAAATTTTTTATCAATTTCCGTACTAAATAATTTTCTGGCATAAACCCACCGCATCAAAATACTTGATCGTATCGATAGGGTTGGGAGTGTTGATGGATTAAACTCATTCTTAAATTTACTTTTGTACTCGTGACCTATTTTTGAACGAATATAATCGCCCCAATATAAAACGGATACTAATTTATTCCCCCATATTGAGTGCTGCCAAAAAATTTCATCCTCGCTGGGGAAAGCTTGCGCGCCGTGCGTTGCGTTTGGATCAAGCAGATCAAACAGTTGAGGCAACAAGTTGTCATCGTTGTTTTTTTGGTTCGATTCCAGCTTGAAATCACGGATAACCAACGTTTTAATAAATTGTGAGGACTCTACTTGCCGGGCGAGACCGATGCTTTTTATGGCGTTGACTGTTGCTTTATCTATGGTAGAGAATATGCTATCTAGTAATGCTTTGTTAAAATCCTTACTGCTATTTTCAAAATATTCTTTCGTAAAACAATCTAATAGCATATATAAATAACTAATTATTTTTATATTAGTCAACGTTGAGCTAATATATAGATTGTTGTCATCGTAAAGCTGAGCAGCTTTTTCCAAAAAATCAACCAACGTGAAATTATCCGGACCTTCAAACTGACCTTTAAAATAGTCGTGCAGCCTTTTCTTTTTCTCATCACTATTTTGATTGTTTGAGATTTTAAAGTTTGTTGGTGTAAAGTTTTCGGTTTTAATGAATTCGTACAATTCAGCTTTCAAAAAGCGGTACAACGATGCAGTGTCAGAATTTTCTTCTTGGCAATCCTTGCTGGCTACATTCTCTAGAAAAATCACCGCTTTTTGAGTTAGCGTTGCCTCCACAATGGCCACTAACGCTGAGGCTTCCAGATAATCACGCCGTTCATTGGGTAATTGTTCTGTTGGCAATGATAGCATCTTCCGTGAGTAAAATATTGCTTTCGCGTAATCAATGATTGCGTTATTTAATTCTGACCAACCTAAATAGAAAGATAAATTTGCGCGCCTGAAATAAAACCTGGGATCGTTTTCATGAAACAGTATTGGCGGTGGCTTTTTAGTGTCATCCACAGAATCTTGATCACCATTAGGCAGACTAATTGTCGAGGGGCTACGCTTCAATGACAAGAACTCGTTTGCCCAATATGTTTGTTTGATGATGTCCCATTTTGAATCTCCAGATTTTACAGGGTCGTCATTGTTTTCTTTTTCACTCTTATTTAAATAAACATCTTCGATGACTTGGTTAGCTTGAGTGTAAATACCCGCAGCTTTGTTGTAATTTTGTCTGTGCTCTTCCAAGTCACCGTACTTAAGCATTGCTTCCGCGTATAACATGATTAATTCGATTTCTGACCATCGAAGTGCATGTGGAGATATTCTGGCCGCGCCAGGCTTTTCTAGATATCCTGTTTCATTTTTTATCATGCTTGTTAACATGCCTATAGCGGACGAATAATGCCTTGACGCAGCATTGTACGACTGTTCTATGGCGTTCATGTCGCCTAAGGTAATATGCGCTTTAATAGCGATGCTGTTACACGCCTGCTCTTTTGCTATGACAAGATCGTTGTCAAAGTGATTTTTTACCCGGTTCATTGCATCAAGCGAAAAGTTATAAGACGCTGATTCCAGGTCGCTTACATGGGTTATATATCGGAGTTCCTGTTCGAATCCCTCATTAAACCGATAGCGATATGTACCATTACGGACACGCCGGATATAAGATTTAAAAACATGGCTTAATAAATCATCCACAATAACATTCAGTTCAGGTGCCCGATGTATATTAATGGCTTCTGACATTCTAAAGAGGGATTCTCGAGTAAAACCAAAGGGGTGGAGTTTAAGTATGAACTGCAACGAGGATAACGCTGAAACGGTTAGTTTATCGCCGATACGGGACACTTCACGACTTAATTGATGTTGAAATAGCGTAAATATATTTCCCGCTAAAATAAAGCTGCGTTGCTGGTCAAAACTAAAGTATAACCAGTATTTTTCCTCAGTATTATCGTCATCATTCACGTGTATGGCAATGGGGTTTAAATTTTCATCGGGTTTTGAGGGGTAAGTGAAGTTAGCAAAAATGGCCGCCAAACGTTTTGGGTTTCCCCAGGAGTGAAATGCCAGATAATAAATAAAATTTCTGAGGACATGTACCGTGGCGCGTGCCGTTTTCGTTTTTTCTTGGTCATTGCTCGCTTTGGTGATGAGTGCGCGATAATATTCGTTCAAGCTGCGAACCGGCTTAGGTTCTGAAGCGTTATTATTGCCTAAACGAACACAAACATACTCTTCAATTCTTCTCGTTAACCGAAGTTTCGAATCTGCGCTGTTTTGATTGGCATCGCCGGATGAGTCGATTGGGTCAGTTAGCAAACTTGGTATTTCAAATACTTGATCAAATAAACTTTCATACAGTGAATTTGCACTGCCTTTTTCCGAATAGTAGCTGTCAAGCGTCTCTCGCCCCGTAATAATAAAGAAGCGGGCATGCGCGGTGGTGATAAAATATTTAATTGAGCCGAATAAATCATTTATTCGATTCAGTTTTTCGCTTGAGTTTAATTTGCTATTCGCATTAGATGTTTTTCTGTCGCTTTCATTTTCATATAAACTATGCTCTGACAGCTTATCGATTTCGTCGAATATAAAAATAATGTCTGCGCTTAAAAGGCTTGGCTTACGCAACGATTCAAGAATTTGAGTTAACTCGTATTCCACTTCGCGTGCTTGTAACGGTAGTGATTTTAATGTTCTGCTTTTGCCGACGCTAAACCAGCTTTTGCGGGCGCTGAATTGTTTTTGTTCCTCAATATTATATCGCATTCGAAGCACTAGCGTTTCGAGCCGTTCCAAGATCATGTTTTTATATCTTTTTCCTGAGCACCAGAGAGAGGTTGATAACATAAAGACAAAAAAGATAAACATATAATAATAGGGTGGACTATTAAAAATATTTTTAGAGAGACTAAATAAACCGTGAGTTCCTAAATACAGGCTCAAGGTGGATAACTTGAAGTGGTGGGCGAACGGCAGTATCAGCAAAAGTAATGATGCAATAGCGGTAAGAACAAAAAAATAGGAAAATATTACATGACGTACTTCTATATAACTACTCACTCTCTCATGCAGAATATTGGCAATGGTAAAGTAGATATCTTCTGGTGTTAGGCGTTTGTTTTCTCCGAGGTTGACCGGAATTCTTATTACTTTTTTTGGTCTTGAAAAAAACAACTTTAAGTACATCGAAACTAAAAATTGCTGTATTTTTGTAACTACTGAGTGCGGGGTATGATCAGTTTCTTCGTTACTGTTCGGGTTTTGATACTGTTTTATCGTTCTATCGACTACACTGGTTTTTCCAACCCCCCGGTATCCTGCGATGAGGTAGCATCCCCTGCTGCTTTTAGTTTGATGCAGCAGTTTTACGAGCTTTTTAATGATTACTTCCCGGCCAACAAATAGGTCTGGCTCATGTTTCTTGTGGTGGTTTCGGGGTACATCCTTAAACTTAAAATGCATATTATGCAGGCAGATTGCAGCAGCCCTATGAGCAATGGATGGTGTTTCTTTATTTTCTTTAGCGCTAGGAGTCATACTCTATTCTCGGCTATATGCGTCATTTATACTACAACGTTCGCCATTTGTTGCATTCATCGAGTGAGCAATAATCTTTCGATGATGTGTTTATACCACTGTTGTTTAAAAAAGCACCTTTACGCCTATTATTGGCTCGTATTGCTTACTACCCGCTTACTTCAGTCCATGCCAAGCCAAGGAACGTGGTAAGTCAAACATGTCTTTGTGCTTGGACTAAATAATGAATTGTGACACAATCTGGTTTACACTCTCGAACATTCCCGCCCACCGCTTCTTTTGGGCAACCTGCGTAACATCAGTTAATTACAAGAATATGAGTTTAATCAAATGTCCATTTCTACGCTATTATTATCTGCGACTTTCTTACCGATAACAGTATCAATAACAGCGTTATTACAAAGTGCATCAATGTTCTGTTTTACACGACAGTTTGTTGTGATTTTCTCAACTTTTTTATTATTAACACCGTTGTTAACCGCGTGTGGTGATGCTGCTTCGCCCAACACACTCACACCTAAAACCATCCCGCAAAGTATTACCGTGAATCCCGGCACACGGGTGATTGAGTTGGCCTGGGAAGGTGTTTCCGGCGCGTCGGGCTATACGGTGTATTGGTCCAACCAGGCAAATGTTTCAACGACCAATGGCATGGCTATTTCCACCGACGAACCGCATTTGATACACAGCAAATTGGCGAATAACATTACTTATTATTACGTAGTGACCTCGCACACGCGCCGTGGAGAGAGTGCTGAATCTATCAAAGTCAGTGCTACGCCCCGGGTGGCACTGCCGGTCAAACCTGATCAGGTGTTACTTCAGGCTGGCGATCAACGGGTCACACTCCGTTGGAAATCGGTTTTGGGCGCTAATAGTTACACCTTGTTCTGGAGCGATCAGGCAGGCGTAACCGATGGCGATAATCGCATCGACAACGTGGTTGCTCCCTTTGTGCACAGCGGCTTGGAAAATGGCAAAGCCTACTACTATGTGCTGGTTGCACAAAACGAAGCAGGTGCCAGTACTGTCTCACCCGAATCAAGCGCCACGCCGCAAATGCCAGTTCCTCAAAGCCCCGTCATCACGCAAGCCACGCCCGGTTCAGGCAAGGTCACCTTGGTTTGGGATGAGGTGAGTAACGGCACACACTATGATTTATTTTGGAATACCCGCGGTGATGTCAGCGAAAGTGATGCTTTTGTCAATCGGGTGACCAGTCCCTATACTCATGCACCGTTAACCGATGGCGGCACCTATTATTATCGGCTAAGGTCACGCAACGTGGCTGGTGTCAGTCCACTGTCCAATACCGCCGAAGTACAACCGCCGGATACGATCAACATAACCACGCCCGGCGCTGCGCCTGCGAGCCCCACCAAGGTCACAGTCAGTCTGCAAAGTGGACAACTGACCATAAATTGGGCGCCTGTGGATGAAGCCATCAGTTACAACCTCTACTGGCGCCGTGGCGAGAGCGGGGGTGTCTCGCGCGCGGATAACCGAATCGCTAACATACAAGCGCCCTATAGCCATATCCGCCTGAATAACGGGGTTAACTATTATTACCGGGTCAGTGCTGTTAATGATCAGGGCGAAAGCACATTGTCCAGCGAAGTGCAGGGTATTCCGCAAGTAATCGTGCCTGGGGTACCGGCAGGGCTGCGCGCACTGAGCGGTGATGAATGGATAGCCGTACGCTGGAATGTCGTGGAAGGGGCCACCAGCTACAACTTATATATTAATGACCAAGTGATTGCCAACGTCAGTTCGCCGTACCGAATTAACAATCTTACCAACGGCACCGTTTACAGCATCGAATTGCAGGCACAGAGCGCGAAGGGCTTAAGTGATCGCTCAGACGGCATAAAAGCCATACCACAGGAGCCTGCTCCTAATGCGCCCCGGCAGGTCGCCGCGATTCCCGGTAATGGCCGGGTTACTGTGCAGTGGCATGCCGCCAACCCCCAGAACCCCAGCGATGCAGACGAGGCCATCACTGCCTATTACGTCTATTATCATTCCCGCAGCGGCGTGAACCCCACCAACGGTACCTTAATCAGCGATGCCGGGATCACACAGGACGCCGAGGGTCGATGGCAACTGCAACACACCGCCATACAAAATGGACAACGCTATTATTATGTTGTCACGGCAAAAAACGCGGGCGGTGAAAGCCGTGCCTCCCGAGAAGTGTGGGCTTATCCACAGGTACCGGTTCCAAACGCGCCCAGCGGCTTATGGGTCGAGGCGGGTGACAATCAGGCTATTATTCATTTTACTGAAGCCAAAGGCGCCATTAACCCAGTCTACAATTTATACTGGCGCAAACGGTTGGACGATGGTACCCGCAGTGACCCATTTGTTATTTCCAACATTAAGCCCGACTTTAAGTTTAGCGACGGTGAACACACCAATGGTAATACTTATTATTTTCAGGTAAGCGCCTTTAATGACAGTGGTGAAAGTGAATTATCCGCCCAAGCCAGTGCCTCCCCGCAAATACCGCCACCCGAGCGGTCACCCGGCAATGCGCGGGCGCTAGCCCAGGATGGGCACGTTATTTTGATTTGGCAAACGGTCACTAATGCAAGCGCTTATGCCATTTATTGGTCCACCGAACCCACGCTTGATCCCCGCGTCAGTACACGCATCAGCAGCGCAGCAACGCAACCAGGCTATCGGCATGAGCAACTTCACAATGGCCAAGTGTATTATTACCAGGTTGCGGCAGTCAATGCTGGCGGTGAAGGCCCACTGTCGGAAATGTTAATTGCCAAACCGCAAGTAAACCCACCCACCATGCCCAGCGAATTCAGCGTCATTCCTGGTAACGGGGAAGTGATTGTCAATTGGCGCGAAAACCCAGCCGCTTCCAGCCATATTCTTTATTGGTCCATCGATGAAGACAGCCCTTTCGAGCAATGGGCGCGATTATCCGGCCTGCAATCGGGTGACACTGTTTCAGGACTGAGCAATGGGCAGCGCTATTATTATCAATTGGTGGCGGTTAATCCCGGTGGCTTGAGTGATCCAACAGAAATTGTCAGTGCAATCCCCGAAGCCCCCGCACCGGCGAGTCCAAGCGGACTATCCGCTGCGGCAGGTGATGGACAGGTAAGCCTTAATTGGCATAGCGAACCCAATCTCAGTTATGCACTCCACTGGAGTGACAAGCCCGACATAAGCCCCATCGACAGCGGTAATCACATCGCCAATGTAAAAGCAGCCTATGTTCATACTTCACTGAGCAACGGCACCACCTATCGGTATCAGCTCACCGCAACCAATAGTGGCGGTGAGAGCCTGGCCACTGTCGCAGTGATCGCTACGCCACAAGCGGCAGTATCCACCGCGCCACGGGCACTGAGCGCCGAAGGTGGGGATCAGCAAATTACCTTGCGTTGGTTTCCCGCAAAAGGGGCGCCCGCAAATGTGCAGTACACCCTGTATTGGAACAACGTCCCAGAACAAGGGATCAATGGTACCGCAATCTCCCATGTCACATCCCCCTATGTGCATACTGGCTTAAGCAACGGCCAGGCCTATTATTACGTCATAACGGCAACTGACACGGTAGAAAGCCCCGCGTCCAACCAGGCCATGGCGCAACCCCTCGGTGCATTGCCAGCAACACCCGCCAGTGTTTGGGTGATCGCCGGTGATACGCAAAACACCCTGCACTGGCAAGGCATCGCCAACGCCACCCGTTATGGCATCCACTGGTCACCACAAGCGGATTTAAGCCGCGATGTATCCCGTGTTAACGTCAATGCGCCAGTGACACAATATGAACACGTTAACCTTAATAATAATCAAATCCTCTATTATCGTGTTACGGCGCATAATGATAATGGTGACAGCCAGCCATCAAAAATTGTCAGCGCGACACCACAACGTACCGGCAATCAGGCGCCACAAATACAGCAAGGTGCCCTGATCAACATCGCCATGGATGAAGACAGTACACCCATCCCCTTCGAGCTCACCTTAAATGCCACCGATACCGATGGTGACAACCTCAGTTGGAGCCTTGCCGCAGATGCCCGTCAGGGCACTGCCATCGTGATAAGCAACGGCGATAGTGCTATGGTCAGCTACGATCCTGTGCCCAACTACAACGGCAACGACCGTTTCCAACTCCGGGTCAACGACGATCAGGGTGGTAGTGATAGCATCACCGTGAATGTCATCATAGCATCGCAAAACGATGCCCCCAACTTCATCACCGTACCCAGTGATCAAACACACACCGAAGAGGAATCCATCAGCGTCGTAACCGCGTCAGCCATCGACACCGCCGATGGTGATACCCTAATCTACACCGCCAGCGGATTGCCGCCAGGAATCAACATCGACCCCAATAGCGGGCAAATCAGCGGCACAATCAATGGCGGCGCAAACAACAGCCCTTATACGGTGACCCTCACCGCCGACGACCAAAGCGGTGCGGCAAATGCAAAAACCTCAACGACTTTCCAATGGACCATCAATCCTGCATTCTATACCATCGGAGGAACCCTCAGCGGACTTATCAGCCAGGGCCTGGTGCTACAGTTAAACGGCAGCAATGACCTCGTGCTATCCAATAACGGCAGCTTTGCCTTTAACACCCTGCTTGCTAACGGCAGTGCCTATACTGTGACCATCGCCAGCCAACCAAACAGCCAGTTGTGTCATATCAGTAATGGTGCCGAAACCGTGAGCCGAGCCAATGTCATTAATGTCAGCGTCAGCTGTGATCCGTTGCTGGCACCCAGTGCTAAAATTAGCTTTCCAACCCCCTCTGCGCTAACCGATGCAAGTACCTTAACCATCACAGGTACCGCCAGCGATACCGATCCCATCGTTGCAGTCAGGGTCAACGGCCTGCTGGCGGAAACCAACAATGGTTTCAACACCTGGCGGATCGTTGTTCCCATTGAGTTGGGCACCACCACAATCACTGTGGCAACCGAAGACTTAGCGGGTAACGTGAATAATAATGCCGCTCAAACCACCGTCATCAATAAGGGGGTATTGCTAGAAAGCCCCCAAGGCATTGCGCTGGATAGCAACAACAATCGGGCTTTGGTGACCGATACCAAGTCGGGAGCACTACTGGCCGTGGACCTGGATACCGGTTTCCGCACCGTGCTGTCGGATGCCGCCACGGGTAGCGGGCCTGTATTCAGTCGGCCTATTGATATTGCGTTGGACAGCAACAACAACCGTGTCCTTGTGATCAACAGCTCCACAACCATATTGTCGGTGGACCTGCCTACCGGTAACCGTATCGTACTATCAGATCCCAACTCGGGTTCTGGGCCTGTATTTGGAAGCCTCCGAAATATCGCGCTTGATGCTGCTAATAACCGGGCTCTGGTGACTGATCAGTCACTGAAAGCGGTCGTATCCGTGGACCTCTCCAGTGGTGATCGTTTAGTGCTGTCGGATGCAGCAACCGGTAGCGGTGCACAATTTGAGTTTCCTAATAGTATCGTACTCGACATTGCCAATAACCGCGCCCTGGTGGTCGATGGTACGCCGCTGGGCGTGCTTCTGGCTGTGAACCTGTCGAATGGTGACCGTACGGTATTATCAGGTCGCGGTATCGGCATCGGGCCTGCATTAGGTAATGTCAGCGGTATCGTCCTTGACCGTGCCAATAACCGTGCCCTGATAAGCGATATTTCTCAGGACGCATTATTGGCGGTAGATCTCGCCAGTGGTCATCGCACCGTGATATCTAATGCCAAAACGGGTACAGGACCGGAATTAGTGAACACCAGAGGATTAGCGCTAGACAGCGCCAATAACCGCGTCATTGTGACTGTGACTGATGGTGCTCCAATTCGGACGGGGGGTGTTCTAATGGCCGTGGACTTGGCCAGCGGAAACCGTTCACGATTGTCCGATAATCGTATGGGTGCAGGACCATTAGCATTGGGTGATGAGTTTGGGGATATTGTGCTGGATAGCGCAAATAACCGTGCGTTGGTTACGGATGGCCGTGCAGTACTAACGGTGGATTTAGCGACGGGTAATCGTAGGGTGTTGTCGGATGCTACTACAGGCAGTGGCCCTGGATTTAATTTCGTGACCGTAATGGTGTTGGATAGCACTAACAACCGCGTCCTTGTGGCGACCGATACTAACCTAATAGCCGTGGACCTCGTTAGCGGCAGTCGTACAGTAGTCGGGGCTGGGTCTGACAGGATTATTGGTATGGCATTGGACAAGACGAACAACCGTGTGCTAGTAACTATTGCCGGTACTCTGAACCTAGAGGGTATAGACTTAACGAGCGGCGAAAGTACGCTGCTGTCGGGCAATGCGATTGGCACCGGGCCAGAAACTCTCAGCTATGACCTTGCATTGGATAGCGCGAATAACCGTGTATTGCTTGCCGCTCCGGGAGGCATACTTGCTGTAGATCTTACTACGGGTAATCGCACAATGTTGTCGGATGCGACTACTGGCACTGGGCCCCCATTAGTTACTATTCTCACGGGCATAGTGCTGGATAGTGTTAACAATCGCGTATTGGTGACCAACCTATTTAATTCGTTATTTGCTGTGGACCTGGTCAGCGGTGATCGCACTTTATTGTCGAGTCCCGTTGATGTTGTGCCGCTATTTTATCAATACGTTGATATTACACTGGACGAAGCCAACAATCTCTCTTTGCAACTCAATAGAAGCATCGTGAGCGCAACGGAATTAGGCAGTGGTGATCGGGTGATTGTATCGTGGTGATGCGATTCCTGTTTTTGCCTACAGATAGGGTTTATGATGCAACGACACTAACCCGGACATTTAATATCATATAAACTACCCCTATCCAGGCCGCAATCGTCGAGTAGCTGTAATGGGCTCGCGATTTGAGCCAACCCATCATGGCTAACATTCACGGCCCAAAGATCGCTCGGTTCCGGAGTTTTGGCGATACTTTCGCAGGCGATGTTCGAACACCCGGCCACCATCAACGTTCGCCGATATCAATGAGCACATTATGACCGCCGTCAACGAACAAATCAAAGATTAGGCTGAGTAGTGACGATTTTTGTTACCTTTTTTGACGCTAATTGAGTAGCCCTGCCTAAACCAAAGGGGGGCATGTTTTTATAAACTGCTTTGAAAGTACCTGGTTTCGCCATGTAAACCTCGTGCCACAATCCCACATCGCCATCACGGCTAACAGTGGAATTAAACTCAAACCAGGCAGGAAAATGCGCAGCGCTTTTGTCGCGGGCATAGGTGATTAATTCGTCGTAGGAGCGCCAATACTGAATGGACAAACGAACCCGGCCTGACCAAATTTCATAACCCATACAACCAATATCCGGGTTAGTATCAAGTTCTTTATGGATTGCCTTAAAAGCCCGCTGAACCGATAACCATTTATGGATTTTCCAATATTTATTAATGCGAAATCCGATTATAAAGACAACGAATGGCTCCTGAATATCCGCTTCCAATCGTTGCATCTTGATTTCAGACATATAACCCCACTGTCATGTCAATTATCAGTAATATCAGTCACATTTGTAGACAGCATTATACACTGACACCAAAGTACACTGTAAAGTCAAAAAAACAAGCATGTTCCTTACTCTTGTTTTGCGTAATACGCGGCAACCGCTTTTATCTCTAACAAACTCAACACATCCGCCATGGCATGCATCACTGAGCTGGTCCGTGTGCCATCTTGATATTCCTGCATCGCCACAACCAGATAGGATTCCAATTGTCCGGCAAGACGCGGCGTTCCTGGTACGACACTAAAACCACGCTGCCCATGGCAACGATTGCACCGCTCTCTAATCAGGTACTCCGGCGCTTCAGGCAGGAACGTGTTGGGTTTTTTGGGTGTTGCAGTAGCGTAGTAAGCGGCAACATCCCATAAATTTTTATCACTAATTGCCGTTGCCGGGCTTTTCATGGTTTCATTGCTTCGCTTGCCAGAAGCATAAGCGCGAGTGGCAGCAACCAGATATGCAGCATCCTGGCCAGCGAGGCTCGGCGTTTTCGGGTCTGAGCTAATGCCCTCTTCACCATGACACGCAACACAGTCAGCACTCACCACCAAGCCCACCGCAGAATCCCCTTTTTTTGGTGCCTTGATAGACAGTACTGGTTCACGGGTAGCATAAAAATAACTCACTTTTTCAATATCGGTATCACTCAGGTGCGACACGAGTTTCTGCATCAAGCGGTGCTGACGAGTACCAGCCTGGTAGGCTTTTGTCGCGGCGATTAAATATTTTACATTAAGTCCAGACAGGTTCGGTGTACCCGATTGCTCGCTGTTGCCATCATCGCCATGACAACTATTGCAGGAGGCCGCAATTCGCCCTCCATCTTCAATTGGGTTCCTCCCCTTTTCGGTGGATACATCTTCGGATAGCGGGGAGTGAGGTGTTTGCTTTGCATAATAGGCGGCAATATTGGTAATGGTTTTATTACTCATGTGCAGCACCGGCGCTTTCATGAGAGACTCATGCCGTTTGCCGTCACGGTAATCTTTAATAGCTTTGACCAAATATTCCACTGGCTGTCCCGCTAAGTTTGGCATATAAGGGTTTAGGCTGTTGCCATCATAACCGTGGCAACCAGCACAAATTTTTGCTGCAATTTTGCCTCTTCCCGGATTGCCCTTTTTAACGTGAGATGCTATTTTTTGTTTTCGAGTAGCATAGTAGGCTGCCAGATTTTTGATATCCTGATCACTGGTGGAATGCTTGAAAACTTTCATCACCTCGTGCTGGCGGGCACCGGTAAAGTAACTTTTTAATGCCAGAAAAAAATATTCCATCGACATTCCGGCAATACTGGGTATCAGACCATCTTTGATGGCATTGCCATCGGGACCATGACAAGAATTACAACGAGGTGCAATCGCTTTTCCTGCGGCAATGATCTTTTTGTTACGCAGCGATTGCTTAGACGCCTCACCGCGAATGGCTCCTTTCCAGGGTGTTTTAAGTTGTGTGTAATAAATGGAGACATCAGCAAGGTCTTGGGGACTTAACGTTGCCACAGTTGCCTCCATTATTTTGTGTTTACGGGAACCGTCAGCGTACGCCAACATAGAACGAATCAAATAATCCTGCTCAAAACCGGCAATAAAGGGAGCACCGCTACGGGCACTCACACCATCCAATCCATGGCATTTGGCACATAATTTGGCCACGGCCATGCCAGCTGCAACGTTACCAACCGATGAAACACCCGGTATTGCACTGGCGAGTGCCGCCGGTATTCCGGCAGCGAATACCTCCTGGTTGGCTTCAAGCACTTCCCGATCGGCCTCGGTAATTGTCGATTCCGATATTCGGCTATCGCAAGCGCTCAACAATATTATCGCAAAGCACAGACTGTATCCTATGTACTTCATTATATAACCTCGATTGATACGTTAGGCCACATTAAACAACTCTGGATTCTCTGTTTCAATTCTCTGTTTCAATGTGCCGTTAAAAAATGCTACGCGTTAGTAACACTTTCAGTGACAACATCGTCCGGCAACGTGTAAAACCACATCTGGTAAAGCGAAATTAACGCTTGCAGTGCAAAACTTACTCCCATGAAAAGACCGCTGATGATCACCATCCAGGCATAAGGTTCATATAATTTAGTAATAAACCACGAAGAAATATCGAGCGCAATGGCAACAAAAGGAATAATAACAATAACAATTTTCAACCACTCGCGCCGCATATAAGCATGAGAAAAAATCATACTGACAATGAAAAAAATAAACGTCAAACCAAACAGATGAATATGCGAAACACGCACCAATGTAAAAGTGTCCATACCAGTATCCTGCTCCGCAGTATGCATTACGCCTTCATAATCCTCCAGGCTGGGCAAATGAGGATTGCGATTATTATGACAAGCAACACAACGTTTCTCAAAGATGGGGGCCAACTTAGACGCGTATTCCTGCTGGTCCGCCCCTCGGCGCACCCAATCGATAATTGCCAGGTTTTCAGTCGCTGGCAACATATTCGACATAGGGCCTTTTAAGGAAGACTCCAACACGGTGCCGGTTTTATTTCCGCTATAGGCAATCACCAGATCTTGGACTGTTAGCATTGGTTTGCCATCACGGCCTGCGTGAGACTCAAACACATAAAGACTTGCAAAACCGTAGCCCAGTCCTAACACGCCCAATGCGCAAGTAAATATCACCTTCTGCACCGTCGGCAAATGTGAAAATAGGATTAAAAAACGCTTACTCATAGCCTGACACCTCCGAGGTGGTCAATTGGTTATTGAATGCTTACGCGTTTCCGGTTTTTTTGGTGCGTACAATTTGGTAGGCACGACCAAGATACCCGATAGGAGCGCTCCAAATATGCACTAACCGGGTAAAGGGGAAAAATAGAAACACCGACATACCGACAAAAACATGCAGCTTATAAACAAGTGGTACCTCCCGTATAAGCTCAGGATTGGGTTGTAAATAAAGAATGCTTTGCACCCATTGCGCAAACAAAACCATCACCTCGGAATTACCAGCATTCGCATGCGAAATGGAAACGGGCAGTGTCGCGAGCCCGAGAAACACCGTGAGCACCAACCACCCCAAAATATTGATATCCATCCAACGTGAGGCTGCACGTACCCGACGGTTAAACATGCGTCTCATCCACAGCATCACACCACCGATAAAACACAAAGTACCGAAGATCAAGCCGGCAATAATAGCCACCCACTGATGCATCATATCCGACACGCCCAATGCCTGGAGCACCGAATGTGGTGTTAACAAACCAATCACATGACCGAAAAACAAGGCCAGGATGCCCACATGGAAAGCATTACTGGCAAAGCGCATGCCCTTTTTTGATAGCAGTTGACTTGAGTCGCTTTTCCAAGTGTATTGCTCCTGGTCGAAGCGAATCCAGCTACCCAGCAAAAATACCGTGGTAGCGAAATAAGGATAAACGCCGTAAATCAATGTGTGAAAATCCATCTCTTCCTCCTCACGCAGCAATAGGGGCAAGTCGCCCTTGGCTTTCGGCAATCCGTACCAATGGTGCGTAGGGGCTGTCGGCCTTTTCCAGGTTAACCGCCAGTTGTTGCAACACTTTAACGGTCTGGCTCATAAATATATGTGCTTCGGTTTCCTCCAGTTCGGCACTGAATTCCAACATCATCGGCAGATAGTCCGGCAGTTCTTGTTGCCCGGCCTGCAACCCGTATTCCTTATAATACTCAGCAAGATCAATAAGCGCCGGTCCGCGCCCCCGATCATCACCGAACAAATGGTGCGTCAGGTGCAAACTGTGCTCGGGAACAAGGTCAAACGTTTGTACGTATTCTTCCTGAAGTTTGCTAAACGCCACCGATTGCATTCGTATTAAAAATGCATCCAGAGCAACCCGATGTTCTGTTGCCAGTGGCATCTCATCCAGTACTGCCTTTATCTCCGGCAAGGCCTCAAGCAACGCCTGTTCCGGGTATTCCAGTAAAGCCGACAAAATCTTGTAAATCGACATGATTTCTCCTTACTTTTATCAATAACCGTGATAGAGTATTAGCGTTTATCCGCCGACGGTGCATCTTCAAGCGATTCCACAGAATCTTTACGGCGTTCAGGAAACAGCGAGTTTTGGCTAATACCGGGTGAACTGTCATTGCCGAAGGTAAAACCATTCTGTCCCTGGAAACTGTGAAAATTCTCCAGGCGCGTTTCCTCATGTCCCGTGGGTATTACAAAACGGTCCTCGTAATTCGCAATAGCAAGGTAACGATACATTTCCTTGGCTTGGTCCTCTGTGATACCGGCAACCGCTAACGCCCGGGTGTCCGCCTTGCCGTCCACGTGCACTGATCGTTGATAACTGCGCATGGCAATTAAACGATTAAGTGCTGTGCGCACTGGTTCTTCATCGCCTGCGGTGAGCAGGTTGGCCAGGTATTTAAGTGGTGTACGTAGCGCACTGGCAACCGGAATCACACCGTCAGGCCCGGTGGGCAGATTACCTTGATCAATTTGTGATTGCACGGGTGAGAGCGGCGGCACATACCACACCATGGGCAACGTACGGTATTCCGGATGAATCGGAAAGGCCAGTTTCCAATCGATAACCAGTTTATAAATTGGCGACTGCTGTGCGGCGTTAATCCAGTCATCCGGAATACCATCGTTACGCGCCTGAGCAATCACTTCCGGGTCATTGGGGTCGAGAAAAATATCGAGTTGGGCGTTATACAAGTCCTGCTCGTCTGGCTTGCTGGCCATTGCTTTTATTTTGTCTGCATCGTAAAGCATAATACCGTTGTACCGGATGCGCCCAACGCAGGATTCAGAGCACACTGTCGGCATACCCGACTCCACCCGCGGATAACAGCCGATACATTTCTCGGCCTTGCCCGATTCCCAGTTGTAAAACACTTTTTTGTACGGACACGCACTGATGCACATACGCCAACCACGGCACTTGTCCTGATCCACCAGTACAATGCCATCTTCTTCACGCTTGTAAATGGAGCCCGAGGGACAGGCCGCGACGCAGGCCGCATTTAAACAGTGGTTACAAATACGCGGCAAATACATGTGAAAAGTGTGTTCAAAATCAGCATAAATCTGTTTGTCGATATCCGCAAAGTTTTTGTCGCGCGAACGTTTTTCAAATTCGCCGGCAAGGTCGTCCTCCCAGTTTGGTCCCCAGGTGATTTTCTCCATGCGGCTGCCATCAATCATAGAGCGCGGCCGTGCAGTGGGTGTCGCTTCAGACAATGGTGCATTCTGAAGATGTGCATAATCGAAAGTAAACGGCTCGTAATAATCGTCGATTTCAGGCATATCCGGATTGGCAAAAATAGTCAGCAGCCGTTCCAGCCGACTGCCGGATTTTAGCTGTAATTTGCCATTTTTTAATTGCCAGCCACCCCGCCAAATCTCCTGGTTCTCCCATTCCTTAGGAAACCCGACGCCGGGTTTACTTTCCACATTGTTGAACCAGGCGTATTCAACACCTTTGCGGTTGGTCCATACGTTTTTGCAGGTGACGGAACAAGTGTGGCAACCAATACATTTATCCAGATTAAAAACCAGTGCAAATTGTGCTCGGACTTTCATAAACGCTCTCCTTTGTATTTTTAACTTACACTGGCTTACCTAGGCCCGATACCGGGGGGATTGAGCTGCGCCTCGCGCTCAGGTGTCAGCGGACGCTCCAGCCAATCCACGTCGCGATCCTCTATCTTGTGCATCACAATATACTCATCACGTTGCGACCCAACGGTGCCATAATAATTAAAACCGTAAGAAAGCTGAGCGTAACCACCGATCATGTGCGTTGGCTTGACGACCACCCGCGTGACACTGTTAAGAATACCGCCGCGTTTGCCAGTGGTATTTGAACCGGGCACGTTAACGTTTTTTTCCTGAGCGTGATACATCATCGCCATGCCAACGGGCACGCGTTGACTCACCACTGCCCGAGCAACGGTAGCCCCATTGACGTTGATAGCCTCAATCCAGTCGTTATCCTGTAAACCGATTTTTTTGGCATCATTCTCGGACACCCAAACGTAGGGGCCACCACGAAACAACTGCAACATGCGCAGATTATCCTGATAGGTACTATGAATACCCCATTTGGAATGCGGTGTAATCCAGTTCAACACCAGGTGCGGTTTATCGGTTACCGACGCGGGCACAGTGATGTGCGATTTCATATCCACGGGCGGCCGATAGGCACAAAAACCTTCACCAAAATCCAGCATCCACTCATGATCCTGGTAAAACTGTGCCCGCCCAGTAAGGGTGCGAAACGGAATATGTTCGTGAATATTAGTGTAACCGGCGTTATAACTGACGTGCTCAGATTCGATGCCGGACCAGGTGGGTGCAGTAATAATCTTGCGTGGTTGGGCCTGAATGTCTCGAAAGGTAATCTTGTCTTCGTGGCGCCCCGCATAAAGATGATGGTGATCGATACCGGTCTTCTCACTCATCGCAGTCCAGGATTTACCGGCCACTTCACCGTTGGTTTCCGGCGCCATGTGCAACACCGCCTCGCACACGGCAATGTCCTCCCTCAGCGAAGGCATACCTTTGCTAATGCCCTCTTCGGTAATGGTGTGGTTGATTTTTTTAAGTTTTTCGTATTCGCGTTCAGTATTCCAGTCGATGCCCTTAATGTTGTTGCCAAGCTTAGTCATCAAAGGCCCAAGCGCACTGTATTTTTTAAACGTATTGGCGTAATCACGTTCCACCACTTTGAATAACGGGAGCGTTTTACCCGGCACTGCCTCACATTCGTCTTTCTTCCAGTCCTGTACCCCCAACGGTTGCGCCAGTTCGAAAGGTGAATCGTGCTGCATCGGCAAGGCAATAACATCCTTACGCACACCAAGATGTTTTTCTGCCAACACCGAAAAGGCTTTGGCAATGCACCTGAAGATTTGCCAGTCACTTTTCGATTGCCAGCCGGGTGACACGGCTTCCGACAGCGGGTGAATGAAGGGGTGCATATCGGTGGTATTGAGGTCGTGTTTTTCATACCATGTTGCAGTCGGCAACACGATATCAGAATACGCTCCAGTGGAGTTGAGCCGAAAATTAATATCCACCATCAAGTCCAGTTTCGCAATGGGGCCATTCTCCCGCCATTTTATTTCTTTACTGTCTTTGCCCTGCACGCCTTCCTGCATCACACCGTTTTGTGCGCCCACCAAATGTTTGAGGAAATACTCGTGCCCTTTTGCCGAACACCCGAGCAAGTTGGCGCGCCACACAAACAAGTTGCGCGGAAAGTTGACCGGGTTGTCGATATCGGCGTAGGCAAAATCCAGCTCGCCGCACTGCAACTTTTCCACCAGGTATTTGGCAACACTGGCTTCGTCTGTCGCGCCGTTTTGCTCAGCCTCATCAACAAGATCCAGGGGATTACGATTAAAATGCGGCGCAGAAGGCAACCAACCCAGCCGTTGTGCCACTACATTGTAATCCGCCAGTGAATAGCCTTTGTACTTTCCTTTGGCGCTGGACGCCAGCAACTCATCGGCGTTAATGGATTCATAGCGCCACTGGTCGGTATGAAAATACCAATAAGTCGTGCTGTTCATGTGCCGTGGTGGGCGGTGCCAGTCCAACGCAAAGGCAATGGGCGCCCAACCGGCTTGTGGCCGCAGCTTTTCCTGGCCCACATAGTGCGCCCAACCACCACCGGATTGACCGACGCAGCCACACATATGCAGCAAATTCATGATAGCGCGGTAGTTCATGTCGTTGTGGTACCAATGGTTAATCGCAGCACCAAGAATCACCATGGACTTGCCCTTGGTTTTAGCAGCATTATCGGCAAATTCGTGCCCGGTGCGAATCAGGTCCGCGCGTTTCACACCCGTAATTTTCTCCGCCCAGGCCGGGGTATAAGCCACCGCTTCATCATCGAACGACTTGGCCACATGCTCTCCCCCCAAACCGCGATCCAAGCCATATTGCGCCACTTGCAGATCGAACACCGAGGCTACGTAAACAACGTCACCATTGGCCAATTTGACTTTTCTGACCGGTATGTTGCGGTACAACAAATCCGGCTCATCGGGCGTAAAATGCGGAAAACCCACCGCCACCACCTCGTCACGATGTTCAATACAGGACAGCTCAGCGACAATGTCATGTTGATCATCCGCGCTCTTGGCGAGTACATTCCATTTACCTTTTTCACCCCAACGGAAACCAATGGAGCCATTTGGCGCCACAAATGCCTTGTTTTTCTCGTCATAAACAATGGTCTTCCATTCCGGATTGTTCGTCTCGCCCAGGCTTTTGTTAAAATCAGTCGCACGCAGAAAGCGATCACTCACATAACCGTCACCGTGTTTTCTGAGCATCACTTGAACCGGTAAATCAGTGTAAGTGCGCGCGTATTCCTGGAAGTACGGGTGCTGCTGGTCGAGGTAGAACTCTTTTAGTGCGACGTGCCCCATGGCCAGGAAAGCGGCGGCGTCGGTACCTTGTTTCACCGGCATCCACAAATCAGCAAACTTCACATACTCGGCATAATCCGGCGCCATGGATACCACTTTGGTGCCTTTATAGCGTACCTCTGAAAAAAAGTGAGCGTCAGGCGTGCGGGTCATGGGCAGATTTGCGCCACACACGATCAGATAAGTCGAGTTGTACCAATCGGCCGCTTCGGGCACATCGGTTTGCTCACCCCACACTTGCGGCGATGCGGGTGGCAAATCACAGTACCAATCATAAAAGCTACCACAGGCGCCACCAATCAATGACAGATAACGCGAGCCAGCAGCGTAACTGATCATCGACATGGCAGGGATAGGCGAAAAACCAAATAGGCGATCCGGTCCATATTTTTTGATGGTATACACATTGGCCGCAGCGGTAATCTCGGTGACTTCATCCCAATTCGTACGAACAAAACCGCCCAGGCCACGCACGGCGGTGTATTTTTTGCGTTTTTCCGGGTCAGACTGAATCGCTTCCCAAGCTTGCACCGGGTCCTTGCCAGTCTTGCGCTCGGCGCGGTAAAGATCAAGCAAACGGCCTCGAATCAGCGGGTACTTCACCCGATGCGGACTGTATAAATACCAGGAAAAACTTGCACCGCGCTGACAGCCTCTGGGTTCATGATTGGGCATATCATCACGGGTGCGCGGATAGTCCGTCTGCTGCATTTCGAAAGCAACCAGGCCGTTTTTAACAAAAATTTTCCAACTGCAACCACCAGTGCAATTCACACCATGGGTTGAGCGAACCACTTTATCATGTTGCCAACGATGGCGATAAGCATCCTCCCATTGGCGGTCTTCATTGGTCATAATGCCGTGACCATCTGAGTAGGGGATTTTTTTCCGGGTAAAATACTTCAGCCTGTCTAGGAAATGGCTCATTAATATGCTCCTCTGTCCATAAGTAGGTTACTAAACCACATACCGGGGTTCAGCAAGTGATTCATTACGGGTTTTTCACCTCAGCATTGGGGCTAAGGTAGTACCACCAGTTCAATAACAGGCAGATAAAATAAAACAGCGCGAAACCGTAAAGGGCATACTCCGGCGTTCCCAGTTTGATTTGCTCACCAAACACTTTGGGGATAACAAAAGCACCGTAGGCAGCCACCGCCGAGGTCCAACCCAATGCAGGGCCGGCCTGCTCTTTCGGGAACACCATGGCAATGGTGCGAAACGTCGAACCGTTACCAATACCCGTGGCCGCAAACAATACTAGGAACAATACAAAGAAGGGGATAAAATACTGCTCCGGCGTCGCTGACACATAGGCCTGTTTTAAGAAATAAGCCACCCCCAGGGCACTGACAATCATCACCAGGGACACTACCTGGGTTACCTTGGCACCCCCCACTTTATCAGCCACCCAACCACCTAACGGGCGTATTAACGCCCCTATAAAAGGGCCCATCCAGGCATACATGAGCGCAGACGGTCCATTGGCATTGACAATATTATGGGTCATGACACCGTCCACCATGATGTGCTGAAAACCAAACACCACTTTGATCGCCAGTGCAAAGCCTGCCGAGTAGCCGATAAAACTGCCGAAGGTCATGGTATAGATGATACTCATGACCCAGGTATGCTTGTTACCGAATATTTTGAACTGACGCTGTAAATTTGGTTTAATTTCGCCCGGGATCATTTTCAATAACATCACGGTCGCAAACAGTATCGCCACAATGACCGGCCATTTAGCCCAGTCTGGTGCGCCAAGCCCAGTGGGGGCAGGCAGGATCACGTAAAGGCCAGCGGCCGCCGTTAGGAAACCGATCAGCAACATCGCAGTGATCTTGGAAAAAGCCCCAATCGGCGTACCAATATTGGGCGAGACCTCTTCGGTACGAATATTGTTCATACCAAACCAACCAGCAATAGCCAGGGGAATCAGTAACAACACCCACACATAGCCAGCATTTTGAATCCAGGTCTCGGAACCCGCCGGAATTTTCCCGATCAATGTGCCAGAGGTATTTTCCAGAATCATGGAAGCACCACCAAAGATACCGAAAGTCATCACCAGTGGCACCAAAACCTGCATGATGGTTACCCCGGCGTTACCCAGGCCTGCATTCAACCCCAACGCCAAACCTTGCATTCTTTTTGGAAAGAAGAAACTGATATTAGACATAGAGGAGGCAAAGTTTCCGCCTCCAAAGCCAGATAGAAAAGCAAGCAACTGAAACACCCATAGGGGCGTGTCTTTATCCTGTAATGCAATGCCAGTGCCGATGGCCGGGATCATCAGCAGCACAGTGGTAAAAAAGATAGTATTGCGGCCACCGGCAATGCGGATGAAAAAGCTGCTGGGAATCCGCAACGTTGCACCAGTTAAGCCAGCAATAGCGGCCAACGTAAACAACTCGGCTTTCTCAAAAGGAAAACCAAGATTGAGCATCTGCACAGAAATAATGCCCCAGTAGAGCCATACCGCAAACCCGCAAAGCAAGCTCGGAATTGAAATCCAGAGGTTCCTGTTTGCAATTTTTTTACCTTTGGACGCCCAAAATGCCGAATCCTCGGGGTTCCATTCCTTTATATCTGCCATGCGCTGATCCTCTTTAATTCTACAGGCCGGAACGTCGTTGCCCCTGCCCCAACAATAATTTGCTAAGCTGAGCAAGTTAAGTCGTTACTGTAAATTTTAAACACATCAATGATGTGTGCCCCCCTAGTGCACGTCCGTATCCGTATCAATGTAGTCATACCAACCCCAAGCAACCCACATGCAACTGAGATAAAACACACCAAAAACCACCATGGCAGCATACGGATTGCCATTCAAACTGGTGGAAATGGCCAAGGCGATGGGAATAAAAAAACCACCCAACGCCGCAATTGACGCACTAAACCCAAGGGCCACCGCCGATTCAGTTTCAGCCTGATGTTTAGCCAACATTTTGCGTGCCTCATCCTGACCTGCCGACCAACGTTGGTGTATAGTGTGAAAAATATTGGGGATCATGTGAAAGACTGATCCGTTGCCTACCCCAGCCATTAGAAATAACAGTAGAAAAAGCATGTAAAAGACGCTTGCGTTGCCAGCATTACCATTATCGGGAAGACACAAAAGGACACCGAACATTGCGATAGCCATCACCGCAAAGCTCCAAAAAGTAAGGCTGACGCCCCCCATACGGTCAGACAACCAACCACCCAGCGGTCGGACCAAGGCACCTAAAAGTGGACCAACAAAAGCATATTTTAGCAAGCCGGAGTCTGGAAACTGAGTGGCCAACAACATTGGCAAACCGACAGCAAAACCAATGAATGATCCAAATGTGCCAGTGTATAACCAACTTCCCAACCAAGCGTGTTTACGCGTAAAAACGCTCGTCTGCTCAGAAAAACTAGCCTGTACATTTCTAATATTATTCATACCAAACCAAGCCGCAAACGTGGACAGCAGGATAAACGGTACCCAAATATAGCCAGCATTTTGTAGCCAGATGGGTTTTTCAACCCCGGCTTCAATCACGGTTTGGGATTCACCACCCAAGACAAAAAGCGCACCGCCATAAATCACCATCGGCACCACCGCCTGAGCCACAGCAACGCCCAAATTACCCACCCCGGCATTAAGCCCCAGTGCCGCACCTTGCATGCGTTTTGGAAAAAAGAAACTAATATTCGCCATGCTGGAGGAGAAATTACCACCACCGACACCGCACAACAAAGCAATGACAACGAAAATGGCATAGTGGGTCTCGGGGTTCTGCACGGCGAGACTCATCCACAACGTCGGCAGCAGCAACGATGCGGTGCTGAATACTGCCCAATTACGACCACCAAAAATCGGCACCATAAACGAATAGAGCATACGCAATAGTGCTCCGGACAACCCCGGCAATGCGGCAAGCCAGAACAATTCGCTGGTGCTAAACTGGAAACCAGCCTTTGGTAATTCCACTACCACGACACTCCACACCACCCAAACGGCGAAAGAGAGCAACAGTGCAGGCATGGAAAGCCACAAATTGCGATTGGCAATTGCACGGCCAGTGGTCTTCCAAAATTCATCGTCCTCCGGGCGCCAGTTGCTAAGCCAAACCCGCCTGCCCCGCTTAGCACTCAACAGACCATCGCGAACCAACTCGGCACGCAGACCTTCTTTTTCCTGGAGTATAGCTTCGCGTTCGCCCCGGGCAGCCGCCCAGGTCCAGATCATCACGCCCGCCAGCACTACATACATCAACATAAAACAGCTGCTACGCACACCGATCATGTCAGCGGCAATGCCAAACATAATGGGTAAGGTAAAGCCACCGAGACCGCCAATAACACCCACCATGCCGCCCACCGACCCCATATTGTTAGGATAATAATCAGCCAGACTACGGTAAACGCTGGCTTTACCGATACCCTGGGCAATACCAATAATGAAAATCAATATTGTGAACATCACCATGCCAACACCGATACTCACTGCAACATCGCCTTCGATACCATGGATAATCAATGTGGTCTGTGGGTAAGACACCAGGAAAAGACAAACGATACTCACCCAGAACACTATCCAGGTCACCTTATCGCCGCCCCATTTATCAGACATCCAACCACCTAAGGCGCGAATCAAGCCAGAGGGCAATGTGAAAAACATCGTAATCAAGGCCGCCTCCTGCAGAGAAAGACCGTACTCACCCACATAGTATTTCGGCAGCCACAACGCCAGGGCAACAAAACCCCCAAACACAAAATAATAGGCCAGCCCGAAACGCCAGACCCGCGCTTCCGCAAGGGGTGCTAACTGTTGCGCAAGCTTAATGTGGGTCTTGTTCTTTTTGCGTGCTTCGAGGAGAGGGTCAGGGTAAGTGGTGAACCAGAATAATACCGCCATCACCAACATAGCGAAAGAATAGACCTCAGGCACGGCTCGCCAACCTGAAGCAACCACAATAATTGGTGCCACCAAATTGGTGATTGCCGCACCGGCATTGCCAGCACCGAAAATCCCCATCGCCGTTCCTTGCCGTTCCTTAGGAAACCAAGCGGAGGTATAAGCGATGCCAATTGCAAAGGAGCCACCAGCAAGGCCGACAAACAAACCGATGACAAGGTACTGCCAATACTCAGTGGCAAATGACAAACCATAGGTGGGAATAGCCACTAAGATCATCTGAATAAAGTAGACAATACGACCACCAAAACGATCCGTCAGTAACCCCAAGGGCAAGCGCACTAAAGATCCAGTGAGAATCGGCGTGGCCACCAAGAGACCGAACTCGGTATTATTGAGACCAAGTTCGTCTTTGATCTTAATGCCGATGACGGAAAACATCGTCCAAACTGCAAAGTTCACCGCGAAGGCCACGGTATTCATGGTCAAAACCGAAATTTGTTTTTGTTTGTGAGACAGCATTAAAAACTCTTTCGTATACGTAGTGTATAACCAAGTGCAAACCAAGCGTATGACCAACTCAGGGATTAATCGCCTTTATCCACCAAGTTCTTTGCGAATGAAGATGGTCTAACGTTAAATCAAATCAATGCTGGAGTGGTTGATTCAGGTCAATAGCAATGAACCTATAAGATCAACGCGTGCTTATCGTGAAATAAAGATTTTCGTAAGAAAAGATGCAACCCAACTTGATCGAATACTTAGAAACACTGAACTTCAATTCATCAGCTGAGTACTTTGAAGCAACATCAATCCCTTGAAATAACTGAGTGATTTTCCTGTATGACCCAAAGGCCAAAGGAAGAATGATTTTCGGCAGAAAACTTACATTCCGCATCACAGCATTATGAATGGGAATAAACCAAGCATGTCATAAAAAATCTACAAACTTTTGTTTATACCAATATAGATTATGACTAGCAGAAATAGAGCGTGGGTGGAAAATGAATAAAATAGGATGAGAATATCAAACAGCATAATTATCGAACATTCGCCCCTGGTTCCGCCTATATTATCAAGCTAAGCAAATCCGGGATTGTGCAGGGGGCTCCTCCTAGTAACAGGACAGGAGTTCCTACCGTGAGAGCTACAAATAAAACTAAGATCAACATCTTGATCTTAGGGTAAAAACAGGTTTTAATTAAGATCAATCAACTGATCTTAGAAAAAAATGATTCCTCTTTCAGAAAAAGAAATATTAGGTCGCCTACGATTTGACAACCCATGGTGGCAAACATCCAAGATTGAAAAGAGATTCGAGCAACGTCTTAGAAGATCATATTTTATTATTTTTCAGGAGCTTATATCAAAAAAAGACATTAATAGAGCAATAGTTTTAATGGGACCCCGTCGAGTTGGTAAAACGGTAATGGTGAACCATTCTATTTCTAAATTAATTGCATCCGGTGTTGCAACAACCAATATTCTTTATGTACCTTTGGAAACACCCATCTATACGGGTCTTTCTCTCGAGAAAATAGTAACCCTATTCTCGAAAATGCACGAACACACTAGAGAAACGCCCCTTTATGTGTTTTTTGATGAAATTCAGTACCTCAAAGACTGGAAAATTCACTTAAAATCTCTCGTAGATTCATTCCCGAGCTATCAATTTGTAGCAACTGGTTCTGCTGCTGCCGCTTTAAGGCTTAAAAGTCTGGAATCAGGTGCGGGAAAATTTACAGATTTTTTACTTCCACCTTTAACGTTTCACGAATACTTAACGTTTACTGAGCAAAAAGACTCATTAATTGAAGTTACTGAAAATGAACATGGCAATAGCTACTCTACTAATAATATAGATAAATTAAATGAGTGTTTTATCGACTACCTTAATTTTGGTGGTTATCCTGAAGCTGTTTTTTCAGAAACTGTTAAACAGGATATTTCAAGATTTATGAAGAGTGACATTATTGACAACGTCATATTGCGTGATTTACCAAACCTTTATGGAATAAATGATATTCAAGAGCTAAATAAGCTATTTACTGTAATAGCATATAATACCGGTCAAGAAGTTAGTTTAGAAGAACTATCTCAGGGTACAGGAATATCAAAAAACACCTTAAAACGTTATATTGAGTATCTTAAGGCTGCGTTCTTAATTAAAATTGTATTTCGTATCAATCAGTCGGCAAAAAAATTTAAACGTGCAACACATTTTAAGGTCTACCTAACAAATCCTTCAATGAGAGCCGCATTATTTGGGCCTGTAAATGACAATAGTGAAGCCATTGCTGCACTTATTGAATCTGCAGTCTATTCACAGTGGTTTCATAGCAATTCAATCAACAATCTATATTATTCACGATGGAAAAATGATGAAGTAGATATTGTATATCTCACCCCAAACAAACAAAAACCTGCCTGGTGTGTTGAAGTAAAATGGACAGATTTACCATATAACGACAACCAAAATTTAAAAAGTTTATCTACTTTTCTTAGCGTGAATAATTTAAATCAAGCAGCGCTAGTTACAACAAAAACTATTACTGGTCATAAAATTATTGATGGCTGCAGCGTATATTTTTCACCTTCGTCATTGTATGCATATACCCTTGGAGCCAATATACAAGGAAGTAAACATCATAGAAAATTTATTAGCTAACGAAGTAAACACTTCGCGGCCAGTGAAATTACCACCGTCACGTCATCTCATCGGAAGCCCTTTCTTGCGTGGATACGTATGTTTATGAACAACTTTGGCGTATATTGGGCCATCAGCACCCGAACAAACTCAGGAAATGGCAAGCTAATTTTAATTGCAGCCCAGGCAACCGGTTCATACTATGAGTATATAGGTTTTAGCCATAATAATCGGTGTTGGATATTGGATCGTGATCGCCGTATTAAAAGCTAAGGAAAGGGAAACGGTCACCATACCGACGGACCTGCTAATGCCATATGAAAGCTAGTAAACGAAGTGAAATTAAGAACTATATAAAAATCTCTCCTACACTTATTTCAGGTGGGCAGCCCAATGAGAATCATATACGGGAGTTATGCCGGAATGGAATTAAGACGGTAATCAATTTGGGATTAACTGGTGCTGACTATTCCGTCAAGGCAGAAAAAAATATATGCTTAGACAGCAATGTTACCTATATACATATTCCTGTCGACTTTATGAACCCTGAGAAAGAACAATTACTACTGTTCTTCGAGCACATGAAGCGTCATAGTAGTGATGTGATATTTGTGCACTGTGCCGCAAACAAAAGGGCTTGTTGTTTCTTGGCGCTATGGGGAGAATTATATCTTGGCTGGTCAAGGCAGCAAGCGGATGAACATATTAAAAAAATTTGGGGTATAAACGATGTATGGTCAGCGTTTATGAAGCAAATGAGATCTGATCTTGAGTTCAGCAGCTAACACATGTGAATCTTCCGTTTGTCAATAGGCATTAGTTGTTTTTTTTCGCTCTGGGTAGAGCTAAAATTAAGTCGATTAGCAAAATCGAGTACTTCGTCTATCACCGTCGCTGCGCGTAAATCGCTTACAGCAAACACAGGTACTCTTCTTAACGCGGTCTCACCACCGCTGCCTGTATAAGTTAGGGTTTCAGCTCACCCCATTGCGTGACTAACCTCTTAAAAAACGGGGAACTTGGCGGCCGTGACGCCGCCCGATTACCCAGTTGTAACATTGCAGTCAATAAAATCAGCTATCTTGCTCTTATGATCTAACGCTGAAGACGTATCTTGACAAGAACAATAAAGCATTCCTTTATACCCGACGTCAAGACCATTTTTACCCACTACATTTCTGAAAGCTTGAAGAATTTCCCACGAAACCCTCTTTTACCCCTTTCATGCTAGTGTTTTAAGTCTTCCAAGGCTTTAAAATCGTGCTCTCGGCATTGATTTCTGATGTGTCGATTGAGAGCGTTAAACTTCACGGACCTCTCCTAGTTCTAAACCAGATTAGCAAAGAGATAAATCTCTCAAAATTATTAGGAGCTCACGGAGATGAAATTCTTGGTTTTTTCTATTAGACCACGTCAAGTCACCTACTGGAATCTTATCAGTATCTTTTGTATAAACCGATATCGCTCAGATTTGTTGCCTAATACAGAAAAGGCGATAGCCTGGTTGCCCTGAAGGAAATCTTCTAGACATTTTACGGTGCTTACTTTATCGACGTTCATGATCGTTTCCATTGATGGATCGTGAGCAAAAATTAAGCTTATTTCATCCCTTTAGACTCATTTTGTGCTGGAAATAAGAAGGTGCTTCAGACTCAATTGGTATTGGACAAGTCTCTTTCTTGCAGTAACACCTTCATGTTGGTAGCCTAGGCATCACTGCCATTAAGTTAAGGATTAAAATTCAAAACCAGCTATAATTCATCGGTTTTATGTAGAAATATTTTAAAAGGAAGCTGGCCGTTAATCTCAGCAAGGAATTGATTAAGAATGAGGGGTTCAAGGGGCGACACCGTCGAAATGAAACAGACTTCACTCGTCATCGAGTTTTGTCATTCGGATTGGTACTGGTGCTTGTGTTTAAGGAACAGTGTTCAATCATTGCAGCTAATGGTGAACGAAGCGATGAACTGGCTTAATACCGAACCGGTAACTCACGGCCAACGCGTATTCGCCTTGCAACGAGGACATTGCTTTACCTTAGCATCAAGGAAGCTCCTCCTCCCGTTTTTTGTTATTCGAAAAAAATTATGCCATTTAAGGCTTCCAGTGAAATAGGTATTGTACGTTAAAAATGACAAATGAATACATTTGATAAACTCGGAATTATCGCTGACGCATACAATCCAGCATTACTAATCGTGTTATTTTTCCATATTATCAATGCAGCATATCAAAAGAACTGGCTTAAAACAGAGTTATTGTTATCTAGCTCAATTCTTGGAATTGGGTTTGTATACTTGGTGATGTTCATTGATAAAAAATTAAGTGTTTGGTACGGCCTAGGGTTAGACTATAGTACGCATACCGCTTTGTCAGTATGTCTCGTATTTATATTGATTCGCATCACAAAACAATACTCAAAAACTCTAATTATTTCACTCATGACATATTTTTTGTTAATGCTGTATCAGCAGTACCATTCACTAATGGATATTTTAACAACGTTTGTTGTAATACTATTAATGTTGAGTACAGCGATGCATTTAAGAAAGCGTTCATTGCATAAATTATGGGGGTAAAGAAACGTGTATACACATAGGCGCTCTGGATTAATTGTCATAAATATCAATTAGTTGCAGCAGACTCCTTTAAAATTCGTTAATTTATTTTTGCAAACAATTAAATTCACGAAAGAAAAGGCAACATTCTAAATATTCTTAAGTAAATCTTTGAGTAGACAATGCCTGCTCAAGATAAACGAACCTAATTATCTCATCTGAAATTTGTCTCAAGTTTTGTTTTTTTGTTTCATTGACGATACAAAAGCATCATCTCTTGAATCGATAAGAAAATTCATGATTAACACGTTTAAAATTCGCATAAGTAAAGGCGCTTTCTGGGAACGTTTATCTCAGAAAAAATTTAAAAATATACCCATAACGATTGAAATTTAGGCATAGATAGCGCAGAAAAAAGAAGCATCCAGAACACCGGTAAACGATCGCTTAGTTGTTACTAGCAGATGCGGCCTTGGCTTTGGCATTCACTTCACGTTGTATACGCAAGCTCTCGGGGGGCCAACGGCTTTTAATATAGGCGAGCACAGCCCAGATATCCGCATCGCTTAAGGTTTCTTTCCATGCAGGCATATCGGTTTGGTAATTTTCTGGTGCATTAGGCGGCACTAACCCAAACTTTGTTATATCGAAAAGAACCTGATCAGGATGATGCCAGGTATGACCAGTTTCGTCATGAGGGGGGGCTGGCAATTTTCCATCAGGTTTGCGTATGCGCCAGTTTGCTTGCCCCTCTAAATTGCGGCCATGACACAAAGCACAAAATCGGCCATAGATTTTTTTGCCCTGCTGAACTTGTGTGGTATTTGCTGGGTTTGCTGGCATGTCTGGTTGTGCCGCGGTAACTTCGTTGGAGTATGATTGGAATACGAGTACAAGCATACCAGTAACCGTTGCTAATAAATATTTTTTCATCAATCGTGTTATCATTGCTGTATTCCCTATTTTATAGTGTGCTCTATCCGCCTCGTAATGGATAGGCTTATATTGAGGCAGTTTAGGGTTGATTTTCCTGCTATAAATGCAGCATTGGCATAATGAAGACCTATCCTCTCCCCTACACCCAAAAGTACCGCCCAAAAACCACTGCCAAAAGCGGTATGAACAAAAGCACTTAATATCCTAAATTATCTGCCACAATGGCATGTACTTCCTATCCATAACGTTATCTAATGTATTCATCGCTGGAATTAGTGGTTTGTGTTAGCGCTAAACGACGGACGTAATTCACCTGCTTGACAAAAACCGCATTGAAATACTTATTTACTGCACCATAGAAATTGCACGGCGTTAGGATTATGGTAGGGCAAGGGCAAGCCTTCGGTGCTTGCAATTGACCGATTTTATAAACCGACGATACAGGTATGACATCGGATTTAACTCACCAATCAGCAGCGCTGTACATGAACCGTACAAAATCCTTTCATCGCCAACGTTGGCATTAACGTTGCTGCTTATTTCAAGCATTTTCCTTACGTAGCACTCCTTAGCCGAGACCCTAATGGCCTCCAAAATGCCAACAATAACGAATTGGGGATAGCTTTGCAAATACCACTAATATATACCCAAAACGTTTAAGATTTAGGTTATTAGTGTGTGCCATATTCATTTTATGGCACCAAATTTTATGGCACCAAAAAGTAGGCGCTTTTAGGCGAGGTAAAACGACGCGTATAATAGCGGGGCTATTGCAAGGCATTTCGACGCAGCCATGGAATTAAGAGGGTGCACATCTTTACACCTAAATATCAAACGCTATGGGGCTTATTTATCGTAATTACGAATCAGTTTTCTGAGGGACGGGAGACTCCCCCTCGGTGTTACTTCCCTGTATAATTTGCGGCGAGATATTCACCACCTAATGTCAGAAAAACATAAAGGGTTTGTTTTGCGGGATCATTTAGGGTTTTGTTCTCAAAAACAACCACCCATTCCAAATGCTCGTTAAATGTTTTCTGTTCTGTTTTCATGACTTTTATTGATTTCCAACTTTTGTCTATTTTGCCATTATCAGCAAGTCTGATGACATTTTTTATCGCCGTTGCTTCAGCTTGGCTTTGACTGACAGGTGTATGGGAATGTGAGTGGTCATGATCCGTTCCAGCAATGGCTGTCAACGAAAAAAAACTTAAGATCAAGGCAAAAATAATTGTTTGAATTTGCATACCGATAATCTCCTAGAGTGAATCAATGCTATCATGGACTGTCCTGTTTGACTTTCGTGCTGGATCGGTTTGAGGTTGTGGTAATGCCTTCTCTAAATCCAAATGCTGATAGTCACCTTTCGTTTTTAATTCAATGGTAACTGGGGAGCGGGTATTGTTTTTCCAATACCAGCCGTGAGTACCTTCAAAGGTCGTGGTGAAAGATCCGCTTGATTGACTGTCGGTACTCTTTTTAAAGCTATCGAAGTAACCCGTAGTATCACCTGCTGGTTCACCGTGAAAATCAAAAAATAACTCTGCTCCGTTAGTTTTCCATGAATATTCGAAGCTTGCACCTTTCAAAACATATAACTTGTATTCCATATCATCCCTAGCGGGAATAGTTATGCTAAAAATATCTTTCCATTGCGTGTGTTGTACCGCACCAGCATTCGCTGCTACTTTAGCGTTGCTCAATTTCTGAAAAGGTTCCCCGCGCACAACCAGTTCTGCCGCGTTACTGGTATGTTCGTAACCGTGCATTTGCATGAGGAATAGCCAGCTCCCCAGCAATATCAGGCCATAGTTTGCGATCAGGCTAACGGTCTGAAAAACATGACTTTTTCGCCAGGCAGCAATGAGCAGCAGCATCAACGCCAGTGCGCCAATTTGCCCCAGTTCGATACCAACATTAAATGAGATGATATTGAGTAATAAGTTGTCTTCGCTTAACGGTAACTCTTGCAACCGGGTGGACAACCCAAAGCCGTGAATCAAACCAAAACCAACAATCATCAGCATCATATTGGGTGGATTGACATGAAGGTATTTGCGAAAGCCATCGATGTTCGCAAAAGCGATATAACAAACACTCAGCGCAATCACCGCATCGATAATAAAATAGTTAAGCTGGATAGCGTTAAACGTGGCGTAGATCAGTGTAACACTATGACCAAGTGTAAATGCTGTGACATATTTGACGATATCGCGAAAAGTGCTCAGAAAAAAAACAATTCCAAAAACAAAGGCCAAGTGATCGTAACCGGACAACATATGCGTTGCACCGATCCACATATAACGCAGATTACCGCCTTCAACAATGGCTGTTTTTTCGGCCTCAGACATACCGTGCCCGTAAGCATATTGTAATAATGCTTGTAATAATGCCGTAACGACAAAAAAGACAGCCACAATGACGGGAATATTATTGGGTTTCGATAGTATTTTTCTCATGTCTGCACCGTTTATTGAGCTTAAGTGACGCTTTACCAGCGAGGTCTTCTCGAACCGTCCCTGTGTGACCTGACATCATCATCCTAAACAACTCGATTGGATCACAGAAGCGCGCACACTTGATGCATTGCACGCCTTTCTGCATCCAACTGAGTTTTCCAGGATAATGGATCGCATATAAACCCTCAGAGGCATACCTTTCCCTCTGAGGATTATCATTCCACCAACAGTGCTATTGATTGCCACAATAAATTTTAATCATGGCCTTTAATGATACTGTTAAACACCGTGATTTAATCAGTTATTTACGCATTATAAACAACCACCACACTGGACAATCATTGCATTCAGCAACGTTCACAAATGTCCATTTTGCTCTACTGCGGTGACCCAATATATGCCATGATTTTTAATACCATCCGGTTTGTGGCGTAAAGTATCAAGTACCGATGCCACATCATCGTCCTGTAGCAAAATATCCACCCGCACTCGCGGCGTATAGCCAACCACTTTATCCCGCGCGGAAAGGAAGGGGTCACTTTCAACTTGTACCCCGTGCCCTTCGGCATGACTAAAAGTAAAACCTGGTACCTGCTTCATGCTACGTAACTGATCAGCCAAATCTTGCTGTATATTAGTGTGAACAATAAGTGTTAGATGTTTCATGCTTATTTCTCCGCCGTAAGCTGGCTTTTACGTTCTGACCTTTCTTCCATCCAAGCATACAAGGTGGGTAGCAAGATTAAGGTCAACAAGGTAGACGAAAATAAACCGCCGATGACGACGACAGCTAAAGGTTGCTGCAATTCAGAACCGGGGCCTGTGGCAACCAATAAAGGCACCAAACCCAAGCTAGCAATCAGCGCCGTCATTAGCACCGGCCGCAAGCGCCGTTCAGCACCTTCCTGTACAGCCTGTGCAACACTTCGCCCGGCTGCACGCAACTGGTTGAAGTAACTCACCATCACAACACCGTTTAATACCGCTACACCAAACAACGTGATAAAACCAACCGAAGCTGGTACCGACAAGTATAACCCTGATAAGTACAGACTCACCACGCCGCCGATCATGGCGAACGGAATATTAAGAATAATCAGCCCGGCCTGACGTAAAGAACGAAAGGTGGTGAACAGCATCACAAAAATAAGTGCAATGGAGATAGGTACCACGAGACCAAGACGTGCAGAAGCACGTTGTTGGTTCTCAAACTGACCACCAAAAGTAACATAATAACCTGACGGTAATGCCACCTCAGCTTCAATCGCAGCACGAACCTCATCGACAAACCCTACCACATCACGGCCTTCAACGTTAGCCTGTACGACCACCTGACGTTTGGCCGACTCCCGGGCAATTTCCACTGGCCCGTCTACTTCTGTGATGTCGGCCAAGCTGCTAAGCGGTATTTTCTCCCCACCGGGAGTTTCCACCCACAGCGCACCAATGGCAGCAGGAGAGGTACGCGCCTGTTCTGGGTAACGCAGTTGCACGCCAATGCGCTGATTACCCTGAATGACTTCGGTAACCACACGTCCCCCCACGGCCACTTCCACAAGCCGGTTGATGTCTTCAACATTAATACCAAAACGGGCAATGGCTTGAGGCCGTATCCCTATTTGCAGGTAAATCTGACCCGACAATTGACCACGAAACACATCGACCGCACCTGGCACTTCGTTCACTAGCGCCTCAATTTGCTTGGATTTTTCTTCCAGCACCTTGAGATCATCACCATAGAGTTTAATCGCCATGGCGGCACGCACACCCGTCAGCATTTCTGAGACACGCATATCAATGGGCTGGGTAAAGGCGTAATCGATACCAATAAAGCTGTCGAGTTTTTCACGTAGCTTATTTTGGAACTCATCAAGACTCACGGTCCATTCATCGCGAGGTTTTGTGATCAAAAAATTATCAGTCTGATTAAGCCCCATAGGATCAAGACGCAGCTCATCAGCACCGGTACGTGACACCACGCCAATGACCTCGGGCAATTCCATCATCGCTTTCTGGTAAGGTTCATCCAGTTGCAGCGAACGCTCCAGGGAAATACTGGGCAGTTTCTCGATAATGATCACTGTGGTACCTTCGTCCATCACGGGCATGAATTCTTTGCCAATCAGGGGAAATAAGACACCGGCCACCACCAACGCCACAAGTGCACCACTGACTGCCGTCTTGCGCTTTTTTAACGCCCAATGCATTACCGGTAAGTAGGTGCGTTTTAACGTGCGCAATACCCAACCGTCATCCTCGTGCCCACCTCGCATCAGCAAACTGGCGAGGACCGGGATCACCGTCAAAGACAATATTAACGAACCCAGTAAAGCGAAAGAGGTGGTAACCGCCAGTGGCGTAAACATTTTGCCTTCCAAGCCGGTCAAACTGAACAATGGCAAAAACACCACAATGATGATAAGACTACCCGAAATAACTGGTGTGGCGACTTCCAATGCTGCGCGGTAGACAAGGTGCAGCCGACTAACTCCGGGCGGTGCATGGCTGAGCCGTGTATGAATATTCTCCACCACCACTACTGCCGCATCCACCAGAATACCGATAGCGATCGCCAGTCCACCGAGAGACATAAGGTTGGCACTGACATTGAACAAATGCATCATGATAAAGGTGAACAGCACCGATAGCGGCAAAATCACCGCCACGGTAAGAGCCGCACGCAGGTTACCTAGCATCACCACCAGCACCAACAGTACCAAAATAACAGCCTCACCCAGTGCCTTTTCCACTGTCCACACCGCCGCAGTTACCAGTTCGGTACGGTCATAGAAGGGCACGATACGTACCCCATCGGGTAACGCCGATTTCAGTGCTTCCAACTCACGCTTGACACCATCAACCGTACTACCACTGTTAGCGCCTTTGCGTAATAACGCCAGCCCCGTCACCACCTCACCTTCGCCATCGGCAGTGACTGCACCGTAACGAGTCAATGAATTTACACGCACCTCAGCCACGTCGCTGATATGTACGGGTATACCGTTACGGCTAGCAACCGTTATACTGCGAATGTCCTGGAGGTTGCGCAACTGTCCATCGGTACGCACCAACAATACTTCGTTATTGCGATTAATGCGATCACCGCCAGCATTGCGGTTATTATTCTCAAGCGCAGTTTCCAGGTCATAGAGATTCAGTCCATGTGCCTGCAAGGACTCAGGGTTCGCAACAACCTCGAACACCTTAACTTCACCACCCAGTGAATTAACGTCGGCCACGCCGTCTACCGTGCGCAGACGCGGACGAATCACCCAATCCTGAATGCGACGCAGTTCCTGGTTACTGTAGCCATCACCTTCAACACGATACATGTAGCCTTCGCCCAGCGGTGTTGTTATGGGTCCAAGTCCACCTTCCACGCCCTGGGGTAGCTCACCCCACACCTGATTAAGACGTTCGGCTACCTGTTGGCGCGCCCAATAGATGTCAGTGCCATCCTCGAAATCGATAATGATAATACTCAAGGCGTATTTAGTGATGGAACGTAATACAGTCTGTCGCGGCAGGCCCTGCATTTCCACCTCAATGGGAAAGGTAATGCGACTTTCCACCTCGGTAGGCGAAAGCCCTGGCGCCTTGACGATAACCTGCACCTGTGGTGCAGCAATATCAGGAAAAGCATCGATGGGTAGGGTTTTAAAAGCCCACAAACCCGCCGCAACAAGGGCTGTCGCCAGCAGCATAACCATCAGCCGCTGGATCAGGGAAAAACGGATCAGGGATGCAATCATAATCTATTCGCCCCCTTGGTACTGCCAATGGGATTTGAGTTCCGCCACACCGCTGCTAACGATGGTTGTGTTTACCTCAATGCCATTAAGAATGGGAACCCAGCCATCTGTTTCAACGCCGGTTTTCACGGCAACTGTCTCAAACCGTCCCTCGCCTAACACTTTAAACACATAGTTCTGGTCACCGACCCGAAACACAGCCCGAGCTGGCACCATCAACCCTTGACTGGCGACACCGTTGAGCCTCACCTCGGCATACATACCTGGACGTAACCGTCCGTCCGGGTTGGCTAACACGATACGGCCGGTCAGCGTTTGGCTTTGCGCGTCCACCTCACCACCCAGGGATTTCAGTTCCCCCCGATACAATTGGCCTGGACTGGCCTGCACACGGATTTCAGCCTCAACACCTGTTTTGACTTGTGACAAACTAGCAACCGGAATTTTCACCATGGCCCACAAGCTGCTGAGATCATCTACTTGAAAAGCGGCCTGCCCGGCACTGAGCAACTGACCGGACTCAACATCCACTCCTGTCACCAGACCATCAATGGGGCTAATTAGATCAAATACTGCCAACCGATTAGGTTGTTTGGCCAAGCGTTTAACCTGTTTATCAGAAAGCCCCGTTAACGATAATAAACGGCGCCGTGCATCCAGTGTGGCACGGGCACTTTTAAATTCACTGTCCACTTTAAGCCAACGACTCTCTGCCACTACGCCATCTTTCCACAACCCTTCGATGCGAGTGCGATTAGCATCGGCTAATTCAAAACGTGCCAATGCCTCCAGATATTCAGCCTGTGCCTGGCCCAGGCTGTGGCTACGTAACCGTGCCAATACTTGACCTTTGTGCACCTCTTCATGGGCCACAACCTGCAATGTGGTCACTATGCCATCGACCACAGGTGCAATACGATGTGTTTTACGCCGATCAGCAGTGAGAATAGCGTTTAGCTTTAAGTGCCTGAGGCTTTCACGGTTACTGACCGTCGCGGTGGTCAAATTAATATTTGCCAATTGCGCCTTAGTAAGTTGCAGTTGCGCCGCAAATACTGATGCCGAGGTTAATAAAAAAATCGAAGTCACTAAAATAATTAAAGTCGTTAATTGCTTATTCATTGGTAGTGGTATCCCGTTCAGTTATCATGAGAGCGGTTGTCACAAGTGTGCGCCCAGCGGCCAAGCGTAATTCTGCGGCTCCCAGCCATGCTTCTTGAAGTAATTCGAGGTAGCGTTCGCGCGCGTCAAAGTAAGTGTTGTTGGCATCAATCAGGGATAGAATCTCCACCTCACCGCTGGCATAAGCCTTACGCGTCAGATCAAAAACCTTTTGAGCCGGTTCGAACACCCGGGCGAGATAATGCTCACCTTGGCGAACTAGGAGGGTAAGGTGCAAATGACGGCGCTGTAACTGGCTGCCCAGATCTCGCTGCAATTTTTGCAATTCGGCTTGTAACTGCACCACTTGCGCCCGACTTTCACTCAAACGTCCCGCCTTGCGGTCCCAGAGCGGTATGCTGATCGCAATACCAATACCAGTGACACTCTGACGACGTTCGTTTAGAATATCCCGCTCGCGAAACAGGCTTAATGTCGAGTCAGGTAAGCGCTCAGCACGCACTAGATCGACCCCTGAGCGCGCTGCATCCAGTCGATGTTTTGCGGCTAACAAAATCGGGTGTTCCGGTAAGTCAGCTTGTAGTTGCGATAATTCGGGTACCGGGCCAACGGGTTTGAACGGCATCAATTGCGGTATTGTCTCTGACGTTAAACTCAAATACGTGCGAAATTGACTCAGCGCTTCGTTATACTCACCATCCTTTTTGTTGAAGATTTGTTGCGCAGACTCACGAATCAGCTCAAGACGAAGACGTTCCAGCTTAGAAAGCTCACCAGCCTGTTCCCGTCGGCGTCCAATACCCTGTAATTCATCGGCAAGTTGCAGGCGCTGTTCTGCCAGACGGCGACGATCCGTCGCCAATTGCAAGGCATGATAGCGACGTGCTACTTGCGTTTCCAGGTGTATATATTGATATTGACGTTCAGCACGGGCGGCACTCAAACCTGCTCCGGCAACAGCTCGTTGATGCCCAAGACGACCACTTAACGGTAATGCTTGACTCAGCGTAAATTGCGTTAAATCGGTGCCACCACTACCGTCGTCCTTTCCCATTTTATCGTCAGCACGTAGTTCGATCTCAGGATTCGGCCATGCACCGGCCTGTTTCATAGCACCTTGATGGGCATTGACCAACGCCTGCGCACCACGTATTTCCGGTGCAATGTCCACCACATGACGAATACTGCTCTCCAACGTCCAGATCGCCTGCTGAGGTTGTGCCAAAACCAATATTGGTACACAAGACAGCATGCCTCCAAACACCATAGCCCAATTGCTTTTTCGGCATTTCAAATAAAAAATATTAAACATTACTCACTCCTATACGTGCTGCCGATAATACGGCAGACGCGAAAAATCCTTAGTCATTAAGAAAAATGCAGCACATTGCACAACTTAAGACCTAAATTAGGTCCGTCCATACAACAATAGTGCCATCAAGGGAAAAAAGGATTTAGAGTGGTGGAGCACGCAGCGGTGGGGAAAAGAGATATCGCCAGAGCAAAACCGTGTGTTTATCACGACTGCGATTAAATATCTGTCGATAGGAAACAGCGAGAAACAAGGTAAACACGGCAGCAAGTACCGCCAGTGTCAGTGCATTGCCGGAATCCTTTTTCAACAAACCAAATGAATTCGAGTCAAGCTCCGACACTGCTTCGTGGTGATGGTCGCCATGAGAAAGGTCGATAGAAAGATGCGCCTCACTCTGATGCAAATGGACAACCGAGGCTTCAATGCCAACATGACTGTGACTATGTTGAATATTCTCATCGTGGTCAACGCTGTGCACATGCAACGTCACACCCTGAGTACACAGCATCACCGTGGAGAGCAATAATGCCCACAGGCGCAACGTTTGTTTTTTTGTTTTACGGAAATGCATCATCGGCGCTAGTGTAGGCGAATATATAACACAAAAGCAAGTAGCGGCAAACCATCCGGACACTTTACAATGAATTTAGCCGCGTATGCATTTGTGGCATCATTATAGTGTGGCATTTAGAACTTTTGGATAGCAGGCTAACGCCGTTGTGGCAATTTTTCTATTATAAAATTCGATGGACGGAATATAGAAAACTTACTAGCAAGACAAACAAAAACACTTTCAATATTAATCAGTTAAAAACAAAACCTCATGTTAAATCAGGCTTTATGTACTACCCAATATTGATCAGTATTCGCCAATAAAAATGTAATATGAGCTTAAGCTTAAATGATGTCCGAGCACTGCGATCTTATTGATCATCGCCACACAAACAAAATTATGATGCCATATGCCCCAACTACTTAAGCACCAAGCATCTAAAAGTACCTGTTATTATAAGCTCTCTTCCATTAAGGCCATTGGTTTTTGTTGAAGAGAAAATACTTATGAATTACTAAGATACCATCGACAAAACTACTTACAAACACAAGCCTTATAACAAGGAGTAACTTAACGTTGGATAAAATACTATCAATACTATTAATTAAAGACAGAACACATTCACCAATGCCGTCAATCACGCCTTGAAACAGGTAATACTTTATGTAAATATAGCCATGTTGAGCAATAAAAATTAAATGGAATTAATTGCTTGTTGCAATCAATGCGTCATTAACGAAATGCCTCATTAACAAGTGGTTACTAACAAAACCTTGTATCGCAAAGCAGGTTAAACATGGAACTGATCTACTCCTCTCCCAATGACAATCAAATTCAACAATTACAGGAAATGCTGAGCGGTCAGGGCATACCATCAACTGTTATACGAAAGTCCCTGCAAAAAAATGAAAATAAAGTCATTGGCTATTCTTTCACTGAATTATGGCTGAGCAATGAACTACAATATCAGCGTGCCAAATCCATTATTTCCCGCTTTGAAACAAAAAAAATAAAAGATGCTATTAATTCGAATCGTCTGCATTGGGAAGACGAAACGGATAACCAAGCTTGGGTACAGCGCTGCCCGCAACAATCTGGTTATATTGAACGTTCAGCAACCCAAACACACACGACAAATAAAACCACCCATCCGCATCCGCCAGTTACACCAATAGGCGATGCCCTCATGCTCGAATTTATAAAAAAATGGTTTCATCCAATCCGCTTTTCCCAAACCAAACCAAGCAACTGTCACGCGTCGTGCCTCGCTTATCTTTCAAGCCTTAACGTTTCAGATACGACTCGTCAAAAATCAAGGCTCTCGATTGATGCTTTTCAACCCTACTGGATACACCAGTCCCGGAAATGTACGTATAAATCATCCGCTGGCATGACGTTTAAAAGCCATGCCTTGCGAAACTCTCTTAACGGTTAATAAATTTAGCGAAGGAACGTTACAAACCTTCCTTCCTGGTTAGGCATTTGAGCCAGAATTGACGGTTAGCGTGAAGCAAAAATCGCAGTAACAATATTTGGTGTTCCCGATCATTCATAGAAACAGGTTAAGGCGAACAGTTTGCCAAAATAACCTAGGAATTCAAAAAACCGTGTACGGACTTAAAAAATAAACAAGGTAAGTTTCATGTTTGGATGAACGGTGCACTCCACATCAACAACCCCGTTTTTTTGGTTGAAGCTTACCGATTTTTGCATACCTGGCTCAAAGACACCTAGATCAAACTGTAAACCAGCCGTTTGACTAATAATATTATGAACCACGGAATCATTATTAACAAAGGTGACCCGGTCACCTGGTTTTATGACCTTTAGCGGCACTGAAAACTGTAAATTTGCCTGACCAATAATATGCTCTCTCGCATTCGCGCTAGCACTTGTAAAAAAAGCAAAAACAGTGCCAGCAATCAGGATAGCAATCAAGCCGGGTGCAAAAATACCGTGTTTCATACGTTAGTTCCTTTGAATCAACAAATAAAATACACAAGTGAATTCCAGCCAGGAAACGGCTCTCAGCCTCCATGGGAATCATCGCAATATGCAGAGGGGTAAATGGGGCTCAGTTTTTTCGAGACAAGCTATCAGTTGCCAAACAAAACGACCTGAAAAAACAGACCGCCCCCCCCCCTTCATTATTATTCCCTCTAAGCCCAACAGCGACTCAGGGGAGTTGTCATCTTGGCAAAGTGAATTGAGTTAATTTTTGATCAATTTCACCCGTAAGCGCGTTAAGAAATGCAATGAGATCTTTCTGTTCCTCAGGCTTTAGCCGCAATACTTTCATGTTAGGCGATAAGTTTGTTCGTGTTTTTCCACCTGAAATATAATGGTTAAGTACCTGCCGGAGGTTTTTGGCAGAACCGTCATGAAAATAAGGCGCTGTTTCGGCAATATTCCATAAGGTGGGCGTTCTAAAAGCACCTTTTGTCATATTCACTTTTTTCTGACTAAATCTGCCTAGATCCGGTTTTTTATTTTTAAATGACAAGAGTCCAATATTATGAAAACCATTATCCATAAAATTTGGCGGGCGATGACAAGTAATGCAATTGCCTCTATTGGTGTCGATAAACACCTCAAAGCCCCGTTTTTGAGACTCCGTCATTGCTGATTCATTGCCGCGTATCCACTTAGCAAAAGGCGAATTGACCGAGACCACTTGACGTTGATACATTGCAAGCGAGCGTGCAACCCGGTTAGAGCTAACCCCTAAGCCCCAATAAGCTTCTTTAAAAGCTTTAACATAGCCGGGAATACTGCGTAATGTTTTAAGCAAATTTTGTTCTGTATTATTCATTTCAACAGGATTAAAAATCGGCTCTATCGCCTGCTCCTCCAGTTGAATATTGCGTCCATCCCACATCAGAATTTTGTTAAAACCCACATTGACAATACTCAATGTGGCACGCGGTAATCGGATACCATTATGGCCAGTTGCCGTTGTTAACCCATCAGACCAGCCTAGTGCAGGATCGTGGCACGTAGCACAGGAGGTTCTACCGTCCCCACTAAGCCGTGGATCGAAAAACAACATTTTCCCTAACTCGGCTTTCTTTTTATCCATTTTGTTGTTTTCTGGGGACGGCGCCACTTTCGGCAATAGCCAGTCGCTTCTTGATACTCCATTTACCCCTGTTGCAGCATTTGCTGCGGGGATCAAATTCAATAACGATAGGTGAAAAGGCTGGCTTGTTGGGCTTGGCCCAACCGGAAAGGTATTTGCTGGAAATGTATTAAAGACAATAATAAAAAATGCGAAGAACCACATGAGACTACGAGTTTGATGAAACAGTCGCCCAAGGCCCAAAACAGCTTTAATTCTACTGAGGTAGCACATAATTCACCGTTACCCCGATTACATCGGAAAATGCGTGTATTAAAAATAAGCCAACAAGCAGTCTCACCTTCACTTGCTTTTGATTTTCATTGCAAGGATTAAGATAAAACTAAGCGATTGACTTGTCACTATTTTTGGGGGTTCCGCGTATTCCGGAGGCAAATAATATCGTCCTTGTTATAGAATGCTCCTTTTTTACCTTAGCGTAAACTCGTTAAGCTTTAGCTGCAATTATAGCCTTACCTGAACGAACACTGAACTCCCCTGTTAGCCACATATAACCATAGCTGATTTAAGTAGTCAACCAAACAGCAAAGCGATTTTCGTGCTCAATTAAAAATTCAACGCAAAAAATAAAGTATTAATTCTGTTAATACATTAATTTATATCGCTATAGCATATTCACACAGCAACTCTAAATAGCTAACGGATATAATCAGGTATATCGATTTTTTTTTTGAAACTGCAACCAACACCTCGTACAGCATTAGCATTAGGATACCGCCTGTTTTATTTTAAAGCAGGCTTTAAGTACCACAGCACGAGACGTAACAGCAGGACTCTACTGCCAGGGGTTTCCTTGGCGCAATCGTAATGAATAAGATGCGCAAGAACATCAAAACCCTACCGCGGCGCCACAGGCATCAATATTAACGATACCCATAGCGTTTGAGATTTAGGTATATCTTGCGATATGCAAAGCAACATGAGAATGAAGCAAGAATTGAATTTTATAGCAAAAATTGCTAGCCATTTATTCGGAGGATAAACTCACAGCAATCGTTTATTTTATTGATTAGGCACTTCAAAAAATTCCTCGTATGTTTTCCCTTTTTGATCGATACCTTGACGATACCGCCATACAGCCCCTGTTTCCAGATCAATTTTAAAAATACTCTGAATTTTAACGGCTTTACCCCCCTTCGCCACCGCTTCATGTTCTGCAGTAAAAATCTTATAACGGCTATATTTTATATTTTCGTCACTCTCCCCAATAACCTCATGGGCTTTAACGGGCGTTAGTACGAGCATCAATAAAGTTAACATGACTATCGATTGCAAAGACATTGCTATTAAATCCTCCGGCGAACGTAGCATCAAGACGCTCTACCAACGTTAATTGACATAAATGCCCATTCCATATCCGATATGGGCATCAAACATAAGGTCCATATTAACCTAACTCATTCTGGTATAAAACCGTTCTTTGGTTTCTTTTACTTTACCGTAATTTCGATGAAATTGCTTATCCGTGATAATTGTAGTCGTCGTTACCTGACAAGCATTATTTCTCAATAAATCGTGCCTAACAAACCCTTGCCGATTAACACCCCGTCCTCTACTAGGGGCACTCATACACAATAAAGGTTTGTTTTCCATCTACTGCGTCTGATACAGGAAAAATAGCATTCCCACCCAAATCAGCAGCAGAGTTTCGCGCTAATGTTTCCAACTCGGACTGAACCTTTTCCTTGCTCCGATTCATACCTAATATTTTCCCCACTAAATTTGCAGTGGTAGTCGCCATTTTTTTACATATCGCAAGATCATTTTGCGTAACAACTCTAACGCTTTTAGCGTTATCCGACAGATGAACCCAGGTGCAGGCATTTAAAATACCGCCTGCCAACAACACAAATACGGTGCGTTTGTTGTACATTATTAAGTAAATTATTAAGTAAATTATTAAGTAAATTAATGGATAGCCTACGTTATTGCGGTGTAATGTTGATTTCAAGAGATTTTTCATTTCCTTCAAATATCGCCTTAATCGTGCCGGCACTCCCTATGTCCTTTGTTGTAATTTTAATATACTTATCATTACTGGTATCCAGTGTAATGATATTGTCAACGTCATCCCCCCATCCAAACAAGTCCCATTTGGTGTCTTTAGTTTCATTTACTTCCTTGCCATCTGAATACTTCACCATATAGTTTAACAACGCCGATTGATTCAGACCCAGCTCGATCCGGGAAGTATTAATATTTCCGGATTCTCCATCAAACCGAAAAGAACTGGAAACGAATGCTTTATCGATGACAGTGAGTAATCTCCCTACACTGGTCGCGCTATCACCACACTTGGCCGTTACCTGCACAGAACCGTTATTGACGCCTTTTATTAAATTTCTTGTTGGCTCACTACTGGAAAAAGTTGCAATAGCAATATCAGAAGACGACCACACAACATGTTGAGAAATATCCCGCCCTGCTGCTGTAGATGCACGGTAAGCCAGCGTACCATCCTTACTAACCTCAGCGACAGCGGGTGAAACGGTAATATTGCCACCTGAGTACCCGTTTATCAGTATCGGCTGAGACGGGCTGGTTATTCCCGCTAATCGGGCAATAACCAGCAAATCGTCATTGAATACATCCGACACTTTAAGGTTACCTTTAAATGCAATTTCGTTACTGATGATGGCTTTTTTCCAGTCAGTCGTATTAAGCTCCCAAGACACTGCGGCGGTGATGTCCCGGGGAACTGATTCCTCTCCTTCATAAATACCCAATGCTTTCAATGCAAGTTCACCACAAACTTCCACCTCAAGGTCATCATTTGCATTTTTTGTCTCAATTTCTATCCTGGATAGCAGCGCAGATGATAACGTCACTTTGACGGTATCTGTCAGCGACGCCAGATTGGCAACAACATTGACTTCGCCATCCTCGTAACCGAGCAATAAGCCCCGATTATCAATACTTGCTTTTGTGGGATTATCAGACACCCAAGTAACATCATTGGTTAAGTCCACCACCGCCAGACCATCTTTCAACCCCTGTACTGTAAATTTTTGCTGCTGGTCAGTTGTTATCGTCAGGTTCGTTGGTGCAATTTTTATAGCGTCTAATTGATGTTTCGTGATTAACTTGTCTTGTTGCTCGTAAATAATGTCCTGTGACAAACCGGAAGGATCACCGCTTTCGCAACCGGATATGAAAACAATGACCGTTGCCACCACAGTTGTTGCTACGTACAAAAAGGTTTTGAGATAAGCGTATTTCATATCCAGCCCTATAAAAACGAATGCCAATTGTAACTACTCAGCCTGATTTTTAAAATGTTCAATAACGGCTCAGATTGCCTTTAATTTGTTCGAGAGCAAGGAAAAAGCGCAAAGTTTCCGATGTCAAAGATGCAAAGTAAGCACTTTTGACGCGGCTTTTAGCGCAGTAACTGGGCAAATCAAAGGTAAGTTGAGTCGTTAACGCCTATAAAACTCTCTCCACAAACCGGAGCGTCAGAAATTGTAACGTATGCCAAGACTGATACCACTCACGTCTAGATCGTTACTATCATAGTATTTCATATATTCAAAGGTATACACCATATTTTTTATCGCTTCTGAATGCTCTTCTGCACCGATACCGTAGGAAAAATCCTCGAAGGTTTCTGAATTTGAATTTCCGTCCCGAGTCCATTTTAATTTTGTTGTGGAGACACCGGCAATAAAGTAGAGTGTCACGCCATTATAAGCTGAATCCCCTGAATAACGAACGTAATAGCCATTAAATTCGTCCACATCGACATCGAGGTTATTCAGATCATCTTCTTTAGCGCTTTTGGCAAATTGTGCCTCAATTGCAAGCTGATTGGAAAGTTGATAACCCAATTTATACCGGGCCAAGAAGGGGTTTAATTTTTCACCTTCAATTTTCATGGTCGTTCTCACCAAACTGACGTCAACATACAGAGCACCCGCAGTGGCTGAAAAAGACAAGAAACCGAGGAAAATTAACATTATAGTTACGATAGACTTCATTGATTATCCCTACAGTAAATTGTTTTTCAATAGAATTTAAACGAATTCATCGCTTGGGCAGCGACACAAACAGCACCAAAACGCTCAACCATTGAATTTAAGTTTAGTCTATACTAATCAACGAATTGCTTGAAGGATAGTAGCATATTGGGATATTAGATGTTAATTGTTACATTAAACGCGCCATTAGGGATGTGGACTTGGGTACTACCCTCTCGGAACCACAGGGTAGAATTAAAAACGTTAAACGGCCATTATTCAAACCAAAAAAACAACCACTTTTCTATTACCAGCCTCGTTAACCTGAATTATTCCGCTGAGTCGTCCGTCGCGAAGCGCGACTGTGCTGATAGTGTAGATAGGTGGCGCGAACAGTGAGTGATTCAACCAACGAATAGCGATGCTAACACCTGTTAAGTTATTTAATGTCCATTTTTCTTAGCCTAACAAACGAATACTTGTTGCAATGATCTTTCCTGCCTCGTCCATAAGCGCTTTTACGCCGATGCAATCTCCCGGTACAAGTTCGACGCTAATGCAACCTCTTATTGATTGCGGGCCCTCATCACACACCGAAATATTGCTCACAATAATTTGTGACTCACTGACTTGGGTAATCTGCCCCTCAAATTCCACGTCCCGATTGTAAATTTTTTGCTCGAGATTCTTACTGTTACCAAATGTAATCTGGGTGGCACGAATCGTTTCGTCCTTTATATATTTACCATACACCTCTACATAATTATCCTGATAGAATTTTTTAATTAACTTAGTACCAACCAAAGAATTATCACACATCGTATCTGCACCCAATATTATTGAGTAATCCATTGTGTGCATTGCGACTAACCGGCCAACGCTGTTTAGTATTAATTTATTAACAAATCCTTTCAGTATCGAATCGAATGCAACAGGACTAGCATCCAACAGTTTATTTTGTTTATTTATTTCGATAGCGTTTTCCAAAATAAAGCCTCATTTTAATAGTGATATGCCTGCGTCATCACCCATTACCTGATCTCGCTGGACTTTCCCCTGTACTTAGAACATTATTTTTATACCTATTTAGTCATCAACATCCAGCCATCAACGTCTAGCCATCAGCGTCAGATTAATCTCGCTTCTTGGTGGGATATTACGCCAAAAAACATCCTTCACCTCAACCACATAACCATAACTTATTGTTTATAAGAAAAAATTACATGCTTACTAGGCTTAGCGAGACTCGCTAAATTTTGGGATAGTTTTCCCAATTCTGGAAATTATAAGTGTACCGATATTGATTTGCAGGTCAATAATTAATTGGTAAAAACATGATGTTTTACGTAAGTATTTTTTTAATTACGATTATTTTGAATTAATCAATTGCATTACAGCGAGAGTCACGATATTACCGGGGTAGCATTGTTGTTTCAGCCATCTAGTGTCGTGTATTAACTAACAATGCAAATTCAGAAAAGCGCAACAACACAGATGAGGTTTTAGCGCTTTGTTCGTAATTAGGGCGCTTCTCAAATTTGCTGTCACAGAGCGTTGTGGTTCTTGGCAAGATGCGCAATATTCCCGGCGAATCATGTCTCGTGGTAACAAATTGAGGCAATTCTGAATTTACATTATGTTAGTTAATACACGACACTGGCTGCACTACTTGGCATGACCATTGTCTTATTGAAATATATGATTTTTACTCTACGTAAGCAGTATTTTTCATTCGAAAGTACCAATATAAAGACTCATCGTTGAATCGTAGTCAATGAGCATTTAAGTACGTATAAACGGCCAATTAACCACCACCTGATTGCAAATCAATCAAACATTAGGCGTCATCGTGTCGTGTACATCGCTCTGCGAGTGCGAGCACTTGCAAAATTTAGGTATATATTGACAATGCTGGATTGAATCGGAAAATATGGCTATGCCACCATTGAGAATAACAATTGAGTCATGTACCTACATTTAAATCCCGACAACAATCGATGATCTGGCGAGGAATGCTGTTGTTATTCTTGTTACCTTGCGCAACATTGGCTAAATCAACGGTTGTTGTCGATCTCAATATCGACCGCACAGGATTAATCGATAAAAAAGCAGTACTGGAGAATATCAGCCTATATCGACTGCGAAAGTCCACCCTGCTCAGTGAACAATATGTTAAGCGTCTGTACCAAAAAGGGATTACAGAAATCAGGACAGCGCTCCAGACGTTCAGTTATTATCAGCCTAAAATTGCAGGTCGATTAATCGCCGACAATAATGCAACTACCTGGAACGTCATTTATACCGTCCAACTAGGACCGTCATTGCCGCTAAGACGAATTGATATTAGCATCCTCGGTGAAGGTGAAAATGACAAAAGTATCCGTCGATGGCTTGAAGACTATCCTCTTAAAGTAAACGACCCTCTGATTCACGAAACTTACGAACAGGCAAAAACAGTATTATTACGACTGTTACGGGATCGTGGATACTTTCATTACGTTTTGGAAAAACACCAAATCCGCGTCAATCTCAAAGACTACCACGCGGACATCACCCTGACCGTTAACACTGGCCCGCGGTATGTGTTTGGCAATATTGAGTATGAGCAGCGGGGATTTTCAATCGATTACCTAAAACGCTTTTTGCCATTTAAACAAGGGGACCCCTTCGAATCATCAAAATTGCAAACACTACAACGAAATTTCGTCAACAGCGCTCAATTTGATGTGGTCGAGATAGAGCCAAAAATTAATGCCACCAGTGGTAGCGGTATAGAAATTCCCATTCAAATACGCCTAACTCTCAAAAAACGCACACGATATGCGTTTGGTCTAGGCTTTGGTACAGATACGGGAGCACGTAGTTTGTTTAACATTGACAGACGATATGTGAACAAAAAAGGACACCGAATGGGATTGGAAACACTTGCTTCCCGTACAAAAGTATCGGCCCGATTAAATTATCATATTCCGCTAACGGAACCAGCAAATGATTATTTAACCTACTCTGCCAGCCGTATCATTGAGGATACCGACAGTGCTTACCGTCAAACGAACTCCGTTGCCTTAAACGTGACACACTTATTCCGGCACTGGCGTCAATCTCTGGGGGTGTCTTATGAAACAGAACGCTTTGAGGTAGGCATAGATAGTGGAAAATCAGAATTATTAATCCCCAGCATTACCTGGCAATATGCTCCCAACCCAATCAAAAACCGGCTGGCTACGTCACCTGCCAGACCACTCAGCGGTAAATTTAACATCACCATAAAAGGCGCCAGTTCTTTTTTTGTTTCAGATGTTAGTTTTGCGCAAACCCTCATGAATATCAAATTACGTTTACGCCTGACAGCACCATTATCGCTGGTCAGTCGCGCCGCTATCGGTATAAGCTCAATTCCTGAATTTGAAGAACTGCCGGCTTCTTTGCGATTTTTTGCTGGTGGTGATCAAAGTATACGCGGTTTTCAGTTTAATAGCTTAGGCCCCACTGACGACAATGGTGAAACAATTGGCGGAGAAAACTTACTGGTGGGGAGCCTGGAACTACAGCACAAAATTGCAAAAAACTGGGACATTGCCGCATTTATCGATGCTGGAAATGCGTTCGACAACCGTCAGCTTAATGTTGAACAGGGACTGGGGCTCGGCGCCGGATGGCGCTTTCCCTTCGGTACTCTGCGCCTCTATGCCGCTAATGCCTTCAGCACAGAAGACCGCCCCTGGCGATTTCACTTGCTGGTGGGAGCTGAAATATGAAAAAAACACTTGCGGCTGTTACTAGCCTTTTTTTTGTCGCACTATACGCATTCAGTTATTGGGTTGCAACAACAGAAAATGGGCTGTCTTGGCTCTTGGCACGAATACAGAACAATATAAAAGGTGAATTAACGGTTAAAAACCCATCCGGCGATTTGATCAGCACCACAAGGTTTTCACAGATACATTACGTGGATGACAATATTGACTTATCAGCCGCTAACGTAAAAATTCATTTCAAGCTATCGTCACTCATATCAAAAACGATACATTTTACAACACTGGAAGCCAGTGATATTTCCATCAAACTCAGCGCCCAAGATAACGACAAAACACAGGCAACGGAAACCTTCGAGTTAAACCTACCCATAGCGTTAAAAATTGATAAGGGATATTTTACTACCTTTGTTTTTGACGCGCCCCCAACTCCGTCATTGCAACTGGCAAATATCAGTTGGCAACAATTGACATTAAAAACAAAATTGACACTAAACAGACTACATCTGGAAAATGAGTACGGCACGATAATCACGAGCGGATCCATTGGCTTAAATGCACAGCAAAATATCAAGTTAAAAACCAACTGGCGATTAAAGCCACTAAACCGCATCGCTGAAGCCCAAGGGTCTATGCTCATCAACGGACATCTAAACAATCCAAAAATATACCTGGAAAGCTATTTTCCTTTTAAGAGTACGCTGCTGGCCGAGGTAGAAAACCTATTGATAAACCCTCATTGGCAAGCCAGCTTTCAATCACACGATATTAAGTTAGATGAAATTCATCCATCACTGAGAACACACGCCAAAGAAATAAACTTTAAAAGCAGCGGCACTTTAACCGCGTTCAACTTAGTTGGCAGTGGCACCCTAACGGACAAAACTTTGGATAGCTGGCAATTTGATATTGACGCCCAGTCAAACCAAAAAAACACGGTTATCAATATGCTCAGGCTCTACGCTAAAGCGAGTCCTGCTCAACTAAATGCATCAGCAACATTTTCTTCGCCAATTAGCCATATATCCCGAAACACAAGCTTCACGTTGAAGACTCATTGGAACGCATTGCAATGGCCTGTTGATGGCGATGCAAAGACACTTAGCCAACAAGGTGAAATGGACATAAGCGGCATATTGGATAACTATTCACTATCTTTAAGTGCAGATATCGCTGTTGCCAGTCAACCATTTCAAAATCTGGTATTATCTGGAACAGGCAACTTACAAGAACTAGCGCTTACACAACTTGGTGGCGAATACATCAATGGCACCTGGTTGGGCAATGCTACGATCAACTGGAGTGATGCAATAACATGGCAGGCAAACCTGACGGGGGAAAACATTGATCTTTCGGTACTTAACAAAAAATATCCCAGCCGATTAAATAGCCATATTAATTTCACTGGCATGTACCACCAAAATACCTTGCAAACTCACAGTAAAATCGCTTCCTTAGAAGGCATGTTTTTAGGGTATCCAGTCCAGGGTAAAGGGGAAGTCGTCTACGCCGACAATCAATTGCAGCTACGAGACGTAGCACTGAACTCGAAAGATACCAAATTCACCGCATCGTTAAGCCTTGATGAACTAGGCAACGAAACAAACACGCGCATTCAAGCCAAATGGGCAATATCAACTAACGGTCTGGATCAACTGACCCCCCACCTTAAAGGAAATTTACAAGGTCAAGGCACTATACAGGGCTTGCTGCAATCGCCCTTAATCAAAGCGAAAGTTGTAGGAAAAAAAGTAAATTACAAGGATAAATTTAGCGCCACAACCTTGAACGCTAATATCAACATTGATATGACAGGCAAACAAACATCTCATGTCAACGCAAATGGCAAGCAATTGCAGTGGGGGAACTCACGAATTGATCAAGTGAATATCACCGGCGCTGGCAAACCGAATAAGCACCGTTTAAAATTGGCGCTATCAGGATCTGAAGACCTGCAATTTAACACGATGGCTAATGGTGAATGGAAGCATCAACAATGGTTACTATCGCTTGATAAAGCGAAGCTGCACTCTCGTTTATTTGGCCAATGGGAACAGCAAAAAACCACACCACTACAGTTGAGCCACAAGCGGCTTGCGCTATCAGACTATTGTTTTAAAAATACAAATACTAAAACCTCAAGAAAAACAACTGCAAAACCGAAAAACACAGAAGAACGCGTTTGTCTAACAATTCAGTCAGACTTTCAACAATGGCAGGGCTCTCTGCGAGGTAATAATTTATCATTATCTCACATCGTCCCCCTGCTTCCTCCTCAAATAAAGCAAATATCGGGTGCCATATCGGGCAAAAGCCATTTTACTTATCAACCGAATCACCCATTGCAAATACGCTCGTTGTGGCACTCCGATAGTGGTGAATTTGAATACACCATCGAAAACGGTATAACACAAAAAAGTCGGTTTTCCAATTTACAAACCAACGTTACCAGCAAAGGAGAAGGCCTCACTCTAAACAGCAGTTTACAGATTGACAATGCGGGTACAATGACGCTTGAAGCAACGCTGCCAAAAGCGCTAACACTGCAAATACCGCTATCTGAACAACCGCTGTCAAGCCAACTCACAATCAATTTGACGAGTTTAGATATTATATCCTTACTCATCCCAGAAGTACGTGCCACCGAGGGATCATGGGTCAGTGGTATCTCTATCGAGGGTACGCTTGCGTCCCCTATTGTGGCAGGAAACAGTCGACTTGTTGCCAGCAATGTCAGTCTACCGCGTTGGGGTGTTTACTTGAACAGTCTCGAAACAAACACATACTCAACAAAGAACTCTCCCATGCACATTGAGGGTCGGGCAACCTCTAAATCAGGATTCGTGACATTTAGCGGTGAAGTCATTCACCCAAATAACAGCTCTATGCTCTCCCGGCTTAAAATTGAAGGTAACGAATTTACCGCTGTCAATTTACCGGAGGCCCACATTGAGATTACACCAAAATTACAGATTATAATGGATGATGGAAATATTCAAATGGAAGGTGAATTACTCATTAATAGGGCAGATTTGCAAATTTTCTCCAATCAATCCTCGATTAGCCCCTCTACTGACATTATTATAATTGATAATGATAGCTTGGTAGAAAAAACCGGCGCTCCACTGTTTGAGTTAACTGCAAACGTGAAAATACGGTTTGGTGACCAAGTACGCTTACACGGTTATGGCTTTGATGGCAAACTGAAAGGTGATCTTGTCATTATAGAAAAACCCAATGACTTGACTCGCGCCACGGGTGAATTGCAAATTATTGATGGAAAATACAAAGCATTTAGTCAGGAGTTAACGATAACACACGGTAAATTATTATATGCCAGTACCGCAGTGGATAACCCCACCGTCAATATCCGGGCAACGCGCACAACCAGCAATAATGTGATTGCCGGCGTCATTGTTAGCGGCGAAGCACAAGCACCAAAAATAGACTTGTTTTCAGAACCCGCCATGGATGATGCTGATGTTTTAGCTTACATTGTATTTGGATACCCGATAAAACAAGCGTCAACAGCCGATGGCGCAATTCTTTCCCGTGCAGCAAGTTCCATTGGATTAGCGGGAGGCGAAAAACTCGCAAAAGACATCGCCGACAATTTCGGTATTGATGAGGTTCGAATTGAGTCCAGCAATACCACCCAGGCTGCCAGCTTGGTGCTGGGAAAATATCTTTCACCGAAACTTTATATTCAGTATGCAATCGGGATTGGTCAAACCGTCGACGCTATGCAATTCCAGTACCAGATCACCGATAAATGGTTAATCAAAGGTGAAAGCGCCGAAACACAGGGGGCTGATATACTATATACAATCGAAAAATAGCGAGTCACTCACAGGGATGTTGATACCAGCAAGTTAAGTAAGAGTTATCGATGGATATAATCATTGTTGACAAATAAAAGCATAACGCACATTGCAACCAACAAATTTATGGGGTAAAACTAAATGCTACCAAATTTACCAAGGAATTCAACGATGCTAAAATTACCCCATAACATTGGTGTTTTATTTACATTCTGTTCTTTTATTGTGCTGAATTGTTCCTATAGTATGGCGACAGAAAAGAAAGGAAAGTTTCTGGGTGCCATGGAAACGGAATACCCTGCATGGTTTAAAGAAAGCTTTCTGGATTTCAATGAGGATATAGCAGAAGCATCACTGAATGGTAAGCGCCTGATGCTATTATTTCATCAAAATGGTTGCCCTTACTGCAATGCCTTAGTGAACCGAAATCTTTCGCAAAAAGATATTGAAACCAAAGTGAAGAAAAACTTTGATGTTATTGCGATTAACATGTGGGGGGATCGTGAGCTTACTTATGTTGACGGTAAGTCCTATACCGAAAAAACATTAGCGGCTGCACTAAAGGTGCAGTTTACACCAACCACTTTATTTTATGATGAAAATGGTAAAATTGTGCTTCGCTTGAATGGTTACCGGGAACCTGCTCAATTTAAAATCGATCTCGATTATGTTGCCAATCGCAAGGAAAAGGACATCCATTATCGTGAATACGTCAAAGCTAATCTAGCGCCAAAAAAATCAAGTAAAAAATTACATAAAGAAGATTTTTTCCGCGCTATGCCCTACGACCTTACTGTTAAAGCAGGCGAAAGCAACCAACCCATCGCCATTTTTTTTGAACAAAAAGATTGCCCTAATTGTGATTTACTGCACAACCAAGTCTTGCCGGATAAAAAAACACGAGCGATTATTCGTAAATTTAAAACCATTCAACTTGATATGTGGTCCAACACGCCAGTAATCACACCATCGGGATTGAAAACTACCGCCAAAGAATGGGCCAAACAACTGGATATAAAATATGCCCCGTCTATCGTATTATTTAATAAAAAAGGGGAAGAGGTTATACGTTCCGAAGCATTTTTCAAAGTATTTCACACTCAAGGAATTTTCGCGTACGTGTTAAACGAAAATTATAAAAAACAACCCAGTTTTCAACGATACCTCACAGAAAGAGCTGATCATTTCAGGGAACAAGGACAAAATGTTGATATTTGGCGTTATGCAGATGAAATCAAGCAATAATTCATCGTAACGGCCTTGGTAAGTGGCTCTACTGTACAGAAACGCAGCTGAATAAAACGTGCTATTATGTCTTCAGACGAGAGTATTCAACGCTATCCATAACCCGATACTGGCTCCAGAATACCGTCCGATTACCCAGCAACTCAATGATATTTTCTTTGGTCATTTTACCCCAACTGAGGCGCTTCTTGCGTGCTGCCTGTATCGGAAATACTATGCTTAACACACGCATAGGTCCCGAAGTGTCTGTTGTCTTATAAACAATGGACGCATTTGCACCTGCATTCGATTTAAATGATGCCGTTTTTTTAATGTGCTGAGTACGAAAAAAAACATCAAAAGTGATCGTTTCAGCATTCGGTATTAGTCTGTCAGTTCCCGAGAGAGCAATATTTTTAATTAACGTTGCGAGATTATTATTTATCAGCGCATCCAAATCCCGCTTGACGGGAGTGAATGTGGCACAATGAGCAATATTAAGCGATTCACAGTCATAGAGGCGTTGACCTTCCAGTATCAGTGTTGCATTTTCCACCACCAGACCAAAACGGGCCGTATAACGTACATCGGAAAAATTAAATTTACCCGTTAATACTAAATCAGGCCGTTGATAGGATTTTTTATCGGGCGAAATCGATTTTTTATAGATAGAAAACCCAGCATCCAATATTAATTGACCCATATCAACACTCGGCCGTTTTGTCGATTGCTCGCAACCGATCAACCATAGTGTTAAAATGCAAAAAAATAACCCGGTTTTTATTGTCACGGCAAATATCCCTTTTTGAGGTGTATCACTGCTACTATGCCCGTGGTATAGGCTTAACGATGATGCTAATTGCCCGCCCCCTAGTAAGGAGCCATTGCCGCGATCCACAAGCGATTCACGACACCATCAATCCGAATACCGACACTATTATTATGCCCAAGCAGCCGGATCTAAATGATAAAATTGCTTGAGTTCTTCGTATAATTGCTCATGTTTATTTTTTAACTGTTGTGGTTTTTCAAAAAATGCCTCTGTCGCAACAGCAAAAAACTCTGCAGGATGAGTAGCTCCATATTGATCAATCACAGTAGCTTCTCCTTTTTTTATTTTTTGCTGTAACGCTTTATACTCTTCCGATAACACTCTTGCCCAGGATATATATTGAGATTGTTGCAGTAATAGAGGTGCACCATTCATTGCGCTATCTTCCTGATCCAATTGATGCGCAAATTCATGAAGCACAACATTATGGCCATCTGAAACATCAAACACACCACGCTTAACATCATCCCATGACAAAACAACCGGTCCACGATACCAGGACTCCCCCAAGCCCTTGTACTCAGTCTCAATTTCCAACATACCCTCATAATGGATTTGTGTCCCTCGGTAGGCGTTTGGATACACAAGAATAGTGGTGTGCCGGGAAAAATAATTGGTCTTTCTGCCCAATAACAACATACAGGCCTGGCCGGCAATGGTTAATTTTATCTCGTCAGTAATCGTTAACCCAGCAACGCCAACAAATAATTTTTCTGATAAAAACACGTTAATGTGACCGTGTAATTCATGCTGTAACGACGACGGTAATTTTCGATAGAGTGGTAAATTATCGCGCAACAATTGAATCTGGGTATCAGAAAAAGGGCTTTCAAGGAGTGATTGTATATGCTTTTTTCTGCGCTGCCTCAGCACATACCAAGTAAATACAATTGACGATAAAACCACAAAAACCAACCACAATCCGGTCATGGCGTTAAATTACTCATGTATCCATCATAAAACGCTACCATCTGACGATCCCGTTATCACTAACGGGATCGTCTAAGAGGGACCGCCCAAAGATAAAAATCAAGCCTACGTATGGATTCCGTCTATTCCAGAACAGCCCTCCTCCTACGGTAAACCCACAAAACGCAAGCTAATTTTGCACATTGACTTGTACAGCTTGCAGCCCTTTAGGGCCTTTTTCCACATCAAAACTGACAGTTTGGCCCTCAGCCAGGGTACGGAAACCATCACCTTGGATGGCAGAGAAATGCACGAAAAGATCCTCCCCGCCATCAGAGGGTGAAATAAACCCAAAGCCCTTAGACTCGTTGAACCATTTAACAGTACCTGTAGTCATGTAAATTGCCTCTGAAATCAATAATATGTATTAAAATAATCATAAATTAAACGAGGTGCTTCAAAGCAGAATACCGACATGGAATCCCCAAACAATCCCGTATAAAAATGATACTGCATATTTTAACCCATTATCGGCATAAAATTCTATATAGTTATCAGTGCTTAGCAATGATTTTTCTCTGAAATTATGTTATTAATTAATGTCATGTACCAACTTTAATCTGCAGAAAGCTGACTGCCATGCTCTCAAACACATTAAGGGCAATCTGAGCAGTGACCTGAATCAAATGTTAGGCGCCTTTATCATGTATCTACCCGATATTTTTAATATTACCGACACTGAAACTATCTTCGGATTTATTCACGAGCACCCTTTTGCGACCTTAGTTACTATCAATAATGGCTTGCCCAACGCCAATCATATCCCGTTATTGTTGGAAAAAACCTCTGACAAATACAAACTTGTTGGGCATATGGCAAAATCCAATACGCAATGGAAAGATTTTAGTCCCGATCAAAACGTGTTAGTTATCTTTCAAGGTCCACATGCTTACATATCACCTACGTGGTATTCTCACCCGGGTGTTCCAACATGGAACTACACGGCCATTCATATTCATGGCGAAGCAAAACTTATTTCAAATGAAGATCGACTGAAAGAAATCCTGCATTGCCTCACGAACAAATATGAGAGCGACAAGGAGGCAATCGATACGCCGCACTATCCCTCCCATTTATTGGACATAATAGTCGGCTTTGAGATTAATATTGAAAAAATTCAAGCGAAATATAAAATAAGCCAAAACCGCCCGGAGGTAGACAAGAAATCGGTCATGCAGCAACTATTCAGTACTGACACAGACAATGCGCATGGTATTGCGAAATTGATGCAAGAAAACAACTGAGGGGGAAATGTATCAGAAAAAAACTGGCCCTTCTCTACATGCTCCACTCATCGATCACCCTTAGGTTTTTCATGCTTATTATAAAAAGAACCTGGAAAACCAACAATTTGGCTTGAATTACCATCAGTAGAAATGATTTTCGCAGTACCTTCTTTTTCTACTTCGTCGATTCGAATGATCGAGTGCATGGGGATGTAAGTCCTTTTAACCTCGTTAAATTCGTCTTTTAATCGCTCTTCGGACGGATCGATTACAACAGCCGATTTTTCGCCGAAAATAAATCCTTCCACTTCTATAAAACCAAACATGCCAGACTGTGCAATCTCTTTGGCATACACCTCATATACTTTTCCCTGATTAATGAATATAACTTTAAAAACGATTTTTTGTTGTGTTTTAACTGACATCTATTGGAAATCTCCTGGCTCCGCCCAACCGTTGCTCTAGTGCTGAATCTGTATTTTACAATACACTACATTCTTGGCGTTTGAGATTTAGGCTTTATTGCACGCCCTCTTCATTCCCATGGCGACGTTGAAATTCCTTGCAATAATTTCGCTATTACGTGTCATTTCGCCTTTCTTAAAGAAGCTACTTTTGGTGGTGCCATAAAATCAAGATGACACACACAAATAACCTAAATCTCAAACGCCATGAGTATAGTTAATAGTATACAGTATTTTTTCACGCTGACTCTGGCTAAAATACACGCCGCACACTACTCTAAATATTGATGTACCCGGCGTTTGAGATTTAGGTGTAAATGTGCGATCAAACAACCTGAACTTGATATTCTTTATACCACTTAGAACGGTCTAATTCTTGTGCTACAGTATATTTGTGATGTTTTTAGCGCTCATAGATACCAAAGCTCCAATGTTTAGACCCTGGATTTTTTGGTCCAGACCACCCAGACCGCCTTAACTCATTCGCTATGATTCTATTGTAAACCCCATGCCCTACAAAGAGCACGCTCTCATATTCTAGTGCGATTTCTATAAGTTTTTCTACAGCTTCTGATGCTCTTGATTTTGCTTCTTTAAACGACTCAGATTCTCTTGAATAACCAAGTAGCCAGAAAATTCTAAATGCTACTGCCCATGTTTTTGGGGATAATTTTATTGTTTTCCAATTAGCAACGGGTAAACCTGCTTCATTGAAGATGGGATCTGATAAAACGATGCTCTTATTGTTAAAAGCCCTTGCTGATTCTATTGATCTTGGCAATTCACTGCAAACAATTGCATTGCATTTATTGGCACAATTTTGTGCATGCTCTGTTGGTTTTGATGTTGGGCATAATCCGGCAGTATTGTATTCATCAACCCAATCAGTAAATGCTGATGCAGTAAGCTTGCTCAATGATAAGGTAACTGGCTTTCCGTGTCTAAGTATGATGATCTTCATTTTATCTTTTAAACATAACGACAAAATCAGCGCGTGACTGAAAAGTGGCAGGGCTTTTGCGTTAGCATGAGGGATCTCCCCCTGACGTTTTTAAGCGTCCTCTGGATTTTTTTGTTAGGTTTTCTCATCATGTTCTACGACTATGACTACATTTCCTTTTTTATGACCTTTGTCAACATAGCTATGCGCTTCAACAATTTGATCCAATGTATAGGTTTTATCGATCACTGCCCTTAGCTTTTTCGCCTCCATCAATTCTTTAAGAAAGAGCAAATCTTCAGGTTTTAATTTTAAACCACTGGATGACGTTAACACATTAAGATAAACGCCCTTTTTCTTCAGCGATTGTTTGCACTCAGAAGCGCTAAGCTTACCCACAGCATCAAAAACAATATCATATGTTTCATGATTTTTAGTAAAGTCTTCTTGCGTATAATCAATGGCTTTATCGGCTCCCAGCGACTTTACCATCTCTAAATTCGTGGTACTGCACACGCCGGTAACATGTGTTTCAAAATATTTGGCAAGTTGCACAGCGAAAGTGCCGACACTGCCAGAAGCACCATATACGAGAACCTTTTGGCCTTTTTGAATGGTTGCTTTTTTAAGAATCAGCAAGGCAGTCAAAGCACCATTGGAAACGGGAGCGACTTCTTCATAAGTCGCGTTTGTGGGTAGTGGTGCGATTAGGCTATTTTCAGGCAAACAGATGTATTGGGCATAAGTACCAAAACGAAGTTCAGTAGAAGCGAAAACCTTGTCACCTTGCTTAAATAATGTAACATTTTTACCGACAGTTTCAATTTCTCCAGCGAGCTCCATCCCCAGGATTTTTTTTCTTGGGCCTCTGAAACCGATCATTATTCGCATCATGGGTTTGACTAACAAATCGAGGAAAAACCCCATACCAGGCTTGAAACTTCGTATTTTGGTGTCTCCAATATGCACGGTTGTTGCATATATTTTTATCAACACCTCATTATTTTTTGGTATGGGTTTTTCAATCTCCTGAATCTGAAAAACATCGGGCGATCCATACTTTGTGCAAATAACTGCTTTCATAAGTATTCTTTGAGAATTTTTTGAGCGATCATATTAAACCTAATCGGGATAGGGGATGTCTCACGATCTCCCTCCTCCCAACATCAAGGATTATTCGCCCACTGAAACAATGGAAAATACGACACGACTCAGCCACGACAGCCAAAGCATTCTTGACCAGGTTCGGGAAAAGATACGCTTGTGCAGTATTCGTACAGAAGACTCGTACCTGTCTTGGGTTCGACGTTTTATTCTTCTTCATAATAATAAGAGACACCCATTGGGAATGGGGGAAAATGAGATCAAACAGTTTTTAACCGATTTGACCATGAACAATAATGTAGCTGCCGCTACGCAAAACCTGGCTTTATCAGCTGTTCTTTTTTTGTACCGTGCGGTGTTAGGAATTGAAATAGTCGATCCCACACGCTCTTGGCAGATAATCGGTTATAGCGAACACAGGCGCGATACCAATGAGCAAATGTCGCCGGTAAATCACACCTATGCTGTTAATGGATCACCGCTAGTAAACTAAAGCACTGTCTCATGACGCATTGGCTACAATAATTGCTCGCTGAGGTGCAGGTAACCCTTCGATGGTTTTCGTCTCATCAGCAGGGTCTAGAAAGTCTTTCAATGACTCAAACTGCATCCAATTTGTAGCCCGCTGTTCCTGTAGGGTGGTTTGTGTAATATCAATTAATTGGATATTGCTGTATCCGCAACGTCTTAACCATGAAACAAGTGTCTGCGGCGTCGGAATAAACCAAACGTTACGCATTTTCGCATAACGGCCCTCAGGCACTAAAGTCTGCCCCATTGCACCGTCAATCACAAGCGTTTCCAACACCAATTCGCCACCACGTCTAAGAAACTGTTTCAGATCCATTAAATGATCGATAGGTGAACGACGATGATATAACACGCCCATGGAAAACACGGTATCAAATATTTTAAAATCTGCTGGCATTGCATCACTGCTCAAGGGTAAGACATACGCGTTAAAACCTTGGCAATATTTTTGCAAAGCGTAAAACTGTATTACATACAACAGCGTGGGATCAATCCCCATTACCAGCCTTGCACCTGCACCCACCATTCGCCAGCAATGATAACCACTGCCACAACCAATATCCAAAACCATTCGATCGACGAGTGGGCTAATATGGTTCTTTAACCGCTGCCATTTAAAATCCGAACGCCATTCAGTGTCAACCTGAATACCGAACAACTCAAAGGGGCCTTTTCGCCAAGGATGTAATTGGTGCAATAATGCTTCAATAGTATTTAACGAGCGCTTATCACAATCATGCGACAAGCCTATCTGGACAGCGGATTGTAAGTCAATTTTTGATGGCGCAATCAACGGTAAATTATTAAGAATATTCATCCATTTATCGTGATCGCCGTGATTAACTTCGCTTAGCACTTTATCGACACATTCTTTAAGCTTTTCAGCCGGCGCCGAAAAACCTAACATTGCTAATGCAGAATACAACCCAGTATAGTCAATCATTTAAATGCAACAATCGACGTAAAATTAAAACACTGAAACCAGGTATAAGACTGGGAGAAACCGATATCCCGTAATCGTTCCAAATGTATCACCGGAGTATCCAGTATCAGCACGTTTTCTAACGCTGTTCTTTTTTGATTTATTTCGAGATCAGAATACCCGTTTAATTTCTTAAAAGCATGATACATTTCAACCTGATGCTGCTCTTCAACTTGATCGGTAAATTTTATTTTTTCAGACAAAACCAATATGCTGCCGGGTAACAGACCATCATAAATTTTCTTTAACACCCTGAAACGGTCATCCACCGGTATAAACTGTAGTACTAAATTTAGCACGACAACGGACGTATTTTGGATCAGTACATCACGAACATCAGCACAGACAACTTCAACAGGTGTGTCAGCGTGATGCTTATTAACATTCTGCTTACAACGTCTCACCATTGATTCAGAATTATCAACCGCAATGATCCGGCAATCTTTTACCTTAATATGGTTTTGCATTGCCAAGGCGCCTGCACCTAACGAGCAACCCAGGTCGTAACAAACGCTCCCTTGTCTTGCATAGCGCCCCGCCAACACGCCGATCATGGATATAATGGCGGCATAACCAGGAACGGAACGCTGAATCATATCCGCAAACACGGTCGCCACTTGCTCATCAAAAGCAAAATCTGCTACTTTGCCGCGTGGCTCACTGTACAATTGATCTTTCAGCTGTTGCATTGAAAACCGGTTACGTTCAATTTATTATTTTTCATAATGGATATAAAAAATGAGAGGCTTACAGCAGATCAAGTCGACGAATATTGCTCTCGGTTTTGATTAACCATTTTTTAATACGATTAGAATCGCCATATTTGCTCAGTTTCCCCCAAGAATTCAATAAAATCAAAATCAGTGGACGTTCTCCAATTTTAATTTTCATCACCAAGCAATTGCCTGCATCGGAAGTAAAGCCAGTTTTACTCAAACTGATCTCCCAATTGTTTTTTCTTATTAATCGATTTGTATTTCGAAACTTAAAAACCCTGCCAGTGTTCACGTCGATTACTGAGTTTTCCCGGGTTGTGGTTAATTCACGGATCAGCGGGTATTTACTCGCCGCATTGACTAATTTCACCAACTCAACAGCTGTCGACGTATTTTCATTACGCAAACCCGCCGCATCGGCAAATGTTGTTTTACTTAAACCAAGGGAAAATGCTTTGTTATTCATCGCGGTAATAAACGCCTTGCTGCCCCCCGGGTAGGTCCGGGCAAGCGCCACTGCCGCGCGATTCGCTGATGCAGACAACGCCAACAACAATAAATCAATCCGGGTTAACGTAGTACCAAAAGGCAGTCTCGACTTAGAATAGCGTAACCGGTCTTTATCCGCCTTCACAATCTGAATCGGTTCATCCATTGGCAATTTGGCATCAATCAATACCATTGCCGTCACCAGTTTGGTGATCGATGCAATCGGTACTTTTTTATTTGCACTACGGTTAATGATGACTTCGTTATCTCTCTCATCGTACACCACAGCAATGTGTGAACGTAGAAATAGCTTACTCGGTTTGCCATGTTTTCGCAGCGCAGTTGCTGGCACATAGTCACTTGCAGCAAGGTCCGCCGCTTGAAACTGCGCCAAGACCACGTCAACCTTTTTTGCGACGTAATCTTGGCGTGGCTTGCTTTTAAAAGACAAGTTGATCGTGTCTTTATTGTCGACATTAGGGTGATCAACAGCCGCTATAACGCTAGCCACCAATGTAACGTAACTAATTAATATTAATATAAATTTCTTCATTATAATAACAAGCAAAATATTAATTCCAATATATGATAACAACAATCAAACACAATCATTGATGACAATATTAAGTAGTATAATAGGATGAAATACCGGAGTTTTAACTACGTGCTTTAACCACGTATTTAACTAGAGGTTTTAACTTTTAACTACACTGTTAACGACAGGACAGGGGCCATATACCTGCACCAGTATATCAACTTAGATTTATTTTTTCACAATAAAAACAGGCAACAATCCCACCAAGGTTGTGCAATGCATTATTAATCGATTTTTACAAAAAAATGGCCGTATTTAGTGATGAGCATATGCTAAATTAAGCTGATGCGTTAGCGTAATCGACTTCCTTAGGGTCTGTAAAGAAAATAAGTTGGACCGATTGCACCGGGTATCGTTTCGTCTTCAAGGCTTCCGCCATCCATTACTCATGCCCCTTACCGACTTCCAGATAGACAAGACGCGGAAATGGACACAACAACCCACAAGGGCTCTTCTTTCAGTGCGCATACTCATTGTCTGTAAGCTTTTGCGCAACGCCAAAAACATAAGCTAAATGTTCACGCTATTTCTTTACAAGACCCTATGCGCTCAACTTTAGTCACCTATTTTCGTTGAAAGTGAGCTGAACATGACAAGTAACAGGTATCCCTATACACTACCGCATCATAATATTTTTATGGCTACGGCATGATGGACATGCAATCCTTAGACCTACACGTAATAACGTCCCTATTTAGCGCTCAACAGGTGTTTTTTCGCAAGACCCAACGCTGATAGGTGAAAACAGATTGAAGAGCACGCCCGCATGGCTTGGGAAACTAAGACCGAGATATCAAACCGGAAAATGTAGCAAATGTCCTGAATAAACCACCCTATCAGCAGATATGTCATCAATAATTCTTACTACCTTGAATGCTCGTTATATACATTCTTCAATGGGTTTGCGCTACTTGTTTGCCAATATGGGAGAACTGCAATCCAACACAACACTGCTGGAATTCACTATTGACCATCGTCCCATTGACATTGTCGAGACACTATTAATGGACAATCTTGGGGTTACTCACGCAGTAATTAACACATCGGAAACGAACACGAGCACACCTCAGCAACAAAAACATGGCAACACAAAGCCGGACATTATTGGCTTTGGCGTCTATATTTGGAATGTGGAAAAAACCACCGAGGTGATTACACTTATAAAGTCAATTAGCCCTGAAACGATCATTGTAATTGGTGGACCGGAAGTAAGTTACGAGCCCATGAAACAAACAGTTGTGGCACTCGCTGACTATGTTATTTCCGGCTCGGCAGATTTAAGCTTTCGACGACTCTGTGAAAAAATATGGGCGGGAGAACGACCACTCAACAAAATGATAACCTCACCAACGGTGCCGCTAGCGTCAATTTCACTACCCTATCGTTATTACAGCGATCAGGATATTGCCAACCGTGTTCTGTATGTGGAGGCATCTAGAGGCTGTCCCTTTAAATGTGAATTCTGCTTATCAGCCTTAGACAAGACCGCTTGGCCGTTTGAGCTTAAGTTGTTCCTTGAGGAAATGGCTTTACTTTATAAACGGGGGGCTCGCCATTTTAAATTTGTTGATCGGACGTTTAACTTAAAAATTGAAAGCAGCGTTAAAATTTTGGAATTCTTTCTGCAACGACTAAGCGATGATCTGTTTCTTCATTTTGAATTAATACCCGACCATCTGCCTGATCAGCTTAAAGCTATTATCGAAAAATTCCCCTTAGGTTCATTGCAATTTGAAATTGGCATTCAAAGCTTTAATACCGACGTACAAAAGCACATTAGTCGAAAACAAAATACAGATAAGGCGATACAGAATCTCCAGTGGTTACGAACAAAAACGAATGCCTATTTACATACTGATCTCATCATCGGTTTGCCCGGTGAGGATATTGCAAGTTTTGCTCAGGGCTTTAACATGCTTGCCAAGTTGAAACCCCATGAAATCCAGATCGGAATTTTAAAACGGCTACGCGGGACACCCATCATCAGGCACAGTGAAACGTTTAAAATAAAATATAACACCTATCCCCCATACAACGTATTATGCTCCGATAGAATAGACTTTAAAACCATGCAACAACTCAGCCGTTTTGCCCGTTATTGGGATATCATCGCAAATTCAGGGCGTTTCACAGAAAGCCTGCCATTATTGCTTGGCAATAGCCCTTTTGAGCATTTTTTCCAACTAAGCAACTGGTTGTACCATCGTACCCGTCAAACTCATCGACTGGCCTTACCCCGTTTATTTGAACTGCTGTATACTGGCTTAGTCGAGTGCTTGCAAATCAAACCACAACACGCAGCCGATGCTCTATGGCTGGACTACCAGAAAACGAAACTAAAGAGCCATCCCAGCTTTATCACGACAAAATCACCAATAAAAAAACAATCTCAGGCTCTTACCCGGAACAGAGCCGACAAACGTCAATCCCGGCACCGACAACCGCCGCCAGCCACATAATTCAACACCAATCACTCTGTGAGACTCATATCTGGAACAAAGGCCGAGATGCTATAATACTTTGGTGCTATGAAAGGAATATGACGCACACTTAACACCTAAATCTCAAACACTTTTAGGTATAGAGCGGAATGGGGATGCGTAGTAATTTACCCGGTTTGGCGCTCGGCTTTACCTCCTGAGTCGCTGTTGCGACGGTTCAACCGAATAATTGGGGATAATAAAATAATGTTAATTTGGATCGTCATTTTAATTATCGGGTTATCCGCAATCACTCTCAATATTTTTGCCACACAAACTGTTTTGTCCTCCAGTATTCATACCAAAATCAAACGACGAAACTATATTCTCTTAATCTGGAGCATCCCCATCGTTGGCGTAATATTGGCGGTACTCTTTATCAACCGAGATATTAAAAAAAACAAAGAAACCATTGAAAGCGATATTGCAGATGTAATGAAAGACTTGGCCAAACGAATTAATGGTATTGAAGCTGACATCAAACAAAAACGCAGTAAAAAATCATTACATTGATATTTCTGTACAATTTTTACACTATCAACCCCAACACATCAATTAGACAGTATAGGTAACGTGCGTTTTTCACGATAAATTATCGCAATGAGACCTAATCGCGAGCTATTGCAAACCATTCGTAACAACATCAGAGGCGATAAAAAAATCTGTTCTACAGATCGTCACGTGTTGATCTTTTGAGTAAAGCGGGCAAAAACACAATATTTCAAAGGCTTGGAGAGGCTTAGTAAGCGATCAACTGATGCGTTAGCTTTAATTCAGTCATTAAACAAGCCGAAGATAACGTTAAACAATTGCGAATCAAATATCCTTTACATGTGCTGCAACTGATATGTTAGGATTACTTATACACGACACACTTTGCTACTTTGATTTATTACTGTAATTTACTACAACAAGAAATTACTGTAATAAATTTATACAATCTACACACTGATTCAATTAACAATCCTTGACAATTCAGCCATCAACTTTTGAGTTGATTCATCCTATACTTGGCTTATTGAAAGAATAAGCAACATTAAACATTAAACATTAAATGGAGCCACATAATGCTAACTCATTTACTCGTACGATATAAATCCAAATTAGCCGATTGCGCAAACCCAGAATTATTAGCAACCTTGGAAATGCTCGGTCAATCACTGAATATCAGCCCGGATTGCTGGCTAGTCAAATCGAAATTAGATGTTAGTGACGCAACCACATTATTGAGCAAAGTTATTGGCAAAAATGACAACATTATGATCACGAATAGTCTTGATTACGCGCTAAAACACCAAAATCAAAACCACCAGCAGCAATAGATTTTGCTGCTTTAGTAACTTGCTTCCACTACAACAGCGAAACGTAACACGGAATTCGATGTTTTTTTACCAAGCACTGGATAATCCATTTTTTAGACATGATAGAAGCCACTACTAATGACTCGCTAAGCAATACACGGGGTGGGACGATTCAACACTGGTTACACAAGCCATGAGGATATCCTTCGTCTCGACACAGACGAAGCACTATCATGCCATAAACCCCGTGGGGTTGGGGTATATAGTTTCCCCGCCCACGCCACTACCGATTGGTGCTAAGCCTTAACACTCTCAACACACCCCCTCTAAAAAACCTAATTTATCAGTTGGACACTTTGACAAGGCAGGCTCAAAGCACAATGAGACGTAATAACGAGCTATTATGAACTAAATAAAGTTCGAATTGCTGCCGATAACATTATCCTGTTGTATCTGTCGAGCAAACTATTGTCCTGAGAACGGATCTGCAGCAGCGGCAGGGATAATTGAACCATTTCTCGTTTTTTTCACGTTGAGGCTCATCATATACCTCAAAAAACTTAAAATGGTAACCTTTTCCCACCCACCTTACTGCGATTCTCGAAGTCTGACGCACTACGGCTTTCGTTACGATTCGACAAATTAATTCAGATTTTACAAGCTCTTAATGAGGAGATTTACACAATGGCGGACACCAACTTCCGGCTGGTTACCCGAAGCGATTTTGACGGCTTGGTATGCGCGGTACTTTTGAAACATCTTAATCTCATTAACGACATCAAATTTGTCCACCCCAAAGACATGCAGGATGGAAAAATTGATATTACAAACAATGATATATCAACAAATTTACCTTATGTACCCGGTGTGCATATAGCATTTGATCATCATTTATCAGAAACCATTCGCAATGACGCACAAATTGACAATCATGTTATTGACCCAAATGCACCATCTGCTGCGCGCGTCGTTTGGAATCATTATGGTAGTCATGACACATTCCCCAAACAGTGGGATGAAATGATGACCGCAGTGGATAAAGCTGATGCCGCCCAATTCACCCAGGAAGATATATTACATCCAAAAAGCTGGGAATTACTTAATTTTTTGATGGACGCACGTACCGGGTTGGGACGTTTCCGGGAATTTCGCATTTCCAACTACAATTTGATGATGAACTTAATCGATTATTGCAGAGATCATACTATCGATGAAATCCTTCAATTACCCGATGTAAAAGAACGCATCGACCTTTATTTTAAACACGAGCTAAAATTCAAACAACAAATCCAATGTTGCACTACCATGTATAAAAATCTCGCAGTACTTGATCTGCGCAATGAAGAAACCATATGGGCTGGCAACCGTTTTATGATTTATGCCCTGTTTCCACAATGCACTATTTCAATCCATGCCTTGTGGGGATTAAAAAAACAAAATACCGTTTTTGCAACGGGTAAATCCATTATTAATCGTAGTTCCAACACTAACGTGGGTGAGCTAATGTTAAAGTACCAGGGAGGTGGACATCAGGCAGCGGGTACCTGCCAGATTAATAATAATGATGCCGATAGCGTACTGAAAGAACTGATCACCCAGATTAATGCGGATGGTTGATATTAACCCAACGTAATTGTCACTGAACATAATCACCTCATGGTACGACAACAACAAAAATGTAGACATGTTATCAATATCACGATAACCTAGAAGCTAGGATGAATCCACGATTACAAGACTTGCCCATCTATGAATTCCGCCGCAGCCAAGTTGACGCGGTGTATTATAATCTTGCACAAGTCGCGCTTAATCGTATCGGTCCATCGCAATGTTATCCAATCCCAAAATTAAAAAACCTGGCGCTTATTATTGAAAAAGATGCATGGATTATTATTGACCGATCATTAAATGAGATGCCCGTTGCGGCATGGCTGAATTTTAAAACCATCCATCGCCAAAGTCTTCACGAAGCCGTGGATTGTCACCTCCGTTTGTACCATGCGCACGCCGATCTTATTTTACAGCAAACACTTGAGGCTATGCAGCAATTGCTAGGGGAAAAATTGCATGAACCAGAAACGGATACTGGGGCTAATGTGCTGCCATTCCATCACGCTAAAATCACCGATAAAACCTAAGCGCCTCGTTGAATCATAACGAGAGCCAACGAAGGTACTAAAACTTACCCCGTATGAGCCATCCCCCGTTGCTGCATTGCCTGCTGCAATAACTTAAGTTGTTTCATTTGGTTTGAAGCATGCGATGCAGTATTAATGAGTGGCTGGTGACGATGGCGTAACGCCAATTCCAATGCGGCGGCCTGACGATGATGTTGGTTGCCTTCCCGAAGAACAACTGCGAGTTCTTCATCAACGAGGGGTAACCCCATTAAATAGCGTTGACCGGCTTGGAACTGATGTTGTTTTTCTACCCACCAATGTGCCAGTTTATCCGGATCGGGCATAGGTAACAGATCATCGCTGGATGTAATGTTGTCATCAGCTCTATTCTCTGCGTCTGCCTCACTTGCATCGGCACTTAGGTGCGATTCATCAAGATCAACCCCCGTTAACAAGCTAAACGCGCTGCCTGCAATTTGGGCAAATTCCGGGTGATACATGGCGCGAATTAAACCCGGGATATTTTGCGCATCACCCAAAACACCGGTCGCAATAACCACGGAGCGGGCCATTCGACTGTCTTTACCCAAATCACTTAACCAGAGCTGCGCGTTTTGCACGGACATTGACCGTATCAATAATGGCAAGGCGCTGTCACGGTATTGATCATCGTTGACAAATTCCGCCAATTTATTGGGCCCTGCTCTATCGCCCAACAGTGTGGCTGACCAAGCACTCCAGAATTGGATATCGGTGTCTTTATCCTCCGCCAGGGCTTGCAGGGGCTGGAGCATATCCCGGCAAGCCAGCTCACCAGCCCACTTTATTCCTTTGAGTTTCATGATCTTATTGTTTGCATTGATCAACTGCAATACATAAGGGCTTGCATTCTCTGCCTGAATAATCAATACCTGTACTACAATCAACTGCACTTCACGCGATGGGTGTTTTAGCAACGGTAAAAATAATCGCTCGATTTCGGCGGCTGTAAACCATTCGACGACGGCTAATAATTCCTCCGCCGTATCAAGGGCATTCACCACCGTGGCTATCACTTCATCCAGCTTTTCCTGCTCCTGAGAGTGTATCGCCAGTGCGGCAGCAACAAAGAGTGTACCCGACGCTCCATCCTGCATCGCTTTTTGGCTAATATCCCACCCCAATTGACGCGCCAATATCAAGGCATCAATGTGCGCTGACAATTGTTCGTCTATTTCTGCCAAATCACTTAAAAAATAGTCGTGACGGAAAACAATCTTGGCACGCTGTGCCCAGAGCGCGCTGGCTTCTTCAACGTGTTCTTCGATGATGTCTTTTGAAACTTGTTGGTGATCACTCATAATCCACTATCACACGGTTATTAATATCAGTATTACTATTTTAGGCTCTGTAAAGAAATAAGTTGTACAGATTACGCCGGATGTCGTTTCGTCTTCAAGGCTTCCGCCATCCATGACTCACACCCCTTACCGACTTCCAGATAGGCAAGGCGGCACCCAAGGGCACTTCTTTCAGGGTGCATACTCGTTGTCTGTAAGCTTTTCTGCAACACCGAAGACACAAGGATAAAGAAGCTAAATGTTCACGTTATTTCTTTACAGACCCTTAGTCTGCAACAATTTACTGGCCGTTAAACAACCACTGCTGGTTACCCAGTTTTGGCTTTGCTGTTTCCCACCAGCGTTGCCATCGCGCTATTGCCTGGCGTTGTTTTGTTACAAACCAATCCGGTTCAAAGGCCACGGGATTACCGGAACGTATCACCAGTTCCGCATAGGCATTATGACGCTGTTCAGCATTCGCATGGGCATCGTTGGCCAATGTTTCTATACAGCTATTCAAGCTAAAGAAAGCGCCATGACGATAACGATGAGTATTGTCAAAGTTTTGCTTGTTTTCTTGCCACCAGCTTTGCCAACGCGGATGATCGCTGCAAACGCGAATGACTTTCTTAAGCCTTGGTTTAGTTTGCGCATCCAACGCTTCCCCATCAAGGTCTGCTCGTGTATCTTGACCCAGAATATCAGCCACCGTCAAATCCGGTTCTTCCTCTTCCTGCACATGCAATTCTTCCCGCAGCCCTGCCCCAGTGAGCATTTGTAAGGCTTCGCCTGCTTGAACGCGCATTGCCTCATTATCGGCGGTGAGTGCGTTTAACAGCTGCGGTATCGCACCAATATGGCCGTAGATACCCAGGGCTTGTAACGCGGCCAACTGAGTCTCCTCCCCGGGGAATTGCTGTATCAGCGTGGGCAACTGCTTGTCACCCGCCGACATGGCCAAATAAATCAAACTTTCGGGGGTGGTTAGTGCAGGCTCCTGACACAGGCGATAAATATGTTGTCTTATTTTTTCAGAGCCTAACGCTAGCAATGGGTATAAAAACGCCGACCGTTGTTCAATGGGACGCGCCCAAATCATTTGCTCTATGGCGGGCAATGCTGCTTTGTAACCAAATCGCATTAGGGCAATAATCGCCGCCATACGCACGGTATCATTGTCGTGGCGCAGCAAGGACCAAAATTGCCGGGGATCACCCTCGCGGCGATAACCCAGTATATCGATGGTTGCGGCCACTAATGCGGGGTTTGCATGCTGGAGGTAGGGCTTTAGCTGTGCAGAGAGTTGGGCATGGCTGCCGTGCTTGAAGGCGTCGACATAACACCAAAGAAATTCATGCTCTACGTTACCGTAAGCCGCGACAACGGCATCAAGTCCTTTGCTATTCGAAGAACACGCCAGGGTGTAGGCAGCACCCAGCACCTGGTCTTCGTCATAGGAATCAAGAAACTGAATCGCGAGATCAACGGAATCACCTTCTTGCACTGCTAATGCACTTCGGTGCGCTTCAATGCGGTGTTGTCGATCAATATCGTCTGACCAATCATTTTCCACCTGATAGTCATTAACTTGAGGTACTGTCAACAGGAAACCCAATTCTGTAATATGCTCACTGATAAAATGCGTGATAGTGTCTGTGTTAACCGTAATATTCATTCTGCACTTTATCTAAACAGGTAATGTGAGAGGCTGGCGGTCAGGGTTATAATTCGAGTCAAGCATCTGCGGTAACATCGGCTTCTATGGGTAAAAATAAGAATACGTTGTCACTAACAAACCCCAACTGCTTGCCAAGCGCTTTTAAGGCCAGACCTTCAATAAAGACATATTGATCCGTTCTGAATTCATAATGATCCTCGATAGCACTGCCTGCTTTTTCCTCAAACGTGTATTTATGCTCCTCCACTAATTGATTTAGCGCTTCAAAAAAGGCGTCTTCATTGTGGTCGACCATTGCCTTGCATATGAGGTAACGCGGGGTTTCGCTGCCCTGTGTTTCTGATATAAAGGCGTCTAAAGAGGCATTAAACGCGGTACTTAGGCTGAAATTCTGCTTAATTAATTCAAACAGCATCTGAATGTAAATATAGTCGTCTTGGTATTCGTAATCCGGATTAAATGCAGCCGTAGTTAGCGCGATGAGTCGATTAACCCGTTCCCATTGGCCCGACGCAATCGCGCAAAAAAAGGCACTGGCATTGCTCACACTGGTGTATTGCACTATTTCAGCGCTGGCAGCTCCTTTCGTATACACCAACAACGCGATTCTTGCCTTGGCGCTTGCGGCTAAACCATCGAAAAATGCCTGCCGATTAAGCTCAGACAACAGTTGTGCAATGGCGTACTGACGATGATAGTCCGTTAAATTAGCTAATGCGCTACAATACCAAGGCTCCACCGTATCGGGCTTTTGAATACTATTGACGTCGTTTATTTTAAACAACAAATTACTTTTAATTGATGCTATATCAGCGCGATCAACACCCATAATGTTAGCCTCTAAATTCTTTACCATATTCTTCGATGATTTGAAAAATCATGCCACGGCAATTATGCGTTTTATAAATTTCATAACCTAAATCGTGGCTCACTATAATAAGTTCATTTTTTTCGCCTAATCGAAAAATGTGTTTGTCTTTTGGGATTTTTTTTGCATCCAGCATCAAACGTTTAAAATACAAAACCTGTCCTTTCGCCATGCTACTTTCTTCGTAATCGGATTTTTCCCTAT
>JAADGF010000056.1 GCA_013152545.1 Gammaproteobacteria bacterium
GGGTTTATAGCTCTATCGAGGGTTCGAATCCCTCTTTCTCCGCCATATTTTTAAAAGCACACCAGTGATTTTCTGGTGTGCTTTTAAAAATGTTGGAGACAACGAGGATTTGATGAGAATCCTTGTTCGAAAAAATCGTCTGGAGGTCGCTCTCGCACATCCATGTGCTACGCGACACCGGTTCTCCTGAACAATGCGATTTTTAACATCCGTGCTTTTTGCGGATGACCCCGAAGGGGTGAGGGCACGCCTACATGGAAGTAGGCGGTAGAGCAACGCAGGACGCTTACATGGATGCAAGTGGTAGAACGACTCAGGAAGACCAGGTCGAGCAGTTGCCGAGGATAGCCCGAATAATCCCTCAGTAAAGGATACTAGAAGTGAGTGCGACTTTCTAGTTCATATACATTGACGTAACTAGCATAAACCTAGATAATGCGTCCTCGCAGCAGCAATGACAAATTATGCGCCTGTAGCTCAGCTGGATAGAGTACTCGGCTACGAACCGAGCGGTCAGGGGTTCGAATCCCTTCAGGCGCACCATATTGATATATAAAACAAACAGTTACCGGCATTGTCGGTAGCTGTTTTTTTATGCTCATCCTTAGGTGTGCCGGATAATGTGCGGCTAATACCGAGTGGTCGATACGCGCACTACTATTTATTTTTTCCTTACTTGAATAAAAACAAATGGTTACAGGTGTAATTGTGTTCTAAAAATTGCTTACTAACCCATTGATGTAGTAAAAAATGTAACTATTCCACCGAGTGGTCGGCATAAGCCATTTGATAGCCCATAGCCTTATATCCTTTCTCCCTTTTATTGAATATTCTTTCGAGCATTGGAATGGATGAATCAACATAGTCATATATGGTAACCAGGTCTTTGCCTTCAGATTCACGGTGTATCCTGCCTGCATATTGTGCTAATGAGCCTTTCCAGGCGATAGGTAGTGCTAAAAACAATGTATCGAGTTTTGGCAGGTCAAAACCTTCTCCGATATATCTACCTGTTGCGACAACTACCTGGGCATCACCAAGTTGTTCAATGGCTGTTTTGCGTTCTTTGGCGCGCATTGCTCCACGACTGTTTTGCCAAAAGCAGTAGGAGCATGTAAAACACCAGTGCTGTGTCTACACATAGCATTAACGGCTTTGGTCTGATCTTTTCTTAGTGTGCCGAGAAAATTTAAATTTTTGAGCATGTTGCCTGCTTGCCGTTTGTCATTAATATCGATAGTAATGTTTTGTTCTTTAAGCAAGTCTATGACTTCATCAAAACAACCTTTTGGTAAAAACAAATAACCTTGTTCAAGACGAGCGCATGAGATATATCTTGGAATTCCATGCGTTGAAAATCGTAATGCTTGTGTTTTGAAAAATACGGGGTTGGAAAAGCTTGCTAAACATTTGAGATGAGCAATTAAGGTAGGCGGTAGTTCTGAAATTTTAATATAAAGGTAATTGGCTAATGTAATGCTAATCTGTTCTGGGCAGTTTTCAATTAGCATCCGTTTTGTTGCAAGCCCTTGCTCCCATGGAAGCTGGTTGTCTATTATCTTTGAAAAAGAATAACCAGAGGTGTGCGCCGTTACCTGAGCGAGATATCTCCATAGCGTATGGGATATCAAATCCCACGCAAGCTTTAGCCAAAGCTACTATCGATTTTTGCCAATCATTTTTATCAAAATCTGCTGCCAGTAGATAACACGTATTATCAGTGAGGAGAGGGTATAAACCGATAACCTGTTTTCCTGATAGATGGTCATAAATTATTTGATTATTAAGTATTTTATATTTTCTGTTGGAGCACTCGTTGCATTTTATTTTAGGTTTGTTACAAACACCTTTTACCCACTCGTTACCACAGGCAATGGAATAACCACTTCGACCTTTTGTATTTTCCCAGCGATTAGCGAAAATATCAGATCGGCCTCTGAATAACTTTTGAAAAAGCGCAACCTTTTGATTTACTGAATATTTTGTCGTAACGATTTGTTGGTTCGATGACTGCTGTAGAAGTGCTTCTCGCTTTGTAATTAATGCCTTTTTCTCATGCTCTAATACGGCTAGCTTATGGTTAATACTTTCGATTTCGATTTCGTTATCGATATTGTTGTCAGAAATGGATTGTGTTTCAGTGTTCTGTGGCATACAGGTTGGTGGCACGAATCCTTAACGTTAAGTTATGCGGAATACTGTGGAGGTTATGCGAATAGCTTTCTCATGTAAACCTTGACTTTAATGGGTGTTAGCCCAAAGCAGTAATGTCCCTATTGAACAAAGCTAAAATGTCCCTATTTGGGGCAGGGAATGTTACAAATGAGCAATGCAGAAATCGACCGTCTTGAGGTTGTACAGAAGATAACCGCTAAACAGATCACACAAGTTGAAGCCTCTCACTTACTCGGTATCAGCTACCGACAAGTTAAGCGTATCGTTAAAAGATATCGCCAGTACGGGGTTGTAGCCCTGGTCTCAAAACGACGCGGCAAGCCCGCCAACAATCGCATTGCGTCGACCGTTAAACAAACTGCCCTGGCACTGCTTCACGACCACTATCATGACTTTGCACCGACCTTTGCCAACGAGAAGCTGAGCGAATGCCACGGCATTCGTTGCTCTTCAGAGACCTTAAGAAAATGGATGATTGAAGACGGTATTTGGCAAGCTAAGACAAAGCGGCACGCCTGTATTCATCAACCCAGAGCACGACGCGCTCAATTTGGAGAGCTGATACAGATTGATGGTTCGCCACATGACTGGTTTGAAGGGCGAGGCGACCGCTGTAACTTAACCGTGTTTATTGACGATGCAACAAGTTGCCTGCTAGCGCTGCATTTCACCCTTACCGAGACCACGCAAGCCTATATGGAAGCGCTCGATAATTACTTAAAGCAGCACGGTAGGCCGGTGGCGCTGTATGCCGATAAGCACTCTATATTCAGAGTCAACATGAAAGATTGTGATGCCCAGCTAACGCAGTTCGCACGCGCTTGCAGAACCCTTGATATTGAATTAATCCATGCCAATACCGCGCAAGCAAAAGGACGGGTAGAACGAGCCAATCAGACCTTGCAAGACCGATTAGTCAAAGAATTACGCTTACAAGGTATCAACAATATTGAAGATGCCAACGCCCATTTACCGACTTTTATCGACGACTATAACCGTCGTTTTGAAAAGCCCGCTAAATCATCCGCTGATGCGCACCGCCAGGTATTACATGATGCTCAACAGGTTCAACAGATCTTATCGATACACAATAAACGGACACTTTCTAAAAACCTAACCTGCCAGTACAACAACGTACAATATCAAATACAGACCAAGACCAAAGGCTATCGTTTGCGCAAGTCCACCATTACCGTCATCGAATCGTTTGATGGCACAGTGACTCTGTTACACAAAGGCAAGTCGCTAGACTATCGCACGTACCAACCCGACGAACAGCCCGCAACCATCACCGATGAAAAGGGCATCAATGTGGTCGTTGACCAAGTCAAACGACGGCAGCTTGCCAAGCCCCAACATAAACCAAGCCCTGATCATCCTTGGAAAAGGTCGCTATAAAAGAAATATTAGGAATCGCTAATAGGGACATTTTAGCTTTGGACAAAAGGGGACATCTCTGCTTTGGGTTGACACCTTGACTTTAATGGGAACGCTGTCATTCTTTATTCGCGAATTGCAAATAGAGAATGATTATGCATCTAAAATCACAAGACATTTTATTTTTATTGAAACTCGTATCGATAAAGGGTAACGATTGGTCCTTTAATAGGCTTGCAATAGATCTAGGGATGAGCCCTTCTGAAGTGCATGCCGCTTCTAAGCGTGCAATTAAGGCTAAATTAGCCAGTAAAGCAGAAGGCCAAATTAGACCAATTATTAGAAATTTAGTGGAATTTCTTGTATTTGGCATTCAATATGTGTTTGTACCAGAACGCAGCGGTTTAAATAGAGGAATGCCTACTGCGCATGCGGCGGAACCCTTAATTTCACACTTCATGTCTAATAATGAACCACCACCTGTTTGGCCAGACCCTGAGGGTGAGGTTCGTGGTGAATCATTTTCGCCTTTGTACAAATCAGCCCCGTATGCTGCAAAAAGCGACTTCGAACTCTACCAGTTACTAGCACTGGTTGATGCAATTAGAGGGGGGCAAGCGAGGGAGCGTGAGATTGCAAAAAAAGAGTTGAAGATAAGGTTAGAAAATTATGGTTAAAGTGCAAAATCCAAATAATGACTCACTTCCTAAATTGATGTAAGTCCCCCACCACTTTTTGGTGGGGCTTTTTATGCAATAAATCCGAAAGCCTCGCTCATGGCGTTTTTCAAGAGAGTTGTCGCTTAAAGTTAAAAATTATGCCGCCTTTTTTTCCACAGGACCCTGTTCTTGTTTTTCTGGATTGAGGTAAACACTGGCTACTGGTTTCCAGTTTCTTATTTCACCACTCCCGCGTCCCGGATTTTTGTTTTTAGCCTGTTCATATATTCGATTTCTGTTTTTCAGTATTGCAATATATTCTCCGCTATGGCGTTGTTCAGAAGTAACAAACTGTATCGTGCTATGCAGATGCTCAAGGTTATACAGTTGTTTGTTAATGGCCAGCAAGGACTTTACGGCATGGGGAGCGTTCTTTGTGGATGAGAATGTCGCCGTGCCAATCATTGACCGGTTAATCCATCATTCAAGAATATTCATGCTGGGAGGGGAAAGTTATCGATTAAAACAGAAAATATGAGACTTAAGTTTGACCTTTAAGGGGTCAAAGTTATTGTCCGGTAGGGGGTCAATTTTATTGGCCATTGACATCTCTATAGTGGTGTGCGGGATTGTGCATACTCATTAGTGATAATCCGCCAGACGTTTGATTATTTTCTCAGATAATTACTCGCACCAACTTTCTCCTGAATGATTTTCATCATCTCAGGATAAACTTTTGGTGCAGCGGCGATGATGTCGCCGCTTTTCAGATAGCCATCCTGGTTTTCAAAGTCACTGACAATACCACCGGCTTCGCGGACGATGAGGGCACCGGCGGCGATGTCCCAGGCTTTCAGATTGAATTCCCAGAAGCCGTCGATGCGACCGGCGGCTAGCCAGGCGAGGTCGAGGGCGGCGGAACCGGGGCGGCGCAGGCCGGCGGTTTTTTGCATGAGGGCTTTCATGGTTTCTAAATAGGTGTCGAGGTAGCTCTGGTCGTAATACGGGAAGCCGGTGCCGAGCAGGGCGTTTTTCAGGCCTTTGTGGCTGGTGACGCGTATCTTTTTATCGTTGAGCTGTGCGCCGTTGCCACGGGAGGCGGTAAATAATTCCTGTGCTATGGGATCGTAGATAACGCCGACTTCGAGGCGACCTTTTACTTGCAGGGCGATGGATACGGCGAATTGCGGAAAGCCATGCAGGTAGTTGGTGGTGCCGTCCAGCGGGTCGATGATCCACTGGTATTCTGAATCTTCTGCCTGGGTGCCGCTTTCTTCAGCGATGATGCCGTGCTCGGGGTAGGCTTCTTTAATGGTGGCGATGATGATTTCTTCGGCCATGTGATCGACATTGCTGACGAAATCATTGTTTTGTTTGGTGACAATTTTGAGGCGATCAAGTCGATCCATGTTGCGGATTATAATGTCGCTGGCAGCACGCGCAGCGCGCACCGCTATATTTACCATTGCTTGCATATGATACCTTCCACGTTCAAAAATACTCTATCTGTAGCGCGCCTATCATGGCGAATGGCGTCGTTGCAAAATTTTGCGTTTAGCCTTTCACCATGAGCGATACACGCTAGAAATAGAGTATTCTCAAACGTGAAAGGTATAAATTTTTAAAGAGCTGGAGTTTAAAGATTTCCGAAAGCACCTGGTACGAAGTGGGTTTTTTATCAGGGCAGGGCGGGAATGGTTGAAAAATTGTAGCTTACAGGTCGTAAGTGAAATTTTGAGACCATTCTCAACGCAGCCATAATGAAAAAAATGCTTTGTAGAAAGTGCTTCTAATTTGGTGCGTAGCATAGCAGAATACACGCCATGACACAGCAAGCAAATCTCGCACTATTAAAAAATATCCGCATCGTACTGGTGAATACTTCGCATCCCGGCAATATTGGTGCGGCTGCACGGGCGATGAAAAATATGGGCTTATCCCGGTTGTATCTGGTGGAGCCAAAAGATTTTCCTTCGCTAGAGGCGATAAGTCGCTCGGTTGGCGCGCTCGACCTGCTGGACAATGCGGTGGTGGTGAAGGATTTGGCTGAGGCGGTTTCGGATTGTGTGTGGGTGGCTGGCACCAGCGCACGGCTGCGAACCATTGAATGGCCTATTCTGGAACCTGAAGAATGCGTACAAACTTCGCTGGAAAATATCGAGCAAGGCGATATCGCTATTGTTTTCGGTCGGGAAAATAGTGGTTTAACCAACGACGAAATGGCAAAATGCAATGCTCTTTTGCATATTCCAACGGACCCGGATTACAGTTCGCTCAACCTGGCAGCGGCGGTGCAGGTGGTTTGTTATGAATATCGTCGGGCTTTATTGAGCGATAAGATAAGCAAGAAAAAAGGCAACAAACATCGTTTTGATGCACTGGCGAATGCCGGGCAGATGGATGGCATGTACGGTCATCTGCATGATGCGTTAGATTCGCTGGGCTTTTTTGGGGTGAGTAATCCAGATGTTGTCATGCGCCGTTTGAAGGGGTTGTTTAATCGTGCAAATGTGACGCAACGTGAATTAAGTATCGTGCGTGGAATATGTTCTGCAATTCAGGGAAAAAAACTTAAACGCTAAGAAAAATGCTTTTTGTAAAGACCTGCTTCACGCAGGATCGTGCCGGCTAGTTTTCGTTAAAAATTTCTTTGACCAGTTGTTCGTAAACAAAACAGTGTAATAACAGGCGTCGGTCATCGTCTATCTTGTTAAATTTCACGCCGTACAGTTGCCAGTTTTTGCCATCTATTTCCATTTTCCGGTGTGAGCAAATCTCTGCTTCCAGCGTTAAAATTCTTTCCTGTTCTGCGACGTTGATTTTGGCGTTGATCATCAATTCTTTGTATTCGCCTGGCAAAGCTTCCAGTACCTGTACCTGGCAACCGGTGGTCTTCACGCAGCAATATAAAGTTGCTATTTTTCTGGGGCGCAGTAATCATCAAGCTGCGGCCTTCGACATAACCGATAACGGTTACCTGATAACGATCACGTCGCGTCTCATCTGGAAATTGCAGTTGTCGTTTTACACCTGACTGTAGTGAAAGTTTTTTCATGTCCGACATTTATAATAGGTATTCTTGTAAGACGTTTTTATGCAAGCATAGTTGAGAAACCGTTTATTGCAAAACGATCAGTGTCTGTGTTGCGGGCTGGAAAGTTAAACAGAAACAGCAGGGTTGTTTTAGCTGGTGCAGATGACGGCGTTACGGCCGGAATCTTTGGATTGATACATGGTCAGGTCGGCCTGTCGCACCAGCGTATCGATGTCACACACGCCGCTGGTCACACCGAAGCTGGCGGTGATGGTGAAGCTGTCGTTTTCATAGACGATCGGTGTGCTGGCGATCACCTGTCGTAATTCTTCCGCCAGTTGTGCGGCTTTACCCAATGATGTTAGCGGCAACAGCATGCCGAATTCCTCACCGCCGATGCGTGCGAAGATATCAGACTTTCTCAACCGCTGAAGCAGCAGCTGGCCGATCTGTTTTAATGCGGCGTCACCGGCAGCATGGCCGTAGCGGTCGTTGATGGTTTTAAAATTATCAATGTCCATCAGGATCATCGCCAGTTCATCTTTGCTGCGCTGGCTGTTGTTCACCAGTATCTCACCGTATTCGTAGAATGCCCGCCGGTTGAACAGGCAGGTCAGGTCATCGATGCGGGCGAGCCGTTCGGCTTCTTCCTTGGAAAATTTCAGCTGATGTGTCATCAGAAAACTCTGGTGCAGCGAGAGGCCAAGAACTTTGGTAGCGCGTATGGCGGAAAGAAAGAAAACGATGGCACCGATCGACATGATGGTAAAAATAAATTCGCCCTGGATGAGTGAATAGCCTGTTATTGGCAATAATACCGCTGTGATTGTTGCCAGCGTCATCGAACGGTGTGCGGAGTAAACCGAGATAGCGCCGCCCGACATGCCGATCAGAAAATAAAAGATGATGGCCTGATGCACTGGAGAATCTGTTGGCATGATTAATACGCTGCCAACGCCCCAGACTAGCGACGACAGAATCAGTGTTATGAAAAAAGGTTTTTCCCAGCGCAGCATTTCTGACGCTTGCGGTGCGGCTTTTTTGTATCGAATGAAGAGTATAAGCCGCACGGTAGAAGTGATCGTAAGAATGCCGAACCAGATGAGCAGTGTAT
>JAADGF010000118.1 GCA_013152545.1 Gammaproteobacteria bacterium
CGAAAAAAGTGATTGCGATTAAAGCGGTGGCACACAAACTCGCGCGGGCATGTTACTACGTTATACGCGACAATGTTGAATTTGATGTTACCAAGGCATTTACATAATGAATAAATTTTAAAGTTTCGTTGCGATCATGAAACCACTATGGGGTTGGTATTAACCACTAGACCTGATTGGAAGTGATCGCGACGTCTTATTTTGTAGCATGAGGTTTGTTTTATACAAGGTCGCCTCAAACGTGAACCAAAAAGGGGTTGGCACAACACACGACGTTGTTGTAGCCATAGATCTGTTATCAATGAGGGTTTATTCATTGAATAGGAATGGACGCGTTTGGGTACCTACGATTTTCTGGGACCCTGAAATGGGGTTAGGGGTAAAACGATTATTTCGTTTTGCCTAGATCCTGATGGCTGACTGGTGCGGACTTGTTCCGACATCTTGAGCTTGAGAATACGGATGCAACACTTGTTTTAACAAGCAATCACTACATACAACGGGCATTTATTGTATTTAGCAATGAATTATTTTCGTTCGCCTGCTTGACAAGGAACTGCTAATGGCTGACCCCATCATTTGTAATAAATTAGCTAATAAAGTAAAGTGCAGAATGAAATTGATTGATAAGTCAATATTTCAAGCCTGACCCCTTTATGACCCCTTTATTCATATTCTATTCGCTGAGGTCTTGGCATAAAAACAAGCCTAACTTAGATCTTGTCTGCTGTAAAATAGGCTTGACCCCTTATTCAATAGAGAGAGGGATTTGGGTTTATGTAAACCTTAACGAAGTTATTTTTGTATTCTAACCTGCACTGCTATACCACCAACGATTTGATTGGTTTTATTTCGTTCAATCACATCTATTGTAAAACTATCACCCACTTTAGAGTTTTGAGGCGCATGCAAGCGCAAACCAAGTGATTCATTACGTAACGGCCTCGACATCGTTGTAAAACCAGCCACCGTAGCCGGATTTATACGAATCACGGCACCCGCTGGTGATGGTAAAAGTTCTGCACTTACCGGACTTAATCTCACATTGTTTGCTGAGGCTTGCTGGTTAAATTCAACCATTTTAAAACGCGAGCCTGGCACTAAATTAAGCCTAGTAGACGCAAAACTGTTTTTAGTATTTAATCGAATTTTTGTATGACTCAAAAACTCAACCTCAGCGCCCTCTTGATATTTGGAACCTGATACATTAGAAAATTGTTGCTTAACTTCATGCCCTCTTTTCCAGAGCATTTCTACCGAATTGCCATGAGTAGTCACAAACTCTGCGGCAACATGTTTCCACTTACGGGGTCGGTGAAGCTCTATCCGTAATAGTTCTGAGGTATGGCTTGATAAATGCGCTACCCTAAACGGGATAGTGATTAAATCACCAGGTAATAAATTGACAATGGTTAAGTTTTTTTGCGCAAGATTATTGTGTCGCCAAACCTGGCGCCCAACGACGGGTTGATCACGATCAGCTAATATTGCAGATACCCAACAAGCATGGGTATCCTGTGGTGGAATCCTTGCCGCTGGCCATCGAGCCTTAACTACGGTTGACTCACCCGGCGCAAGGTTAGCACCTGAGGCACTGGCAATAAAAGGAAGGTAATCATTAGGATAAATAAAGTTTGTTCCCGCCCATTCTTTTACTTCAAAAATAGCGCTAAAGTCGCGCACAATGCCGTTGCCTCGATTATAAATTCTGGCATGGAAAAAATTATCCTGACCAAATTCAGGTGATTGATGTGTTGTCCCATTATCATCGCTATTGCGAATCCATAAATCTGGCGAATCCCAAAAACGCGAACCTGAATACACGTTAGACCCAGTATGATCGGTTGCATCTCGATACCATAAATCTATATTGAGTGGCGGAAGCAGTGCAAGTAAATCATCTAGATTATTGACACATTCCCCATCACTAAGCTGGCATATACCGCCGTTACGCTTAACAACAATTCCACGCCAACCCAAACTACGTGCTGCAGTAATATGACTGCTTGTTTCGGTAATGAATATGGTATCTGACGACGCTGTTGTATGACCTGCTTTTTGCAACGCTAGTGCAAAAATCTGAGGATCAGGTTTGAAAACATTTCCCGGCAACTCAGAAGATATCGTCACCGGATCAATAAACTGCCCGAAGCCAAAATCGTCGAGCCGCGTATTCACTTGGTCGACCGTCGTTCCATCAGCTTGGTCAGATAGTAGGCCTATCTGATATCCACGTGCATACAGCTCCTGTAATGTTGAAATTGCATCCGAGAACGGTTGGCGGTTACTTGGTGGTCCAGTGATAAGGGTTTCACCCAAATCAAAATATATAGTTGGACTAGGCATAATCATTTACCTCCCTATAACGATTGTTTTGGTGACCTACATTTATCTGTAAAGAAATGCCACCGATAATTTGTTCGCTTGTAGCTTCACGCTGCAATAAGTCATAACGCAGAATGGTGCCTGGCTTGGTCCCTGACGGCACCCGAACCTCCATTGTCATCTTTTGGCTTTCGCGCGCCGATAAAGTAAGAGCTAATTGAGAGACTCGACCTTCTGCTAACCTTATGGCTTTTGCTCCTGATGACGAAAGCGTTTGCGTACCACCAAACGACTTACGCGAGCCACCTATAAAATATTGATGATGATTACGTTGATCTTGATCCGACAAATGCAGCCTACTCGAAGCATTTACATTGACAGTCACTCCCTGGAACGAGACTCTTGTAGGTTGCAAAAAACGAACTACTAGTAAAGGCTGAAGCTCATTCTTTGAAGTCAGATTCATTCGTTTAGGTTTCTCAAGAAACCGTTGATTCATTAATACGTTCTTAGGGGCTATCTTAACAACCGCGTTGGGCATAGCATTGGGGCGCCAAACTTCAAGTAATAAATTTTGCCATTGAGATGAACGTAAACTGCCGAACTGAAAATCTATCCAATAGACACCATCTGGTTGACTGTTCACAACCGTTAAATTTTTCTGAGCAAGGTTATTATGTTCCCAAACACGGCGACCATTAATAGGTTGATCTGCTGTTGTATAGACCGATGCTAATAAACAACTATGTGTTCCTGACACGGGTATATTCGCCCGTGGCCACTTAGCTTTCACTATCGTACTAGCGCCCGGATCCAAGTCAAAGCCAGTAGCCACAGCCAACGGTGGTAACCAATCATTCGGATACACAAACTGAGTACCAGCAAATGTGGTTGGATTAAAGGTCACCACAAAATGTCTTGCGGTTTGAGTACCTTGATTTCGAACTCTTGCATAAAACCAATTATCTTGTCCGTACTCAGGAGCCTGATGAGTGTTACCTCCATCATCTCGGTTTCGAATCCAAAGGTCTGGGGAATCCCAAAAACGACTACCAGTATAATAATTATATCCTGGATCACCAACCGCATCACGAATCCAAAGATTAGCGCCAATTGAGCTTGTAATCCCATAGACATAACGCTCAAAATAGTCAGCTATACGTATATCACCTAATCTAGCTATCAATTCAACTTCCAATGTCTCGGTACTTAATGGGCGTAATTGATAATCATTAAAAATACCCCTGATAGCTTGATCAAGTGATGCACTGCCCACTTCTTCAGAAATTCCAGCAAACAACTCAGCACCTCGCGAGTAAGATGCACTGGGCGTAGTTCTTGTATAACGATTTCGATCACATAAAGTAGATCGTGATTCGCTCAGACCAAGATAGGTTGCAGGTCTTCCTGCTCCTACCCAAGTAGTAATCGCTTCGTCCCACCAGCCATCCTGACCATTTGCTGGAAATACCCCTCGTGCAAACCAACTATGAAAGGTTTCGTGCCTTAATGCTGAAAGTGTTGTGGTCGTAGCCGCAGCATACTCCATCGCTCTGGACGATGGCCACAGATAAACAGTAAAGCGAGAACCGTGAGGATATATCCCTATATCGGTTTCATTATCGGTTAAAGAACCATGTAACTGAGCCTCAATTGTGGTCAGATTTGTGGGAATAGAATTATGCTTAAATACTTCAGTATTGATTATATTGCCACTAGGAAGTGTGACTGAGCCAAATCTAGAACTAAGGTTAGCGCTCGGCTCAATGACTAGCATCTGACAGCTGGCATTCCATGTAGAGGGGAAGTTTATTGACCAGTGATTACTGGCAATATCACTTCGACTACCGTTGGTAATCAGCGTATGCGAAACTCCTGTGCCTGTTAGTTCAATATCGAGCAATACGGGATAATGATCCCAAAGCAAGTTTGCTGGCAACCACATTTCAAGATAACGCCCAGGATGCAAATCCGTAAACCAAAAATCAAACGACAAGCGACTACCATTCCATCCTATTGGTACCGCTGCCGGTGCATTCGGTTGATCAAGGTTGTAAATCAATCGCAGTGAATGATTCGATCCCGCCATCAGGTTTGATGCTAAAACTCGTAACTCAGTATTAGCACCCGCCCCAAAGTCGTGATGAGCTAAATCGCCGGTCGAAAATACACTTCCATCGAGCCATGCTTGACTTATAGTTTGACGTAAATCGAAGGTCGGGCAACCTGTAGTAGGTCCTACTATAAAGTCCATCGTAATATCAACACTAGCCACTGACGACGCTAGGTCAAAGCGTATTGAGGCATCGATCTGTGTGATGCTGATGGGCACAGCAAACAACCCATCAACATTCACAGCAGGTTGAGATAAATTAAACGTATCCACGTTTAACCTCGTTTCTCAACAATATTGACGATGATATCCCATTCACCCACAATTTCTCCCTTAAGCGTACGCTGCATCAACTTAGTAGTAAACGAATCACCCGGTTTGGCATTTTTCGGAGCCGAAATATCCATTTGAACCAGCGCTCTTTTACGTGGTTTAAGCATCAATGGAAATCCAACCTTATGACCTACCAATAATTCAGCACGAGCACCAAACTTACCTTCGTGAATACGAGCATCAGTCTGCATAAAGGCATCATCTGCGTTCAGTTCCAGGGCTTGAATATCCTCATCATCACCCATTTCAAACGATGAACCCGGCGCAAGATCAAGTACCAGAGAGCGAGCAAAATGACTGGTATTAAAAGTCGCTCGGTTACCAAATTGCGTGCTAACCTCTACTCGAGTTGGATCAAGAACCGTAACTCTGTTACGCGTGAACGGTACGACACCTGCGAAACGACCTGGGTCTACCACAACAGGATCTCGCCGAGGTTTGATTTCTTTTATATTGCCGACAAGTTCCTTCAAGAACCGGGCATTATTATGTCGGAAATTAATTTTAGCTGCTGGAAACTTGGGATCACGGTGCACTTCAAGTCGAACTAATTCAGGCTTCTGAATTGCGTAATTACCAAGATCTATTGAATAGGTAACGATGTCACCAGGCACTAAATCAACAATATCTGTATTCCTTTGTTTCAGCTTTCCACCACTCGCGCCAATGTATGGCACGCCTGTAGCGACATGATCACAGGGGTTATAGACCTCAGCTAAAATACAGCCATGACGACGTGTTGAACCCGCTGGAATCGCTGGGATCATCCCTTCAGGCCAACGTGCTGATATTGTTGTGGTTGCGCCTGGGGCTAAGTCATAAGCCACTGCGCCGCTAATCACATTATCACGAAAATCTGCTGGATAAACTGGACTAGCAAATGGACTCTTGAAACTAAATAGCACTACAAACGCACGAGCCGTCACAGCGCCATGATTAGTCACTTCACATTTAAACCAATTGTCTTGACCATATTCAACTTGCTGCCAACTGGCGTTGGGCAACTCATTTTGTTGTGACCATAACTGATCGATTCTTAAGTCCGACCCCGCTGCACAAGACAAAATACCTCGATCATGAAAACTGTCCAGAATATCCACTCCATTGACCAAGCGATGCTGCTCAAGAGCCGCATTCTCATCCATGAAAGCCTCACCACCGTCAGGCATAGTAGCGTTGTTAGCCAAGCGGTGATGGCTTAAGATCAATGTGCGCAGCAATTCATCTCTTGCTGCCAAGCGATCAGCCCCTACAATGGAATCGCCGCCAATAGCGCGATAAATATTCCATAAGGCGGCTGACCAAATCTCTCCATCGGAATGCACCGATCCCACCAAATCGGTTGGGTAAACTTTGGTGCCATCCACTCGTCGTAAACCAGCAATATCGCCAAAGATCCAATCCTCGAATACCTCTCGCTGAAAACCACCGCCGAATTCTGCAAAGAATACACATGCAAGAATATCACCGAAACCCTCACCCATCGCGCGGGCATCACCCCCCGCTCCCCATCCTGGCACCTGTGAATGTTGAATGGCATGACCATATTCATGCAATGCCACATCCCCATCCGAAGCACGCTCAGGCCGACATGAACCAGAACCACCAAACCCCATATAATCACCTGAAGGTGAAAAGAATGCTCCACCATTAGTGTTTGTCCTCACATCAGCATCAATCACATTGGGGCGAGCAGTTGTAATACCTAGTTCATCACGGATATAACGCTGCATAGTGTCAATATGATAATAAACATTGACCGCATCAAAATCGGCAGTATCGCTGGAATAATTAAAATCATTGGCATTCGCTTCGGTAGGTGGACTAACGGCTGAACCGTCGCGTTGAGTGATCCTGACATAAGGTCCGTCTAAACTATGTTGACCCCCAGAAAGTGTTAAATCACGTAATGTCCTACTGACACGCTCGGCCTCAAGTGTAGCCAGTGGACTGCCTGCAAAACCACAACCTCCAGCGGCATTCGGGTCGCGCAAAGTATTGTCACCTGAAGTAACTACTGGATTTGGGTCAAATACTAAACCCTGTCCATCTGGCATATGCACAAGTAAATCGCGTCGCTGCAACTCATCTTTTGTATAAGCATCGATAATAACTTCCCATTCGTGATGCGGGTCTTGACTAAAAATAATGCTACGAAAGGCAAGGCGCAGTTCATCGCCAACCGCAAAATACATTTTCTCTGGTGTAGGCGATTTGTCACCAGGCACAAAATCTCCAATCGCCGCCTTTGCAGCAGTAATTGCTTGTTTTGCAGATATCGAATGACTGCCCTCATCCTGCGCGGACGCACTGCGTTGGCCTGCATGTGATAAATTAATCTGAACTACATTGTCATTTTTGTCGGTGACCACCATCACTTCGGTACCATAAACGGGCAAACCGTCGTGAATTTGTTGGAAACGAGTCGAGCTAATGGAAGGTGAGTTGATGGTACTTATAACTTCCAAATCAAAATTTTGGTTATTAATACCTAACTGAACTGCATTGTTGACAACAAAATCACGAGTTCGATCAGCAATATCACTGCTACCTGAATCCCCTACTGTCGCAGGCAATGCCCACGCTCCTCTAACCTGTCTTATTTCATTAGATGCATCACGTTTAAAATTATGCTCTTCAAATAGATCCATGACTTATTCTCCTTAAATGTGAATTAAGAGCTAAATAGTAGCCTCCATGGTTTAGCTTCATAAAATAAAGGAAGCGCTTAACTTTCCTTTTGTATTGAGTTTTTATTATCACATATAACTATAGCCCTACCTGTGATTTATTCCCTAATTCTATGTAAAATAATCACAGTTCTGAATGGGTCTCCCTTGCCATTCAGAAGCTAACGCCAGCATCTGTGGACGGCTAAAGTGGCATTTTTTTGTGTAATATGGAGCTTGCGACATACACAAAAAAATGACGCTTTAGACGGTACACTGGATGCACTTGTTAGCTGCCAAACTTCACTCATAAAGCCTTTTACAGAGCGAACAACTTGCAGCAACATAATATCACCCAAACTTTTAACTGAATGAAAATTCATCACTTTCCTTCCTTGATGTTTAATTCCCATACACAATACGCCACCGCTCTTTTTCAGTAAAGGCTCGCTGGCTCTCATTTAAAAAATTGGATTTTCAAACCAAGCTAATTTTTTGATGATGTTTATGACTCTATTCACTACTTTTAGGATGAAATAATATTTGCCTTCTTACACAAATTTTCAACCTTTACTGAACAAGATGGTCAGATTTTTTATAAACAAGGTACGGGGTCAAGTCTTGTTCTGTGCTTTCCGTTTAGTCGGATTATACAAAATATTGAAAAAGCAAGAAACAAGACCTGACCCCCCCCAACCTCTTTTCGAAGTAGGTGAACAGGCCGTGTTCTTTACCAAGGGTTGGTTGCTTGGAAAAGGCATCGCCGTTATCGAAATATCCAGGTCTAAACGCGAAGACATAGCAGCTGTAAAGAAACAAATCGAAAAGGCACAAATGGTCAAAAAAGAGCGAGCGCTTATGGAGCGCATATCCAATGCTGATATGATTGTCATTGGAAGCATTTTGAAAGTTGGCGATCACCCCCCCCGGCCTAAATCTACCGGTATCAGAGCATGATCCTCAATGGCGGGAAGCGATTTTAAAAATAGAAGAAGTACTCAAAGGTTCTCCTAGTGATAAAAATGTCACTTTATTATCCCCTGGCACAATGGACGTTGCCTGGATTGATGTACCTCGGTTCAATGTGGATCAACAAGGGATTTTTTTGTTAAACCGCGTGGAACAAAAAAATGCTGTTTCTGCATTAAGTCCTCTGGACATACATCCCAAAGATCAGTAAAGGCACGGGGTCAGATCTTGTTTTGTGCTTTCCGTTTAGTCGGATTATACAAAATGTTAAAAAAGCAAGAAACAAGACCTGACCCCCTGACCCCGGCCTTGCACATCATCACATTGCTACAGGTTGACAGACATAAGAACATACTTTTCTCTTGCCTTAAATTGTGATCGAGAGTAAATATTTTTAGCTGTACAATTTGTTTTCGCTACTTCCAAATGTATGGTTCTTACTTTCATGTTTTTTGCTTCAACTTTAATAAGCTCTAATACCTTTGTTCCTATTCCTATGCCGCGAAATTTTGTTGAAATATAAAACTCATCAATAAATGCGTCTAGTCCTCCAAACTCGATGCTGTAACCAACGCATAATACAATATAGCCTACCACTTCTTCGCTAGACCATATCAGCCATATTTTGCCTAGCTCTTTGGTGTTAAGAAGAGTACGAACCGAAGCTTCTCTCTCTTTATTTGAAAGCACCAATTTTTCAAATTTATGATATTCTCGAACAAATGGTAGCAATACATCAATGTCCGATTCAGTTGCTAAAAGTAGTTTCGTCATCGTTACTATTTGGTTTTTGAGTGGTCTAACGCCTGCTTCACCGGCTGCCATAAGTGGCGCATTTTTTTGTGAATAGCAAAAAATGTGACGCTTATGGCCGTCCGAGTGCAAGCTATTGTTATACCATTTTACGACATTGGTTGCCTGATTACTGTTTTCCAATTTTCTGGGGCGGCACGCCGAATATCGGTTAAATAAATTTCATGGTGCTTACCTGTTATTTCACTACCACACTCACTTATAAATGAATGAACTCTTTCTACCACAGGCCCTTCTTCTGAGAATGGGCCAACATGTAAAGTTTGGGCAGACTTCCCTTCTAGGAATGGCTCAAATCGAAGTTTATCAATTGCTGGCAGATCCTTTTTATCTTTTACTTGATTAATAGCGACTTGCACTAAGTCCTTTGTTACAAGATCAGGCTGCATAATCATCATTGTCCATATCCATTTTGATTTATTCCCTTTAACAAAATCAGACATATCGTCAGCCCACCATAGTCCTTCAAGTGGTAATACTCCGTAGTCTATAGCAATATCACTTTTTTTAATCATGAACTTGAGCGTATATGAAACTGAATACAAGGCTTCAATTGCTTCTTTATATTCGATTGAACCTGGCTCTCCATTTCCATCTACCATCAAAAAATTCATTTTTGGAACATTGACCTTGACTACTTTTTTTGCCGATGGTCGATAGAGTTCTTTTAACTCTTTTTTGTAATCAATTTTTGACATTTACTCCAATCCTCAGAAGGGTATAACGTCGCAATGAACCGGCAATATTTTCAATGGCCGGTTTTTGGCCATTGAAAATATTGTCCGAGTTAAATTGCCTTGTTATGCGTTGCTGCATTGTACCGCCACTCTACGAAAATTATATTAGGTATCCAACATAACCATGCAATTATTGGATAAGCAATAGTAAACTCGATACCAGCAACCATAGATGCTGGTAGATATAACCGTAACATAACTGCTGCAAACGTTAGAGAATAATTGCGAATCATCCACTTTCGGTGATCCTGAAACCGGCCTCGGCGAATAGCAACATAGGCACATAAACCAGTAAATATCCATAATACTGCAAGTAATGCAAAACCAAGTCTTGCTACACTACCGCCATACGCATACTGGGACATGTAAAGCCCTGCTAGACCACCAACCAATACACCTATAGTTAAATAACTACGACCCAGCCAACGGTGTAGCTTCGGTCGATTTGCCCTAAGGCTAGCAGAAAACTGAAATGGACCGATGACCAGGGCAACGATTGAAGCAAAAGCATGTGTGTATATAGCATAGGAATGTGCAAGAAAAGACGCTTTCATCTCTGGGTGTACAAGTGAACCTAGCGGTAAAAAACCGTAGACAAATGCTGCGTAACCAGCAACTCCTAAAGCAAAAAAATAAAGAAGCCCCGTGCTAATTGATTGCATGACATCTCCTTGTCGGCGCATAACGTTGCCATAAGCGGCGCGTCTTTTTGCGTCCGCTTTATGGTTTGGTTATGTGACTTGTGACTGATGTCTCTGCTAATGCCTGTTTCACTGCCTTTTTCTCCTCTTTCTTTTTTGCTTTTTCTTTTAGTTTGACTTCAATAGATCGGATGTCATCAGGTTGTGATTTTCCAAAACGTTTTTCGTAGATATGCTCTCTATGAATTCTGGTAGTGGTGCTTTCCACGGTTCTTGCTTGTGGTTGGCAAGACTGCCAAATTTCTTTGGATTCAATCCTAGCTCTCTGGCCATTTGGATCTGTGCGTGCGATAACCTAAATTTCTTTCTCGCTTCGATCCATGGGCGAACTTTTTGTGGTATGAAACCTTTCTTTGCCATTGCTACCCATTCTTTGTTCTATTTCTCACATAACGTTGCAAATCAGCCGACCGATACCGCAGAGTGTAGCGCAGCGAAACGCCGCGGTATCGGGTCGGCTGAATTTGCCTTGTTATGCCGCGGACTTATGATCGAGCTGCCAACCTGGGAAGACCAACACTGCTGGATGGCAGTTTAATGCACCAGCCAATACCTTGGCACGCTCAACACCTAACTTCACTCTGTCATTTTCAATTGCAGATATCGTTGATTGAGGTATATTTGTTAACTCAGCAAGTTCATTCTGGCTTAACTCCTGCAATTCCCTAATTATCTTTACAGACTCGCCAACGGATATTTCTATTTGCTTTTTGGCTTTACGATAATCTTTCATATTATTTCTTCCTATAATCATGTGCAGTCAAATTAACAACTTGCACCATAATTTCTGATTCCTTTACTTTATAAATAACTCGATATTTAATACCTAGGCGTGATGATCGGTGACCTTTCAACTCACCTCGTAGAGACTCGTCATGAAACCCCTTAATAAGTTTCAATCCCTTTGGCCCAGATATCATTACAATATCTTTCCACTTTTCATATTTTTTCAGGATATCTATTGGCAAGGATTTCAACTGCTTAGATAGCCTTCTATGCTCATATATCTCCCACATACCTTATAATATATATACTATATTTGGTATGTCAATACTTTATTGGGCCTAACAGTGGTTTAGACAGTTGCCATATTTTACCGTTTTATTTTGCATCTGTATAAATGGTTTGATTTAAATTTAAGCATGGTTGCTTATTAAATAGCATAGCACCGTTTGTGTTGTCGTCATACTTCATGCCTATCTACGAGGCACATTCTCTGCGTATTCCGGCCAAAGTGATCGCCTGTTCCGGCGCAAAGTGATCATCAAAAAACATAACGCATTGGTTGATGATATTAGCACTAGAGGT
>JAADGF010000103.1 GCA_013152545.1 Gammaproteobacteria bacterium
GGCATCTAGAAACACGAAATAAATCGCTATTTACACTTTGTATAATAGTGTAAATACGTTTTCTTCTTCTTTATTTATGCAACTGTAAGGTCTACTCATAAGATGAATGAAAATAAAGTGGGATATAGCAGATTCTGGGGTGTGCTGCCTTTACTCATGATTGCTGCACTTGCGTGGTATATGCAGCCTTCTACTCTTAAGTTTGAAGCACAAGGACTCAACAATTTACCAATGATACTTGGGTACTTAATATTGATTTCGCTATTTGTTGAGAGAGCTATCGAGGTTTTTCTATCGGCATGGCGTAGCGCTGGAGCAGATGCTCTGGACAGAAAAATAGAAATCATAGAGAAAAAGCTAAAGAAAATAATTGATAGCCATGAAAATTATCGCGATGCAGTCGCGACGCTAGAATACCAGGACAATCAAAACAATCTTGAATTAGTTCAAACAACCAGAACTCAATATCGCGCTGACTCGAGGTTTATTTCTCAGTGGTTTGGTTTAGGAATAGGCGTGACTATTGCCTTCGTTGGTATTCGTGTTTTAGATAATGTTGTCTCCGCTACAAGCCTATCTGGAAGCCAACAAACAGCATTTATTATTGTAGATATAATCTTGACTGGTGCCGTAATTGCCGGAGGTTCAAATTCAATTAATAAAATAATGAAGGTGTATAACAGCTTCATGGAAACAACGGTGAAGAGAACTAAGGCATAAGTCATTCGTTTGTTCATTGAAAAACCGACTATTTGGCATGAGAATAAATCGATGACTGTGGCTAAACATAATCAACCTTCCGCCGTCCATATATAAGTAATATCGCCTTACCCATACCTCGTTTGCTTTAGTTACCTTTTGAAATATGTCATACGGCAGGGTGGGTGCTGGCTGGGATTTCGTAAAACCCACACAAGGTTGTCCGGTGGTACTGAAATACCCCCAAAACACACCATTATACCCATCTAATTAATAAGTGAATTAGCGTCGATTGAAATCGTGGCTTGCTACATGGGTTTTCGGGCGAGCACCCGTTAAGTTGTAAGTGCTATACCCGACACACACAAAAACAGATTAAAACGGTTAACCCAACCTTGGTTAACCGTTTTTTGAACCTGTCACGACTCCCTTCCCTCTTTAGCGCCGTTATCAAGCCGCCGATATGTCTCACCGCTTTCCGGTAATTTACCGCCTGTATCGCTTAAAAAACACATTTTTTTAGCATTCAAGACATTCAACCGATGTGTCCCTGGTCATCTCAAAAATGCACACGAGTCGCTAATCAACCTCGATTTGTGTAAAATTCCGTTGGTACTGATGTTGAGGAGAAAACATGACGACGACAACTAATTCCATTCACACGGAAACAATTAAATCCTATCTACTTGAATTGCAACAGCGTATTTGCGCTGGTTTAGCACAGGAAGACGGACAGACAACATTTATCGAAGATGCCTGGGATAGAGAAGAAGGCGGTGGCGGGCGTTCCCGTGTAATAACCGATGGCGGCGTTTTCGAACAGGCCGGAGTTAACTTTTCTCATGTATATGGCAGTAGTATGCCTGCCTCAGCAACGGCACACCGCCCAGAGTTAAGTGGTCGGCAATGGCAGGCCATGGGCGTGTCGCTGGTTATTCATCCCAAAAACCCTTATGCACCCACATCCCATGCTAATGTGCGCTTTTTTGTCGCCACTAAAGATAATGCCGCGCCTATTTGGTGGTTTGGCGGCGGTTTTGATCTTACCCCTTATTACCCCTTTCAAGAAGACGTGCTGCATTGGCACCAGGTGTCTAAAAAAGCTTGCGACCCGTTTGGCGAAAACGTCTATTTCCAATACAAAAAATGGTGCGATGAATATTTTTTCCTTAAACACCGCAATGAAACCCGTGGCGTCGGTGGTTTATTTTTTGATGACTTAAATGAAGGTGGATTTGAACATTGCTTTAATTTTATGAAAAGTGTCGGAGATCATTATCTAGAAGCCTATTTACCGATCGTTGCACGGCGAAAAGACACGCCATACGGAGAACGCGAACGCGATTTTCAACTCTATCGACGAGGACGTTATGTAGAATACAACCTGGTATATGATCGTGGCACATTGTTTGGCCTACAAACGGGAGGCCGCACAGAATCAATTCTAATGTCATTACCTCCATTGGTAAAATGGCGTTACAACTGGCAACCCCAGGCAGACACACCCGAAGCCGCATTATACGAGACTTATCTTAAACCCCAAGATTGGCTTGGCCTTGAAAACCGTTAACAACAGCTGGCTATGCCTCACTTACCCAACGCCAAGCGTAACACCCTACGCATCATCGGAGGCCGCTGGCGAGGCAGAAAGCTAAGCTTTGCCAACGCTCCCGATCTTCGCCCTACGCCTGAGCGGGTTAGAGAAACGCTGTTTAATTGGCTGCAAAAAAACATTATTGGTGCCCGCTGCCTGGATTTATTTTCCGGTAGTGGTGCACTGGGCTTAGAAGCATTATCGCGTGGTGCCGAATTCTGCTTGTTTCTTGATGCATATAACGAAGCAACAACACACATTAAAACCAATTTAGCGTTATTACAAGCCAACCACGAAACCGAATCCCCGGACAAGCAAAACAATCTTAATTATGCAGTGCAACAAACCGACACATTGCGTTATCTAGCCCGGCATCGCTTCGTCAAACAGTATGATCTGGTTTTTATAGACCCTCCCTTCCAGCTGGATTGTATCACCACTTGTTGCCAATTACTGGAGATTCATCACTGGCTTACGAATAACGCTGTCATATACATCGAATCCTCCAACACCATAAAAAACCACCACTTGCCCGTTAACTGGCAGTTATATAGACACAAACAAGCAGGAAACGTACACTACCACTTGGTGATTCGCACAGACTCATGAAATCATTTTTTGTAACTATACAGCCTGATTATTTAAGTATTCAATAACTGCTCAGATTAGTAAGGGTCTGTAAAGAGATAAGTTGGACAAATTGCGCCAGTATCGTTTTGTCTTCAAGGCGCGGAAATGGGCGCACCCCACAAAGGCACTTCTTTCAGGGCGCGTACTCGCTGTCTGTAAGTTTTTGCGCAACGCCGAACACGCAAGGATAGACAAGCTAAATGTTCACATCAGTTCTTTACAGACCCTTAGCTGGGTAGTTACTCTTTTTTTACATTTAATTAAGCACAATCAATGCTTATGGAGACAGGGATGCAACCCATCACAGCGGTCTACCCCGGCACGTTTGACCCAATCACCAAAGGTCACACGGACTTAGTACAGCGAGCTTCGCAATTGTTCGACAACATCATTGTTGCCGTTGCTGCCAGCCCAAGTAAAACCCCCGTATTTACCCTGGAAGAAAGGCTGGCCATGGCCAGTAAAGTCCTAATTAACTGTGATAATGTACAAATTTTACCACTCACAGGACTCTTGGTTGAATTCACAAAACAACACCACGCGCAAGTCATTATTCGCGGACTGCGCGCCGTATCAGATTTTGAATATGAATTTCAACTGGCTGGCATGAACCGCAAACTCGCACCCGAAGTGGAGACTCTGTTCCTTACTCCTGCGGAAAAATACGCCTATATATCCTCTAGTTTGATAAGGGAAATTGCAGCGCTAGGCGGCGATGTCTCCGCATTTGTCCACGAAAACGTTATGGCTGAATTGCATCGGCGATTGCACCCCCCCTGCTCGTAAGGGGCCATGCCACACAGTTTACTCAAGTGTTTATATAGACAATCACTCATCACTATAAAATACAATTATACTAATATATTGAAATTTGATAACCCTCAAACAACAACAATACTGCCAATATTTAACCGATAGTTCGAGTATAAATCGCTGACATTTCAAATAACTGTTTTCCCCCAAACGAATCACCCTGTGATAAAATGCATCTATTTTTGTGAATACGTTTTTATGAATACGAATCAAAAAAAGGCTAGGCAGCCATTTTCAGGCAGGCCAAAACGATATTACCTGTAACGTTAATTGATAGTGAGTATTGAACATGGCGTTAATAATTACTGACGAATGCATAAACTGCGATGTATGTGAACCAGAATGCCCCAATGGTGCAATTAGCCAAGGCGACGAAATTTATGTCATTGACCCAAACTTATGCACAGAATGCGTTGGCCATTATGAAACATCCCAATGTGTTGATGTGTGTCCAGTAGATTGTATTCCCCTCGACCCAAATCACAAAGAAACACAAGAAGAATTAATGACAAAATACCAGCATCTGACCACGCAGTCAGCTTAAATGACGGTTATCCAGTCCATCGTGATTGCAGTTGGATAATCCAGTGCAGAATGCATTTAGGAAATCATTATAATGATAGCAACACGAAATACTACACGCTTCCTGCTCATATTATTAGTTGGATACTTTCCTTTCAATATCTCGGCAAACGTAGTACCTGCCGCGGGTATTGCCACTGCGCACCCGGCTGCAACCGAAGCCGGACACGAAATTCTTGCGGCAGGGGGTAATGCCTTCGATGCCGCTGTTGCTATTTCGGCATCCCTGGCAGTAGTGGAACCCATGAGTTCCGGACTAGGCGGTGGCGGGTTCTGGTTATTGCATCGCGAAAAAGATAATTTTGACATCATGATCGATGGTCGCGAAAAAGCGCCTAAAGCCGCCCAACGAAACATGTATCTAGACGAAGCAGGCGAAGTCATTCCTGGCCTATCCATTACCGGCCCATTATCTGCTGGCATTCCAGGACTGCCTGCCGCAATTGTTCACCTCTCCAAAAAATATGGCCGCTTAACACTGAATACCAGCTTACAACCCGCTATTCGTCAGGCCCGAAATGGATTCAAGGTTAATCAACATTATCGACGCATGGCTGAATTCCGTCTTGAAGCGCTGAGAAAATCACCCGCAGCCGCTGCGATATTTTTAAAAAATAATCAAATACCGGAGATCGGTACCATCATTAAACAACCCGATCTGGCCATCACCCTGGAACTGCTGGCAAAAAAAGGAGCGGATGGATTTTACAAAGGCGATGTTGCAAAAAAACTGGTTAAAGGCGTACAAGCTGCAAAGGGTATATGGAGTATGGCAGACTTAGCAAGCTATCAACTGGTTGAACGCAAACCGATTCGTAGCGAATATCAAGGCATTCGAATTACCTCAGCTGCACCACCCTCCTCCGGTGGCATCGCGTTAACCACCCTATTAAATATATTGTCTGGCTATGACTTAAAATCTCTCAATAATACGCAACGTAAGCACCTTATTGTCGAATCCATGCGGCGCGCCTATCGTGATCGAGCAATTTATTTGGGTGATCCGGATTTTGTAAAAATTCCCACATCCACATTGACCAGCCAACACTATGCGATCGGTCTCAGCGCCAGTATTCGACCTGACAAAGCCATGCCCAGTGCATTGTTACCCGGTATCATTACCCCTCCTCGAGGTCAGGACACCACTCATTTTTCAGTCATTGATAAAGACGGTAACCGGGTAGCGGCGACACTGACAATCAACTACCCCTTTGGCTCATGTTTCGTCGCGCCAGGTACTGGCGTGCTGCTGAATGACGAAATGGATGATTTTTCCTCAAAACCAGGCACACCAAACGCCTATGGCCTGGTCGGTGCTGAAGCCAATGCTATTGAACCGGACAAACGTCCGTTATCAAGCATGAGCCCCACCTTCCTCGAAAATGATCGAGGCATCGTGGTATTAGGCACCCCCGGCGGCAGCCGTATCATCACCATGGTATTACTGGCTATTCTCAACTACGCTGATGGTGGCTCCGCCAACTCTATGGTGACACTCCCCCGCTATCATCACCAGTTTCTACCCGACACCTTGTACTATGAAAAAGCAGCCTTAACGGAAAAGGAGGTGCAAGGTTTACAACAACGGGGACACCAACTAGAAGCGCTTAAATCGTCCTATGGCAATATGCAGGTTGTTTTTTGGGACAAGCGTAATAAGCGCATTACTGCGGCAAGTGATCCGCGCGCAACAGGGGCAGCGGTGGTTCGCTAACCGTTTGAAAAATATAGACACAAAAAACAAAGTAGTTGTTACGACAAACCACCCTCTTGCACCACCATAGCAGTTCGGATAGACTTGAGTTCGCATAAAACACAGTATGTACGTGATGTATGTGTGCAATAGACTGATACAGTAGCAATGCATTCAGGCAACAGGGATACTATGCGCATTTATCAGTACGTGTTTTAGATACCATTCATATCAAAAATGTTATCAAATACACACCCTGTGCGTAGCATTCGGGAAGGAATGTATTATGACTGCCACCGTTGGAAAGAGAATGATGTCGGCATACTACATCCTTAGCAAATATTAGCGCTGATATTTGGAACTGAAAAAAGTGTTACTGTATAGGTAATACGATAGAGAGTAACAACAGCTAACAGGAGAAAACACCATGGCAGCTCTTACCCCGATCATTGTTTTCGGTGCATTATTTCTTTGTTCCATATACCTGGGCGGTGCCGCGATGGATACGGCTGCAGCAAGCAGGAAACTGAACAAAGACTAAATTACAATATGTAACGCAAAAACATATCGAAACTCTCGGAAAGAAACGAGCACTACTGAGCACTATTGAAAGTTAAGGAAAACTGACTTTTAGAAAACCAACTGCACGGACGCGTAATAAGGTGATGGCATTGCACTGTTTGTAGTTTTTTTCAGGTGACGGTTAATGAGAGTTAACCGTCACGCCATCATCATAAATCGAATAAATGACGATAGCAGGTTTAGCGAGAAAGGCGCATAGCGCCATTCAAAAAACCAAGCGCAGTCGAGTCACTGATCAATTAACTTGCCTGTAAAACAATAAAGCGAAACAATAAAACCCAAACATTAATAGGGCTTTATTGTGACACAAAAACCCCTTCAACCGTATTTAACATTGCCGTCTTATGAACTCCCAAGCATCTGATAACAAGCATTTACTAAAATTTATTGGCACATCCGCATTTTGTTTTTTCATTGGTACTGTACACGGTGTACTCCAAGTCATCCATCCGATACGGGCTTGGCTGGACTCCATCGGCAGCCCCTATGGTGGCCCAGGCCGCATGATTGACCCTTTGGCGCACGCCCATATTAATGTAGTGGGTGGTGTTGTTATTTTCATTATGGGTGCCTCCTATTATTTGATCCCAAAAATCGCCAATATTAGTATTTATTCTCAAAAATTAATTAAGCATACCTATTGGTGGACAACCATCGGTATCGCTGGCTTTTACAGCACACTAATAACATTCGGCATTTTGGAGGGACAAGCCATGCTGAATAACCCCCTTAACGATGATGCCGTGCAAGCCATACACCGTTATTACGGCCCTATTATCAGTGTCGTAGCGACCATCATGGGTATCGGGTTCTGGACTTATTTTATTAATATTTTTCTAACCATAAAAAAGAGTCAAGCTATTTAATGGCGCAACAGTGCGCCTGCCCTGAGCATTTCCCATCTTGGCATGAGCAGGACGTTGACCTTTCGGGCAACCCCATACTCGCGTTAAAAATCCCCTCTTTTCTCTATATGCCAATTTCATATGAATCGTATCTTCAGCAACAATTATTAACGTTAGAACAGCTAGAGCTATCCGAACAATGGCCGGGACTAGTCATTACCCGCACCGGTTTTTTGCGTGGGGAAATTTTGCGTCTGTTAACATCAGGTCATTCAGCCTCACGGCATGTTAAAGCCTTAAACACACCCTTTACAGTGAGGGGTTATTTACATAATGGAGGAATCGGAAGCATTAAAGAAAGCACTCGGCAACTGCAAATGCAAATATTTGATAGGGGACATATGCCAAAAGAACTTTACCTGTGCTACCTGACCTGCCCCATTTGTAGTGAAAAAAAGGGAGGAGACAAAATATTACTGCTAAGACGATGGAACAAAAGCGCCACACTCGCCAAGCGTATTCAAGCAAAGCCCTAAAGCCCGGTCAACATCTAACCTTTTTAGAGCAGCACATACGCCACTACCTTTTCAACGAAGCGCTTTAAGAAGATGTTTTACCTACATGACGGGAGAGAGGAAAGGTAAATAACTTATAGTCAGCTTGTTCATCGCCACTGGTGGGTTTACTACTTTTCACTTTAACTTGCAGGATATCATTCGCAGGATCCCTCACGGCGAGAGCCCGGCGATACACCCCAGAATGACCATCCTGAATCATTTGCGCCCACCGCTTACCCCCTTCAATTTGAATGGAAATCACATATTGATAGCCTGGCACCCGATCATTACCTGTGGCAACCACCACAAATTCATTCATACCAACACGTGGTGCACCAGGACGAATCTCAACCAAAAATTCGACATTTTTCCAATGCTGCGGCACTAGTATGTAAGCATTGCCACGGCCGCAACCGATTAACACACTAAGCAATGCCAACAACAATAACGCTGCTACTGATATTTTTTTCCGGTATTTAACACTAATCATGGCTGGCGTGAATGTTTCTGTAAATAAGTAATGACTGTTTGGTGTTCATTGTTATTCAGTGCGGGCATTGATCGATTATTCATGTGCATTTGCATACGCGCCACGATACCTATCCATCTCGATGCCCTGTGAATATCTGGCATTGGTGCCGCATGACAACTGCCACACTTAGTAAAATAAAGTTTCGCAGCATCAGTATCTCCATCGGGATAGTCCTGCAACATTTTTCGCGTTGCCGCTGAATCATCCGTGCACGCAGTCATTGCAAACAGTAGTAATATTAACAGCAAATTGAGTGATGATTTTAACAATGACATAAGTAATGTATTTTTTAGAATGAAAAACGTATATAATCCGCAAAATAGGCTCGGCTATTTCATTGATTGTTCCGGTTGTTTTTCGTCCCCGAATGATTAGGCGGTGTTGCTTTTATTTCAGGAATACCCATTTCTTCATTGCCATCAACACTGGGGCTGTATTTATCCACCATAAAATAGACAAACCCGCCAAATACCAGCAAATAAAGTATTGCCACACCAAAACCCCAGTCAACCCAAACACGCTCATAACCGGCCCGATCCCCCCAAAACGGAAAGCTTAACCCGATTGCGACCAATAACACTGCCACCACCACTGCAAAAAACCACTTTGGTACCGCTTTTTGGGATAAGGGTATCTTTTCCACCAATTCCCAGTCTTCAAGACCACGCTTAGCACGCCGCTCTTCATCAGAGGCATAACCAAAATTATCGTTGGGTATCTGGCCCCAAACCTCATGGCCGACCTTATCCACTACGTCATTATCCGCTTTGTTTTCTAACTTGACCATTAGCTTTGTCCTGCACTCGATTTGCCTACAAAATGTTGTACCCGAAAACGCTCCGCCCAACCATTAGGTGCCCGCGCATGCACCAGAAACGAATGTAAACCAGGTGGCATATCCGGCGATATTTTTAAATCTAAATCCATACGCCCCACCCCAGCAAAACGAGCTGTCGTACTGGAAACATGATATTGCTCAGCTGACAATCCTTCGATTTCAATCGCTACTTCAGCAGCACCATTGCGTTTATTTGACACCACAATTCTGTAATCAGTAATTTGCTGGCCGTGAGAGATATCAGCCCGGTACACCACCAAGTGGTAGTACTCATAACTGACCAGCCCCCAAACAAACATAGCCACACCGAGCGCCGCAAAGGGCAGTGTCCAGTGTACACGAGACGACAGTGAAGACAAACGCGTTCTAAGTAGGTTTTTCTTGTTAACAAAACGCTCGCCAACGTTAAAGCGTAATAAACCTTGCCGACCTTTTTTAGCCTGTAATTGATCACATGCGGTGATGCATTCACCGCAATTTATACACGTATCATACAATTCTGTTTTTCTCGGGTCCAATTCCAAAAAACAGCTTGTGACACAATAATTACATTTTTCACATAGCTCTGCTTGGCTGCTATCATAATCGATATGCAAGGTTTGCTTAGTTTTGAAGCCATGTTGCCAGACCTTATAAATACACATAAAACGGCACCAGAAATGGCGAATAAAAGCAATATCGATAAAAACAATCAAAACAAAAATAAAATAGATATAATGCAACGAACCAGCAAGTTGTTCGTTATATTGAAAAGTAACGAATGACCAGATAACAGAAGGGGAATAGAAATAAAATAAGGGAACTAAGGCGAAAAATAAAGCCGCTACCAAAAAACCCGCACCCAATAACAACCAATTGAGCCACTTATTTTTATTAGCCCCCACTTGAACTTTTTCGCCCGTTAAAGAAACATCGGCTCTTTTACCTAACAATCTTCGTGTTAGGTAGTTTGCCCATTCCGATAAGCTGTTTTGCGGGCAGGACCAACCACAAAATGCGGTACCGACTGTGGAATAAAGCATCACCAAACCACTAGCAATAACCAGCCATAACCCAAATACCAGAAAAAAATCCGACCACCAGATCTGACGATCAATAATAACGAACGCGCCAGCAACAGGATCGATCCTAAACAAGCCTGAAAGCGGGATAATCACTGCAATGACGATAGTGGCAATCTGAACTGCGCGCCGCTGCCAATGCAGCCGTGAACTGGCTTTTATCGGTTGTATGGTAATGGGTATACCACCCAGAGAATTATTGCTACTCATGGACACAAATATATCACATTCGGACTCAACACTCACTTAGGAGCTATAAAGAAATAAGTTGGACAGATTGTGCCGAAGACGGAAGGATAGAGACAAGCAAAATGTTCGCGTTATTTACTTTACAGACCCTTAAACCTAAACTCATCCGTTGAGCGCTTGTAACTTGCAAGTTAAATTAAATCTTTGAAATAATTGAAATATTATATTTTATCACTTTCACTTAAAAGCAGAGCACACGCTACAGGTATATTGGCATAGGGGGTAAAACAGGAACGTTTTGCGTGCGCATTCCTCCTTATTGCCTCAAGAAGCCATCCAACGGACTCAGCTTTGCTAATTGCGCATAGTAACGACGCGCTTGTTCTGAATCACCCTCATTTAAAGCCAGTTGCCATAAACGTTTCAACGCTTCCACATGATCAGGACGTATTTTCAAAACAGACTGCAACACCTCTCGCTCGGAGAGCCCGACAGGTCTATTGCTGTCATAACTGGCAAGCGAGGCATCCGCAATCGCAAATCCGATCCACCGATCCTTAGGATTGGCCTGGTAAGCCAATTTCAATAAACGTTGCCCTTCTTGATTTTTTTGCTGTAATAACGCCAACCAGCTGCGATGCGCCAATTCCGTTGCCACATAAGCCCGCTCAAATACTGCAAAATCGATATCACTCACCAATAAATCAATCGCCGCCTGCTTTACATGGGGTCGTTGCCGTAGCATATGAGCAAGTAATTTAACCAAATCCAGTTCACCATTGTACCTCGCGCCTGGCAGACGGAACTCTATTTGCGGTGCCCACTCATCTTGTATGACGCCAACGTCGGTAGTGATCGGCCCCCAGTATCGTCCCAGCCAAGTCCAAGGGGTTTCATTCCCTGTCGCTGCCTGTTTGTTACTAAGCGCCAGACGGGAAAGATTATCCAAAACGGCTGTGGCACTTGGCGAGTTGGATTTTGGCCCCACAAGCGCTAACCGAAACGCATCAAGAAACATGACAGCATTTGGGTACACTTCGCGAAAGGTACGCAAAATAATATCCAACGACGCTGTTTCAAATTGATTTAGCGCTAACCACTGCACAAAAATTCCATCGTCTGATAATCGATTGCGCACCCGTTCAAATTGCTGTCGCGATAATAATGCACTACGCCCTACTAGGTCCGGATGAAACAAATCACCAACGATAACGTCATATAAATGACTATCACTGATTAAAAAATGTTTGGCGTCATCCCGTACCACATTAATGTAATCCATAACACCGCCATTTACCGGTTTAAACCAGGACTCGGCGGATAAAATAGCACCCATGGATAGCTCTACTGCCGTCGCTTGTAAATCTGGGTAAACCAATACACCAGAAGCGGAAATACCCGTCCCCAAACCGAGAAACAAAATGGATGTCGGCTTGGGATGCAGTAGTAAAGGCAAACGCGCCTGATTTTTTTGCGACTCAACCGATATCGGATCTGATGAGGCATCCATGCGGCGCAAATCAGCCAGCAACAAGCGCTGGCCATCATCACGTTCGATCACGTGACTAATACTAACAGCATCTTCATAGCGGTAAACATCCTGAGTGCCGGCATATACATCTGGCATAATTTCATGCACAGCAGGCATATGGAGTACCGGGAAAGATAATAAAACAAAGAGAGGCGTCAGCCATAGTATCCATTTATTAGCGACCCAAACCCAACTGAATAACAGCAATAAAGCGGCGGCAATAACAATGGTTGCATTGGTACCGACAACGGGAATAAGCACAAACCCTGCGATTAAAGCACCAAACGCAGCACCGACTGAATTCACACCATAAAGCCACGCACCGCCTATCTTAGTTGCACCACAGCGATGACAGAACAAAGGCAACCAAGCGCCAAAAACCAAGGTAACTGGCAATGTAATGCTCGCAATGATTAACCCCTGCATAACAAGCGCTTCAAACAAAGAATCAAACTGACTAAGATCAATCCAACTACTTACACTTGGCAAAAACCACAAACCAGCGATAGCGAAACCGCTGACAACAAATGGCAATAAGGAATACCAAAAATCTCGCCTTAGATAACGTGCTAACACACTACCCAAACCGATACCCACTAAAAAAATCGACAATATAATCGCCAGCACATACTCGGTACGTAAAAATATCATACCAAATAAGCGCGTCCAGCCAATCTCCAATATCAATGCCGCCGAACCAATCCCGGTGTATGCAACCAATAGTCGTAATGAGGGTAATTGGGTTGAGGCAGAATCCCCTGAAGCCACGTCACTTGCACTTGGCGCCACAAACCGTCTTGCGGCAAAAAAAGCACTTGCAGCAACGCTAAGCCCGATAACAGCAACAAATACTAGCGAATACATCCACCCTAAAACAGGCAACAACACCAATGGCAATAACGCCCCTATAGCAGCACCAAGCGTATTCAAGCCATATATTAAGCCAAGGGATACTGGTGTATTGTCGAATACTTTTAATATTAGCGGAAAACCAACACCCATCAAAAATGCAGGGATAAATAAAATAATTCCAACCACAGAGAATTGCAGACTGTACCAAACATATAACGGAACAGCCGGGGCTAAGCCTACCAACCATTGATCGATCGTGTGAAATAAAAACGGAATGATTAATGACGACAGAGCAACACAGCATTCTAAAATTGCGAAATATTTTAAAGGATGGCGATGAAGTCTAAGCCGTTTGACAGCAAACATACTCCCCAGACCCAAGCCAGCCATAAATACTGCCACTGTAATGACAACACCAAAAATGCTGACACCAAAAACCAGGGAAAGCATCCGCACCCATAAGACTTCATAGGCTAAGCTTGACAAACCTGACAAAAAGTAAAGTAGGAGAACGAATACAATAAATCGCTGAGACAAAGCGGCCTGCATAATATGTGATTCGGTGGTATTAATGAAATAAGCTGGAAATACTGAATGGGAACGTTATTTTGTGCGCCATCTTCTCTTTACAGTTCACTAGGAGCCTGCCCGAGAAGAATAGCAGCCGTCGCGAGGGAACACCATTTTGAGTCCATTTTTACGATTGCATCTGGCACCTATGTTTGGCATTTGAGGCGAATATTGGGCCTATTTAACGTAACGATCGTAAAACCAGGCCAAAATCGCGTTTTCGCACAGCAGGCTTTCTATTCTCGAACAGGCTCCCTAGTTAATCACTAAAACGGATAAAACCAAACCAGTCCAACGACAGCATGGGCTAATGCCAGTGTAAGGCTCAAGCCGGCGAAAATCATGTGCGCTAAATACACATCTTTACCATATATACCCATTGCAACACCTAACCCAACTGTTACAAATATAAACACCAGTAACGGAACCCCCATTGCAAACATAACGATATGTTTTTGTTGGTCATCTATTTTGACGATATCGCTAAGCGGATCATCATCTGTTTTAAATGCCGAGATAACCTGAGACTCACTCGAAACACTTTTTTTATCTTCGTTATGTTGTGGCTGCGCCTTAACCACTCCCAGCATTAAGATGCAAACCACCACCAATGCCGTTAACATCAGACTTTTCAAATTTTTGAATATCGAATCCACCATAAATTATTAGCAACCATTCACCCTGATTATTGAATGTTCAGTAACATTTCAGATTGGCTTTGATTTGTTGAGAACAAAAAAAGCACAGTGTTTACAGAGGCGATGTAAATGAGCACTTTTGATGCAGCTTTTCACGCAACGTTTAACGCAGCAATAGGGCAAATCAAAGGTAAGCAGAGTAGTTACAATTACTCTGCACTTAAGAGGCCGGCCGAGAAGCAGCCGCCTCGATGAGAACAGGGCTCCGCTCGGTATCTCGCTCATTTTCATTAAACAGAAATAACAGTTCGTCCAGATGATTGAAAAACCAGGCTTAAAACGGTCGTGCCACAATACGAGGAACCTGTCCGAGACTCGGACAGGCTCCAGTTTATTATCCAGACAAGCTTCTGAGAGCAATTGCTCCCGCACCTAAGCCTGTTTGGTATTCGTTTGTTTTTCCTCTTTATTCTTTTTAAAGGCAAAGTGCCAATAAAGAATAGCCATTAGTACAAAGGGAAACAGAATAATAACCAATAGAAATACGAAAATCGCCCACGGCGTATCAATGGATACATGCAGATACCGGTAGCTATCTACCGCCATTGCTGTATCGGAAAAAAAGACGCTTGCAATTAAAATCAGAAATAAAACGTGTTTGTATTGCATCTCAAACCCACTTATACGTTAAAGAAATTAATTAACCGCTTATTCCGCATCTTTGGCACATCGAAACCCGAAAAAATCTGACGCATAATGGGGCATCGAAAAATTACGGTGGTATGAGGATGTGGAAAATGGGTCGCTTTTCCATGATCCACCTCGCCTGACTCGAAAGACACGATCCTCCACCTCCACTAAATCACCAATACTCATCGCCTTATCAGCGGCGGTATTCGCAATCAGCGCTTTAGGCGCAAACAAACTAGCAGCTGCCTTTGAACCTTCATAAGGGGCAAACCTTGTTGACGTCCATTCACTCACATTGCCCGCCATATCATATACACCGAATTCACTTTGACCGTTATCGTAACGGGTAACGTTAGTGGTCGCCCCAATATGATAATACGTATTCAAGCGTTCTGGAATCATGGTTGAGCCCCAAGGCCATCGTTTACCATTTGGGCCACGAGCCGCTTTTTCCCATTCTGCTTCAGAAGGAAGCCGCTTAGCGTAGTACTCACAATACGTTTTTGCATCGTACCAGGAGACCATAGTGACAGGGTGCAATAATTTTTTATCAGGCACTTTCCCGTCCGTCCAATCGAGTGGCGAACGATATTTGGTTTGAGCCACATATCGTGCGTATTGAACATTAGTCACCGGATATTTATCAATAAAATAAGCATCCAGTTGCCGTGTATGCTGAGGTTTATTCTGCAAGTCCGCCCGTGATGCATTTGTCCCCATCAAAAAAGGGCCTTTGGGAATAAGCACTGTAACATCTAACTCCTGCCACTGCTCGGGAGTGATCAATGCGGTAACTTCCTCTAACAAGTACGTTTTTAAAGCTTTATTCGTTTCTGCGTGCATCCGATGTAACATAATCTCTTCGCCCGCTGCACGGATACGATTAACTTCATCTTTCAAGTCATAGGATGCCCTAGCCCTCATATCGGCCATTCGATTGGAACCTAATTGCACAACATGCACTGCACCAAACACCATCGCCAGCGCAACACAGGTAATCGACGTAGCAGCAAGAAATCGTTTACGGCGTAATCGTTCAGCAGGATCAAGTTGAATACGCGTTTTCTGATACGATGGCATGGCTATTCACCTGTTGAAGCCTTGTCTTTTCGATTGGGATGAATGAGCTCTCTTTGTGCTTGCTCCGGACTAGTCCTGCCATAAGTACGCTTCACCATGATTTCGCCTAACACACCACCAAGTGCGGCACATTCAACGGCAAGAATAACGTAGAAAATCCACCAACCAATCGGTATTAAAGCGGCGCCTTCAGGCACTCCTAAAATATACTTCATTTCAAGATAAGCAATGCCGCGCACAATGGCGGGCGGAAAATAACATAACCACTTACCACCTAACCCGAAGATAGCCGCAACAACAATCCCCACCACCACTGGCCAAACAAACAACTGTAAAAACCATAAAAAATTAAAGCTTTGCAAGCCCCAGAACAGCTCGATTCTCACCCCGATAATTCTGTCGCCGATATAATTAACCAAGCACCCAACCAATAGTGCCAATGCGCCCAGCGCTATCCTTGGTTTTCTCATGGCACGTAATCTGTGCCAGTTAGTTTTTCGAATTTCCGCTTTTTAGTTTCGTCCAAATACCAGTCTTTTACTTTAAGACTATCCAAGTATTTCGCCAGTATTCGTCGTTCTTCTTCAGGTGTATCCGCAAATGAAGGCATTTGAAATTCTTTTTTGAGGCGTGTGGGCACAATAGCCTGAGGATTAACAGCAGAAAAATAATTATAAAACCAAGCTTCGTCCTTCAATGATCCCAGCCCATCCAATGCAGGCGCAGGCACCGACTGCATGATGTTTCGCTTAGTCCATAAACTATGACAGTCGTAACACTTATATTTGCGAAATAATTTGCGCGCTTGTTTCGCTAACGTGATATCTGCCGTACTAAAATAGGGTATCCCCAGGTCTTCCTCCTGAGTTGATGCATAAAAATTTTTAATAACTGCCGTTACAACAACAACAACAACAATACCGATCAAAATTCCAGCTTCACCCTTCTTCATAACATAGCATTAGCTTGTGTAGGTCGACTTTATTGTCTCGTAACACTCATTATTTCCTGGCAGCCAAGCGTTGCTCTGCTTCTTCTCTTAAATATTTTTCACGCAGCTCCTCTTGATACTTATTAACTTCCATTGCCTTTTTGAACTCTTCCTCCGACATTTTATCTTTATCGTTTTTATCGAATACAACGTATTTGATATCTTCGTCAAACTGATCATTTTTAGCTGCCCAACGAATTGCAACAATCGCGGCGAGAATAATGCCAGCACCCGCCACTAACCATAAGTAAATAGTCCAGCCATCTTGTAGATTATTAAAAAAATCCATCGTCGCCTCCTAAAACAAAAAACCATGCATCATTTGCGCTGCTCCAAATATAATTGCCACAACCACTCCAAGGATGATCCATACAAACATTATTTTTTCGCCCGTTTTAATGTCGCTCGATTTACCTTTGAACATAAACAAAAAGACAATCACTACAAACACAAAAATTGCAAAAATCAAAAAATAAAACATCCCGACGCTAAAGCTATGAGAACTCATACTTTCGATACTCATATCAATACCGAAAGGCGCTGATTCCTCTGCGCCGACACTCATTTGGGATGGTAGTACATTAAACACATACTGGTTGATCGAGTTCATCATGTAAGCGGTATCAAACTTAAACACAAAAATTACAACAGGGCATTTGGGTACTCACTAACATTCATAATACTTATTGCCTGCTCATACAACAAAGCCATGCCACCCACAAAGATGGCATGGCTCTCGGTGTTACAAATTGTTCACTTAGAGTAACTATCGATACCTTCTTTATCTTTATCAAATTTATCGATAAAAAAACTATAGATAAACGGAAATGTGTAGACTACAAAAATCCAGATCAACATTGCAAACGGACCATTGTCTAAATCTAACATGTTATTACCTCCTCAAGTTTCTTAATGGCTTTTATCATGATCTGGCACCCAACTGTAATTGGGTAGTCGTTTTACGACGATAACCACCGATACACAAAATATGACAATAAAGAAAATATCAATGGTATACCCTTTATCCCACCAGGGCTGGGTACGGACACGAGTACCATCATCCCGCCAATTACCTTCAAAGTTCGCCAGCACAATCTTATTGCCTACTACTGTATATTCATCCATATAAGCATTTTTTTGTTGCAGCTCTTCAATTTGCGATCGAATTATCCGCAGGTCATCCATCTCAACGGGGTGCCTTTCCTGAAGCGCCACCCACTTGGAACCCGAGGTTCTCACCTTATTGACGATGTACTCCATTTTCTTGCCATCATCGGCAATCGATTTAACTTCCGGAGTATCCATCAACTTAATATATTCTTCATAAATTGCAGCCGTAGGACGCTGCCCCCATAACGGTGCCGTCACTAAAAAGGCGGTGATAATTGTAAGGATCAACAGCCCCACTACCGGTTGCGGCAAACGATTGTTGTTTTCTTTAATACCACCTAAACTTTCGCCTTCCCATAATTCTCTCGCAGCGACATTTTGGTCTTCTGACGCTAAGGAATGAAGCGGATTATCGAATTTCCAGCTCATCTCGATCTCCTGGTTATTTTAGATTTATAACAAAATCAATTAATGCCCGAGCTTCGCTATCGCCAGCAGGTATTGGCACCTCTGGGGGATAAATTCGCTCATTGGCGACATATTGATTATATTCCTCACGCCACGCATCATAGTCAATCACGTTGCCGTTAATATCTTTTTCACCCCACAAATAATCATAACGAGGCATAATCGAATAAGGTTGCACCAGCCTTGGATTAAAGAAATGCATTACCATCCATTCTCGCGAAGAGTTACGAGAACCTACATGCGTTAAATCCGGTCCTTTACGATCAGAACCAAACGCGGTTGGATTTTCCCCATTAAAATCACCAAGCATCGGAGGCGCACCGAAGTATTGCCAATCCTGCGTTTGCTCAGGTAGCAAGGTATGACACCACCAGCAACCTTCCCGCACAAACATGATTTTACCTTTGCCCACATACAGTGTATTTTCCTCAGAAGCAACACTCATAGTCGCCTCAGGCATCCAACCACGAGTTGCTGTAGCATTTTCGATGTAAGGGATGGTTTCACCACCATCATCAGCTTCTCGCACGATAAAAACGGCCCCTTTTGTGTCATCCGCTAACCCTACTTTTCCCAGCGACTCACTCATTAGCCGAGGTTTTTCGCCCAAAATAACAGGATGGCGTATACCGTTAGGAAACGGCGTGCCCGCAGGATAAACATAAGCGGTGGTTGCTTCTATGGTACTGCCAGTACCTGGATCTTTATCGATCATCACCGTCGCAGGTTTTGCCTTACCTTGCAACCATGGGTCTTCATAGCTAAAACCTCCGACTCGACCAAAGGATAACTGACGATGTAAACCAATATCAGTCACCGCTACATCCCGCATATCCATCGCTGGCATATACAGCGTGATAAACATTGACGTTCCAAACGCAAGCCCGAACATTCGGGTTCCGATGGTATATTCTCTAAATGCCATGGTTAATTCCTCTCCAGGTTTCTTTTAATTTTAACGCTCGTAGGCTAATTCATGTGGTAACCGGCCAGCAGGTATTAGCGTACCCTGGCGCATCGTTTTCCACATATTGAACAACCATACACAGTTACCCAAGAATACCATGGTACCGCCAACCCAACGTGCAATCATATAAGGGTGCTCAGCAATCACAACATCAATGTACGGTACTTCATAAATTTTACCTGCACCTTGAATAAGCCCGGCAATAGTCATTGAAATCCAGTACGTAGCAAAACCTATCAGTAACATCCAGAAATGAAAATTGGCCAACGCCAGGGAATAAAGCTTCCTTCTTAACAGTGTCTGTAAGCCATAATAAACGGCGGCCGCTTCTAGGAAAGTAGAGAAACCAAGCAATGCCAAGTGAGCATGCGCCACAATCCATCCCGTGCCATGGATATACCAATTAATGGCCCGGGTTTGCTGGAAACCACCTTGCATATTGAGCGGAATCGCGAGCAATACTCCTGTGATAGTGAATTTTATTTCCACATTTTCCACAAACATTTTCCACTTACCAGACATGGTTAATAGCAGATTGGAAACGAACGCAATGGCCGGAACCAAAATCAATACCCCTTCTACTGAAGCGAACGATTTCAACCACTCTGGCAATGGGGCAGACATTAAGTGATGCGCTGCGGGTGTTGAGTAAAACACAACAACAGACCAAAAATGCAAATGTCCGATGCGATGTGAATAAAGTGGGTTACCTGTTACTTTAGGGACAATGTAATAAGAAATAGCCGCCGCAACCGGTGTGATCCACAAACCCAATACATTATGGGCAAACCACCATGTTAAATAAGCTTCTGTTAAACCCGTTAATTGAAAAAATTCAGGAGAGTTACCAACGGTAAAAACAATAATCACCATAAATGTGGCGGCACCGAAAAACCAATTGGTGGTATAAATGCCTTGGGTACGGCGGGTTTTTATGGTCATCCACACATTAATACCCAACGGTAGCAATAAACCAAAAATAATTGCCAAATCAACAGGCCAAATTATGTCAGAATACTCACGACCTGAGGTAACACCAAACCATAATAGTATCAACCCTACCGACAAACCCAAGTTCCATATAAAACAGTTCCAGAGCCCTAACTTCTCAGACCAAAGCTTGGTATTACCAAGCGCTGGTGTGATGTACATCATCGCCATGGCAAATGCCATTGAAATCCACCCCAGGATAACGGCTAATACATGTACTTGTCGCATATGACCAAACGATAACATTTCAATACCGGTCACAAAATCCGGAAATGCTAATTTAGCAGCATTGAAAGAACCCAGCCCAGTACCCACAATGAACCAGAGAATGGATGAAAAACCGAAAAATATCGCCGCCGAGCCTGGTGGTATATCCTCGTTTTTTGCAAACAAATATTTAAACATCAACTACCCCTCCCAAACAATTATTCTACATAACACCCAAACTAATCACGATTGATTTCGCAGGCTGTCCCGAGGCATTAATAAATACCAGCCAAACCACATACTTGAAAAAGCTAACGCGATACAGAAAATAGTTGCGAACATTGTCATGTCCATGTCATGAACCCCTTTTTTAATAGCCAATGAATAATGATCAGTTATTTCAAGCCAAATTAACAAATCTTATGGTTAGCTAGCCGTCTATAATCCTGAAATTTATTATACTAACTAGCACTGTTTAACTTACTAAACACACCCATCTCTCAACCCCTGATGAAGCGCATAATTTACGGTTATACGGCCAACATTGATTAGCCTGTTTGCTCTAAACTATTTTGACGATTGACAGCAACGTGAAGTGTAATATAAAAAGCCACACCAAATATAATCATTGCCCAATCAATAAATCCGGTAAAAGTAAGTGGATTATAGGCTTGCCCCATCCACCCGCCCCAATATTCGAATTTTCCACGGCCCAGGAAACACATAAGCGCAGCACCAAATACACTGCCATTACCCATACCGGTCACCATTCCGGCTACAAAACACAGTATAAACGGATTTTTCATCCCCTGACCTCCTTACAGATATTTTATTTGATTTATAAATAGACCGGTTCGATGTATCACATAGCGTTAGCGGCTACATTTGTTGGATATTCTACCGACTTAAGCTAAAAGAAATGCAATTATTCTTCTTACAAAAGGTTGGTAAAACTTAATCCAACAGTTCGCACTAATTTTTAATATTAAAAGAATTTCACCCCGATCCCATTCATATAACCGGGTTATATTGGCTAGAAATCGTGTCACATGTCATACACTAGGTCAAGCCTTAATTCTTCATTAAGAAATTTTAGCACAGCTTAAATTAAGCTATCGATTCTACTTAATGTTTCCCGTATAAATATAATCTTAAAAAAATAAATCACAATTATAAAACCAGTTAATATATGCTATAAAAAAGCATATAACATTTGGTGAGTACAAACGACCAATACAAACCTGCATTCATTAACTAACAAATAACCAACAACGCTCCAGACTCAGATGAACATTCGAGAAATTATTATCTTACTAATTATTGCCGTCAGTTCCCTTTCTATACTGGGTTATTCAGTTCATATGTTTATCGGTGGCCTCGTCAGCCCACAAACTGAAAAAATTTCCATCGTCGTTGCATGCAGTATCGGCGCGGTAATACTCATATTTCTAGGGCTGGATATCATAAAACAACGCCGTCGTCGCTAACACAAACCTCAGCGCATTTTCTTGCGCTATATGCACATGCGACACGTCAATTTTTAGCGGTATCAGGCAGCCTCACCCAACCTGCACCTCAATTGATTCACTACCCCTTCATATCTCCGCAATATATACAAACATGACACATATCGCAATTGTGGTTTTAATTGGCTGCCCTTCCATCGATCCCGGTGATTATATTTAACTCTGCCAGCCCCTGACACTGACCTCTCAAATCAAACCCCACAAACGCCTTAATACCCTACTCTGGCCGCATTACTATTTTTCGTATCGTCCAGATGATTCCCCACAACCAGGAGCAGAAACTGCTCATGCATGCCATTTCTCACGAGAACTGCTGAAAAACATTAACAAACCACATGAATACGCCCTGCACAGCGCACAGGCTCTCCAAAGCCCATACACACATCCTAGGCGAACACTTTTAAAACACCGCCCAGCTTCTGATAATCCGATTGCTCGGTAAATTGTCCTTTATGAAATACGTATTGCCGACGAGCGCCAGAAGCATCCATGCCTGTTAAGCCAAATGATTTTCCCGCGTAATCTGAAAAGTAACGCACATTTTTCACCAGTTCCACAGAATTACCATTTCGCAGCTCTAATAACACGCGCTGCTTATTCACATCCAGGGCAACAGGAGCACTTGGTAACAACATTAACCGCCCTAATACGCGGTGCACCCCTTGGTAAAGGAAAAAACACGCTAAAAAAAACAACAGATAGGCTAAAGCGTGATTTGGTTTATACCAAAAAAGCGATGCCCCTATCGCCAAGCCGCTAACAGTAGGGATGTACATCAGCAAATCCCATGTAACCCCTTTTCGGTCCTGCGCCAATTGATACCGTTCTGATTTTGCCATTTGTTAATTAATCACTCAAAATTCCAGCGAATACTTTGCCATTTGCGCGCCAGCTTATTTGACCGTATTTGTCTCGCTGACATCTCCCATCATACTGGCAATAACCATGTCCAGTTCGTTGTAAAGCATTCGACCAGCCTGTTTAAAGCGTAGTGTTTGCGATTTATCAATGACATAGGTCCATGGGTCACCAGCCACCCCAAACGCTTTGAATGCTTCAGGGTTTTGATATTGATCCATGTGAAGAAAAATCACGTCATCTTGATATTTTGCCAACAGCCCTTTTAACATCTGCAATTGCTTGTCGCAAACAGTACAATGACCGGGGGTGGCAAATTCCAACACTATCGGTTTCCCCAAGGTTAACGCTTTATCCAGTGAAACTTGATACATACGCTCGTCAGGATAACGATACGTGGTGATACGGCTGAAATCCCCTCCTACGTCATGTAGAGTTTTGGTGCGTAAACTGGGAGCATTCATACCCACTTTTAAACTACTATTATCGATGGAGCACCCCGTCGTCACCAGCATCAGAGACAACGTAACAGATGATACGAGAGGTAGTACTAGCGAAAAACAACATATTTTTCGTATGAAAGACATTATCGATCACTCCAGCCGCTACAGGTGCGAAATAGGTTATAGGCCCAAATAAAGTTTGCCAACAATACCAGTGTACCGAATATTCCCATGGTTGCTAACAAGGGTTTTATAATTTGTTCGATTTCTTCGGGAGTGGAATTTATACTGGCCAAACCACCCAAGGTGCCTGCGGTCGTAAAAAACACAACCATTCCAATCAGCCCGAAATTATGGATCCAGAAATGTAATTTCACCAACTTCAAGCTATAAATCGAACGCTTCACCATCCGGGGAACGATGTAATAAATCGCAGCAAATATAGCCATCTCAACCCAACCCAACAAATTAATATGAGTATGAGCCCTAACAATTAGATCACCGTGTGCACGATGGTCAACAAAATAGCGAAAATCAGCGATCCCTCCCATTAAAGCTCCCCATGAAAAGCCGATGATACTATAAATAATACAGGCATAGACAAACCACAAAGTATACCTTGTGTACTCTTTTTCATGGGCCAAGTCATGGGCCGATAACTCGGTATTTACAGCATTGGACACAATTTACTCCTCACTTACACGTCGCCTCACGACGATGACCTATCGTCTCACTTTCCATCGTCAGTATCATCAGCTTTCACATCGCCGATACTATCCTGGTCTCTAGTGCGTATATCACTATATTTTTCTGTCCACTCCTTCGGAGCCCAGGTTTTAACCATACTATCAATAAATTCTGAACGCCCTTCTGGCGGCATTGGCGCAGATGACGAGCCCCGCTCAGCTTTTAATTGCGAAATAAATTTTGCAATTGCTTTTAATTCATCATCCGGTAACCGAGCAACATAGGCCGCCTCTTTAGGCGCTGGACCATGATCCAGGGTATCGCTGCTGTCATACATCTTTTCCGGTTCTTTAAGGAAGTTGTAAATCCAGTCATAGCTACGCAGAGAACCGGTACCATCAAGCGATAATCCCATATTAGTGCCATTACGCAACGCGCGGTGACAAGAGGTACACCGAGCCTCACGAAACAAGACTGACCCAAGCGCGCCTTGCTCTGTAAACTCATAGGTATTAGTCGCCCCAAACATAGGTTGATCCGAACTAAGCCGAACCGCCTCCAGCACCGCATAAGCAATTACCGCCAACACGACAAACACCCCGAAAATACCAAATAATACTTTTTCGCCCGTTTTAAATGATTGCTTTTTTGCGTTCATAGCTACTCGATTACCACACTCAACACACCATTATGCCACTCTAACCCTTAACCCCAACAAAACCTAACACGCTCAACTCCAGCACCTTACGCGGGTCTGTAAAGGAATAACGTAAACATTTTGCTTGCCTATCCTTGCGTCTTCCGTTGCGCAAAAGCTTACAGACAACAAGTAACGCACCCTGAAAAAAGTGCCCTTGAGGTGCACTCATTCCTGCATCTTGAAGACGAAACGATATCCGGCGCAACCTGTACAACTTATTTCTTTACAGACTCTTATCTTACATAAACCCTGCTCTGCTTAATATCAACCAGCAAAATATCAATGAACCATCATAAGCAACCATCGTGACGCACAGGAACCCGTAAATCGCTGCCTATTTCTTAATGAGACCGCTCAACAATATCGTTAAGCTTCTTTTAGCTCAATCTTATGCTTAAGCTACATACAATTACCACATAAAAAAAGGCGGAAAATCCGCCCTTTTTTGCTACACATCATCCCTAATTTTCCAGGCAACACCTAAGCCCTGAATCCCCGCCGGCGCTGGCATAAAACAAACAGTGCTAATATTGCGGCGGAACACGGCTATTACCTAAAGTGGTCTCGCTTGTTGACGTAAAAAAAGTAGCAAGATTCATAATATCGTCATCCGTCAGGTTAACCGCTACCTTTCGCATTTGGCCCATGCTATCATTTTTGCGGGTGCCATCACGCCATTGCTTTAACTGGGTAACAAGGTAAACGTATTTTTGACCTGTCAGCCGGGGATAAATGGGAAATGCCCCACGTCCATTATAACCATGGCAGGAATGACATGCGGGAATTCCGCGTTCCGGGGCACCATATTGCGCTAATGACTTGCCAAGATAGCGCACACCTTTTTTCTGCCCTAACTCTTCCAACGCATTAAGGTCGGAACCGGTCATTGGAAAATCAAGACTCGCCGCATAGGCCGCTACGTCTCTCCTATCCTGCGGACTTAAACCTTTGGCATTCACATTCATGATAAACATGGTCGTATCAGTTCGTTTATCGGACGCATAGTCCTCTAATTGTTTGAGCAGAAAATTAAACCCCTGACTTGCCAACCGAGGTGTCCCCATGGAGTCTTCGCCCAGCCCTGTGGGACCATGGCAACCAGTGCAGGCAGGCACATCACCTTTACCATCATTAAAAATTTTCTTACCGTTTTCGAGATCCCCAAAATCACTATATGATCTTTTTTCAATCGCGAAGCTGGTCGTTGCCGACATCATTGCTATTAACGCTATCGCGAGAATAGTTGTTATTTTTGTTGAACACTGCATAGGAAACACCCTCCCAAATATTTATAAATCCACAGGCTCCTGGTGCCAGCTGTCTACTTACTGATCGGCCCAAGTAAAAGCCAACAACCCCTAATATATTCCACTCGCTCACCCCCGGCACCTGAGCAAAACACCTACTTTAAATCAACACCCGCCCTCGACTAAATTGAGGACTGCTGAAGACAAGGCTCAAGCATTACAAAACCTACCGAAAGCTTAACATACCCACCACTTAGAATACTTACTACCAGGATACTTGCCACCAGATATTATGTTATTCGTCACCAACCCGAAACCACTAACATCTCAACCCAGCAAAACCACTCGCAGAACGAACCTCTGCACCACCACCCAACACCCTCAATGCGGCACTGCTTAAGTTACATTTTTTATGAGACAGATGAATTTTAAGAGTTTTTCTTGAGCATATAGGCAGCAACACCAAACGAAACCACCGTCACTACAAGATATGTAAGATATATGTCGCCATCTGTTGTTAACATGCTTACTCCTCCAACTACCCAGGTTTAATTCATTTATAATTCCAACCACCTGATTCCAGGCCCAGAACAACATGACCCCGATCATATGGCAAGACGCGGCCACAATATATCATTCATCTCTTTCCAGGCCAAGAACTTGATTGATTTTATTATTGAAAAATATTACCGCCAAACATTCAACCGACTTCCTGTGTCGCTATAATCGATAGACCTCGCACCCCTGACGCCACCAAATACCGTGCCTTACAAGTTACTTCTCTGTTACTAAATATCACACCACTACATCGCCAAATACCGCCAGCAATGTCTCATTTTAACACACCATTACTTGCTCAATTATCAAGCAGCATCATTACACAACTTCATAGCCTTGTAAATATTAAAGGATTATTTTTTAGCTTTAGTTGACCACCACGGCTGCGACAAATCATACTAGGACAATCATTTAAAAAGCATCTCAATATCGACCTTAAATCTCTAATGAGCTACGAATAAAATCGGCGATAGCAAAACAATTATGCGGGGATAACAATTGCAAACACTGAGGCGAAAACAGCCCGACACCCAATACTTGCTCAGGCACTTTGAGCATCCATTATTATTCATCCAGGATTATTACTAATGATTCAACGCGGTTACCGGGCATTGGTATTATGGATCATGTGGAGCGCCGCAGCGATTGTCGTTTACGCTAACTTATACCAAGACACCAGTGTCTGGCACTTTGTTAGCCATGACTCTTCACGCATTACCTGGGTAATCATTACCTTGTTTATGCTAGGGGTAATCACAAGCCTTATTCTTACAATTTTGTTGACATTAGAATCTGTTATGGTGGATGACCTGGAGCAAACCGCCAAAACTAAGGGTTGGCTAGGCATTGAAAACACTAAGAAAAAATTATGTATCGCTAATTTTTTCGAATCCCTAAAAACAGTGATAAACAACAACGGTGAATTAAATACCGAAACCCTGGTTAATGTCGAGCTCGCAGTTTACCGTCGCACAGCCCATGGCCTCGAAGTAATCGGAAACTTATTAATCACCCTGGGCCTAGTGGGCACCGTTGTAGGATTAACATTAACACTCACCGGCTTAACTGGCGCATTGGAGGCGCTAGGCCAAGACCAGGAACAGCTATTACGAGGGCTTCGTAGCGCCATGGGGGGAATGGGAACCGCATTTTACACCACTCTGTTAGGCTCGGTTTTAGGTGGCGTTTTGTTGCGGGTTTTTGGCCACATCGACGAAAATGGCGTTGACAGCCTTGAAAATGCATTGACTCGTATATGCCTGGTATATTGCTCCGCAGACTTTAAACCCAGCGCTGAACGAGATGTTCGTGTATTAAATAACGAAATTCTCACGCTGACTAAAAACATCGAAAAATTACAACAAAACTTAGTGCAATCCAAATCTGCCATTGCGGCCTTCGCTGACGAACTCACGGAAATGCAGGCGCGCGACAACAATACACAATCACTGGAAAAAACCATTACATTACGCAAACAATACCTCGACACACTGCGCGAGGAATTTCAATTAAGACGCATGACACGCGGCGCCTGGTGGCGTGTCCTGGTCAATAGTTTTCGTAAAACATAGGATTGTATCCTGTGACATTGTAAGCCTTATGACTATCAAAAGACCTTTGTTCAGCCACAACAGGAATAAAACTCAAGCATCAACAGCACCCTGCATAAGCAAGCTAAAATTTCAATAGAAACACGATAAGAAACCATGGCACGCAAGCATCGATCCTCGTCCCCTAATACTCATGAAAGCTTTTCCGACATTGCATTGTTGATGCTGGCGACCTTTGTGTTTCTGTTGGTGACAATTATTATCACCTCGAAACTGGCGCAGGAGGACCAGATACCCTTACTTAAAAAAAGTGTATCAGACTTGCAACATCGATTAAAAAAAGCAGAATCAGAAAGCAAACGGCTACTGGGTGATCTGGACAATCTAGTGAACATGACCGTTGACTCTCAAATGGAAACAGCCTTACAAGCAGTGGGATTAGGGAAAAACAGTAAAAACCGTAAAGATTTTGATTTATTTATAAAAGGATTAAGCGATCTTCCAGGCGAAAGCCTGCACTTGATGATTGATGCCACCGGGTCCATGCATGGTGTCACTACGTTTTTGATCCCTGTTTTACGCGTCATCGTTATTCGTTCAGGAAAACGCTTGGATGCTATCACTTGGTTTTCTGATGGTAAAAATGAAACCTATACGGGCTCAATGGGAAGTATGTTTGACAAATTGATGGACGGTGCTCCCTTTATCGGTTCAGAAGAAACCATCGGCAAGGCTTTCCGTCATGCCGCAAAACATGCACCGACACCAGGCGCTTATATTTTAATTGGCGACGAACCCAGTGCGGACCGGGTTCATTATTTCGACATACCTAGCCCTGTTTACACAATCCCCATTGGTAAACAAAACCCGGAAACACTTTGGGCATATCGCACACTTGCAGAACAAACTGACGGGAAAATGCTACAGATGGAGATAAAATAACATCACGCATTAAAAAATGTCACCGATTGATGTAAAATACCGCGTTTGATATCGACACTCATACTGAAATTAGTATAAGTTCCGAGTATCGTTAAAGTCTTTAATCCAATATTCGAATTTCCGACAAAGCTTAATTCAGTCTAGCGTGCTGTGAACGGAAAACTGACAGATACACCCGGCCCGGGAACAGATTGACTGAAACTGGCAAAACAAGGTTGATAATAAAATATGTTAGATCGCATACCGACAGCAGTTTGGCCCTTGCTCATTATGGGTTTGTGGGGCGCTGTCATACTTAGCTTCAACCTTGTACGTCTCGATGCGTTTGGCATTGATGAAGGCGCCGCCATGGCGCTACTATTAAATTGGTCTGTCTCAGATCAAATTGTAAACCCAGTTACCACCTATGGCGGCCCTGATTTTCGAGCGCTATTGTTCATTCCCTTAGGTCTTTATTGGCCTGGCAGTATTATCGCCGCAAAAGTATTCACATTAATGGTTTGCTTTGCGGCGGCACTGTTTCTGCGTCATTGGAGCAAAACTACCGATAGCGCAGAAGTCGCTTTATTGGCCACTGGACTTTTTTTAATTTCGCCAGTACTCATTCACCTTGCCGATAGCATTGCGCTTGGCCCTTATTTGTTAGCAATGTTTGGCGTCGGTATGCATCTGGATAAAAAATACCGCGCCTCGCAACACACAATCAGCAGTCTTTATTTCATCCAGCTACTTGTTGTTGCTATCACCGTAAGCTTACACCCTATTGGCCTTGCCTATCCACTGGCACTGGCGTGGCAATGGTATCGCAACCCCAAGTCCGACAAACAAAAAAAACAAGTTTGGATAGGTATCGGCATTAGCGTTTTTGTTGTATTAGCCATGCAAACCGGTTGGATTGACATTCACTGGGGAGCCAATCCATTAAAGTCCCTACACAATGCCTTATTAGGCTACAATCTGCGTGAACCTGACTTACCAGCCTGGGCGGGTGGTGCTGTTCTTATACTCGCGCTAATCTATTTGGTAATACGGGATTTCAAAACATTGTCCCAAGATATGATGGGCAGCATGTTATTAATCAGTATTATTCCAGGCATTTTTGTCGCTGATGAAAACTGGGCATTGATTGCCCTAACCTTCGTGATTTATCGTGGCATACCCGCACTCATCACTGTAAATAAAGCGCTCAATACCATTAATTTTATTGGGCAGCGTGGCATCGTTTTTGTTGTATTAATAGTAATGTCCACGCTATTCATGCAAGCAAACAAATATTATGCCTCACAGATAAACGCCGGCATTCTTACCCCCAAAGACTTGCTCATCCAGCGCCTGGCGATAGAGGCTAGCAATCTGGATCAAGCATTTTTAGCGGCCAGCCAATGGCCAGCACAAACCATGATTATCTGCAAGCGCGACATATTTAAATTACCGCCCGAAGCAGAAAACGCCGCCAACTTACTCACTATGGTCAAAGGGCTTACCCACATCATGTTTGATCATCGAGACCCACACAACGCTGGCTTAGCACGAAATATCGCTGAAATGAGCAAGTACACTGAAACACTCGATATTCAGTCCAATGGTGTGATTGTTAAATTTAGGACAGGCAACGAAAACACGGATAAACAACCCTCATCACAACTTAGTAGGGGTACGGAATAATCACTACAGAAAAAACACTGCCTGATGTAAACAACTACCACGCTAGTAGCGGACTGGGATGTAATCGACATTTATACCGTAAGGCTGCATCCAATCTTACTACTATTTGCTCACTAACAAGAATAGAGATTAATTTTACTTGCAACCAGAATTCGATTCAGGTCAAATGGGCGCATGAGACCAGACAACCCTTACAATATTGCTGTTGACGTGGAAACCTCTTACATTGAAGAGCAATCTGCACCTGAAGTAAACCGCTTCGTGTTTGCCTACACCATTACAATCCGTAACAATGGCAATTCTGCAGCGAAATTGCTAACACGTCACTGGATCATTAATGATGGCAATGGAAACGTACAAGAAGTTCATGGAGAGGGGGTTGTTGGGGAGCAGCCCTACCTTAAACCCGGCGAATCATTTCAGTATACCAGTGGCGCGGTCATTGAAACGCCAGTGGGCAGTATGGAGGGTAGTTATCAAATGATTACTGATGATGGCATACCATTTAACGCTGAGATACCAGCGTTTACCTTATCACTTCCGCATAAGCTGCACTAAGAGCCTGTGAAAGAAGAGTCTGTAAAGAAATAACGTGAAAATTTTGCTTGTCTATCCTTGCGTCTTCGGCATTGCACAAACGCTTACACACAACGAGTATGCAGCCTGGAAGAAGCGCCCTTTTGGAGTACGCCCATTTTTTCCTCGCCTTGCCTATATGGAAGTAGGTAAGGGGGCGTAATCCATGAATGGCAGAAGCCTTGAAGACGAAACGATTCCGGCGCAATCGATACAACTTTATTTCTTTACAGATTCTGACAGTAATACTGCCGCTTGCCCTGCCGGGGGCCACCGCCATAAACAAAAACAATTTTTCAAGATTAAGGCACCTTATCGAGTCATTGAAAAAAACGCTAAAAGATGAAGGGCGCGCTATTTAAAACTATCTTCAATCTGTTGCCGAGTTTTCCGATCCGCCTCTGCAATGACGTTATCAACGTCTTTCGCCTTCTCCAAAGCCTGTTGCTGACTCGACAAAAAATGCGCCTGTGACTTTTCTTCCGGCTTAGAACAAGCACTCAACGCTAACCCCAGCCAAAGAATAGCAAGTAGATATTTGGTTTTCATAAGCCTAGCCTCTGTATAAATATAGCGATCCACATTCACCCACTTGATGATACTCGAATTATCGGCCGATGAAACCTAAAACCTAAATTTCTCAGTTGAACCTAAAATCATTCGTTGGACGGCGTGTAAAGTACGTTTTTCACGATAAATATCGCAACGGTGCCAAACATGGAATAAAAAAACCTGCTCTACTGACCAAGCAATATGCAAATCGCTTCGTGACCGGTAACATCAAAAATTACAATTTGCGCAGTATGCCAACACTGATGGCCAACGCATCAAAGTTATCACCATTGACTAGCTGCATCACCTCAACAAAACCATCAATACCAAAAGGTAATTGAACCAAGCCACCGACCCCCAACGATAAACCGGATTCAGTATCTCCATTAGACAGTAACAGTGTATCGCCTGAGATTTGCGCACTGGTAAATCCCAACAGACCATAAGCAGTGATTGTATCAGACACATCCATTGATGCCCGAGCATATAAACCAAGATAATAATTAAGCGTTAATGTGGCATCAGTCGCCGTACCACTCACCTGAATGGTATTAGTCTCTTCGGTAATATTAAACCCAAAATGGCTTTCTATCGATACCTTGGGTTTCACATCTGTCAATAAATCAATGCCTAACCGAATCCGCGTAGCAACCGGGCTATAAGTCACCCCCTCCACATCCAAACCGATAAAGCTTACGTCTGCACCGATGTAGGCATCCTTAAGCTTATCCTCCTCAGCAGCAATAACGGGTAATGCCACCGCCAGCACAGCAATCACGCTGCACCCTAACATAGTCAGTGAATGACATAATTTGTTAACCGGCCACCCACTCGATCGAGATCGAAACAACCCAATAAACATAAACACAGCTCACCTCAACCAATGTCACTTAATACATTGAATTTAAAATAATTTACAGAAACACATCACAGCAATTAGATTATTTTAACCATACTACAGAACTCGATTGTGCGGTACTTATTAATAAACCCATTTTTTTATAAATCGGGCTGAAAGATACGGTTCATCTCCCAATAGCTGGTTCTACGATATTGATTTTTTGCCTTAAGCTCACGTATTAGTACACTCGGGACAGAAATGATATGCAAAACCTCCTGCGCGGTTTTTGTATTTGTCTCAATTAAGGTTTTTGCTGTGGCATAACGTTGGTTTTTCACCTTAACCGCGCGCTCACTGTTAAAACCTGCTAACATTTCAACATAGTCACTGATACTTAATGTTGAATTATGTGGATCTATTAAAGCAGTATCAAACAAACGAGTATCTTGCAAAGCTTCCTCGACCGTTTCCAGATAAGCCACCTGCCTGATCTCCAGAAAAATTTTTCCTTGCTCTATCAAGGCATTTGCATAACTCAATAATCGATGGCAATGCGGACAACGACTATCCACAAAAACCATCACATGTGTTGCCGCATTTTTATCGCCTAACTGAACACCTTTACCGGGAAGCTGTTCCGGCATATAACGTTGCGTTACCAGAGTACCATCGGCCAGCCAAGTATTGTCGCGAATCATCGTGGTGCCTTCGCAGCGACTTACCCACCCCTTCACGCGCAGGGTAGCCAGACCTGTTTGACCAAGTTTTTTATACTTTGCATACGCCTCTAGTCGAGTAATAACGGCATCTACTGGTGATTGCTGCAACTCATATACAAACAATCCGGACTCACCAAACTCCAATGCTAATTGCCGCAATACATTTTGCTTAAAAAGTGAGGCAACTTCTCCTTCGTCCAAAAGATTGTCACAAACCATGCTGGGTGCAGCACTACTGACAGCGTCAACTCTGACCAACAACTCCACCAATAAGATAATGAGAACAGATATTTTTATACTGCATTGAGGCATCACTTGCTACCCAGCTTTATATGTAAAAAATGTATTCGCAATCCAATTAATTAATCGATACCCATAGCGTTTGAGATTCAGGTGTAAATATGACGCACATTTACACCTGAATCTCAAACGTTATGGGTATATTACTACTCGGCTTATTTCAGACTCCTTCGATAGTTATTGTTTCACCTAACAGACGGATGCTCATATCACCTGACAAAAAACCACGTATCGTTTTTCCCGCCAATTCATAGCGCCAACCAGAAAGAACTGAGATATTATTTGCACCCATAATGACAGCCTCTAAATCTTTGCGGGTTGCCAACACGGCAGGTGTTACGCCATTTTGCTGTGCACAGACACGGACAATCGCCATTAACATGTCTAACAATGCTTCCTTATCCGCTGTCAATGGCAGCGGCCGTTTGTCACCCGGCCACTTTTCCACCGGCAATGCACGGGCAATTTCAATCTCCGTTAAAATAGCCGCTGCATTTTTTTTAAGGCTGTTATTATAACCACGAACCTTTTCCAACAAACCAAGATCGGTTGGCATTTTTCTCGCTAGTTCGATCAACATTTCATCACTAACCAACCATCGCCTAGGGCGATTTAACTGTCTCGCCAATAATTCACGCCAACGACACAAACCTTGCAATACCGCCAACTGAACCCCCTTTAAGTGCTGTACACCACGTACACGTCGCCAAAGAGTCTCAAGCGGAGGAGCATACACATCAATATTCGTCAGCTGATTAAAATCCGACACCAACCAGTGCTGGCGCTTTTTTTCTAACAACATTGCTTGCTGTAGGCGATAAATCGGGATAAGGTATCTCACATCGTCCATGGCATACTGTAACTGAGCGGCATCCAAGGGTCTCTTCTGCCAATCCGTGCGTGAATGGGATTTATCCAAAACCACAGATAACATGGATTTTACCAAATTGGCATACCCTAATTGGTCACCAAAACCAAGCAAAGTGGCTGCAATCTGAGTATCATGGATTGGTGCAGGCAATGCTCCTTTTAAATCATAAAAAATCTCCAGATCCTGGCGAGCCGAATGCATAACCTTAACAACAGAGGCTTGGTACAATACATCCAGCAAGGGCGACAAATCAGCAAGCGCTAGTGGATCTACGCACGCAATCAGGTCTTCCGTCGCCAATTGCAGCAAGCATAATTGCGCATAATAGGTTTTTTCACGAAAAAACTCTGTATCCAATGCGATAATCTCGCTATTTTGAAGAGCACAGCATAGCTCGATTAATTTTGCTTCGGTATCAACGAACAGCTCTTGCATTGTTATCATCCCTACTCATCATTCAAATTGTTATTTCTGATCAGCCCAGTATTGACGCAACCACTTAGGAGGAGGCTGTCAGAGAATGAAAGTCGTAGCGAGGAAATGCCATTTTGAGGTAGATTTTTCGTAAATTTGAGGCGAATAGTCATTCTATTCAACGAAAATTTACGGAAAATATGACCAAAATGGATTTTCCGCCGTAAACTTTTTCATTCTCGGACAGCCTCCTGGAAACCATAACAGGATTTTACGCCTGCCGGTTATCAGAAGCTTCCCCGGAAACATTTTATTTAGATATAATCCTAAATTCATCCACTCATATTACAAAATACTCAAACGTCATCGCCCTCTAGAGTCACACAATCAAACTCAGTAGGGAGTATACTCTTGATCGCTTTATCTGTATTTATCAATAAAAATATGATATAAGCGATTTAATGACCGAGTATTTTAGATAAATCAATTAACCACTTAAAACTACATATTAAGTGCGTTTTTACAGTGGCCACTAATTCACTCTTATTTCATAAGCAAACCGATGTTATTAATCTTTAAGCTTTTTATTGATATTTGCCTGTTACGTGCAAATGCTGAAAATATACCGTCATCCCGATATCTGCTAATGATCACCCTGACGGCCTATTTTTCACTATCACTCGGTATTGCACTGCACGATAACTCCACCACACTGGCATTATCCACAGTGCTGGTTGGGCTGCTCATGATGATCGGGTTTGCACAAGCAGGGTTATGGATACGGAATTTCCTCAACCGCTCCACACAAACCATCACGGCATTAGCTGGCACTGGTGTTATTTTTGATCTAATGAGCTGGCCTCTTATCATCTTGGCGGCAAAATATTCAGTTGACGAAATGATGTTTCCGCGCTATTTGTTATTCATTCTTTTATTTTGGAATATCACCGTCATCGGCCATATTTTACGAAATGCGCTATCTATTCCGTTTTGGGCTGGAATAGGTATCTCCTTACTTTACGTATTTACTTACCTAAGGGTAATTCGGCTATTATTCATTGCTGGCAGTTAACATTCTTCGGTTGAAACAATAGCATCAATGTACGCCCTTAGTGGTTTAAACCAGGACATTTAATTCTTATGCATGTACATATTCTCGGCATTTGCGGCACCTTCATGGGAGGAATTGCATTATTAGCGCGTGAACTAGGCTATCAGGTCAGTGGCTCGGACAACAACGTCTACCCCCCGATGAGTACACAACTAGAGAATGCCGGTATTAAATTATCGAACCTGGATGATTTAACACAGTTTGCCCCGGAACCTGCATTAATTGTCATTGGCAATGCCCTGTCACGAGGCCAGGAAGCAATCGAATTCATTCTCAACAAAAACCTAAGTTATACATCAGGCCCAGCATTCCTGGCTGATTACCTGCTCAAACACCGCTGGGTACTTGCCGTATCAGGCACCCATGGCAAAACCACCACATCCAGCATGCTAGCCTGGATATTGGAATATGCCGGACTAAAACCTGGTTTTTTAATTGGCGGCATACCAGAAAATTTTGGTATTTCTGCACGCAGTGGCAATGCCCCCTTTTTTGTGGTCGAAGCCGACGAATATGATACCGCTTTTTTCGACAAACGCTCCAAGTTTGTGCACTACCGCCCCCACACACTTATTATCAACAATCTGGAATATGACCATGCCGATATTTTTCCTGATTTAGACGCGATTAAACGCCAATTTCATCATTTAATACGTACCGTACCGGGTCATGGATTAATCGTGGCACCAGCAGCAGATGCCAATATAAAAACGGTTATAGAAATGGGTTGCTGGACGCCCATGGAACATTTCGACAAACCTAAAAAAGCCACCTGGTCTATTCAAAACTTAGCGACCGATGCCAGCCATTTCGATATACACATTAAAGGCAAATACGCGGGCACACTCGAATGGTCATTGCAGGGCCAGCATAACGTTAACAATGCCATTATGGCCATTGCCGCAGCACGCCATGCAGGCGTTCTTCCACAGCACGCCATTGAGGCGATGCACCACTTTAAAAATGTTAAGCGTCGAATGGAAGTCGTTGGCACCATCAACAATATTACGATATACGATGACTTTGCACACCACCCCACGGCAATTACAAGCACATTGGAAGGGCTACGCAACAAAGTAGGAAACGCACGCATAATAGCGATACTGGAACCACGTTCCAATACAATGCGCATGGGTATTCATACACAAACGCTTGCCGGATCACTTAATAGTGCTGATGCCGTCGTCTACTACCAACCAGCCGAGACAACCTGGGACTTGAATAGCGTTGTCAAAAACACCGCACCACCCGCCACACTGCTATCGGAGGTAGACGCTATTATCGACAACCTTGTTGCAAACGCACAACCCGGCGATCACTTACTGATTATGAGTAACGGTGCTTTCGGAGGCATTCATAAAAAGTTGTTACATGCTCTGACAATGCGCTACCCATCGTCCTAAAAACAACGGCAAAATAGCCAGACCTGCTTTACAACGTCATCATTGATTTTCACTTATAATACACCTTGCATCATGAAAAAAAACACCATTACCCTGGCGATGACTGGCGCTTCTGGTGCAGCCTACGGTTTTCGCTTGTTAGAATGCCTGCTCAACGCAGGGCAAAACGTGCATTTGCTTATATCGTCAGCCGCTCAGGTCGTCATTAATACTGAAACAAATCATCGCATTGGGAGCCAACCCGAAAATATAAATCGCTATCTACTTGACCGCTATAAGCCCGATCCCGCACAGTTAACCGTATTTGGCAAAACACAATGGATGGCCCCCATCGCAAGCGGTTCCAATGTCTCTACCGCAATGGTTGTATGTCCATGCTCATCAGCTACACTATCATCAATAGCCCGGGGTGCTAGTACCGACCTCATTGAGCGCGCCGCCGATGTTATTTTAAAGGAGCAAAAAAAACTTATTTTAGTCACCAGAGAAATGCCACTGTCAGTTATTCATCTGGAAAATATGCTGTCATTGGCCAAGCTCGGCGTATCGATCTTACCGGCAAGTCCGGGGTTTTATCATAAACCTGAAACAATCGAGGATTTGGTTGATTTTGTAGTAGCACGAGTACTCGATCATCTGTCCATCGAGCATCATTTAATCCCCCCTTGGGGAACATAACACCAGCAAGATCATGACAACAATAGCCATTCCACTATTCCCGCTCCATACTGTGCTGTTCCCACATGGCAGTTTACCATTGAGAATATTCGAACCCCGCTATCTGGATATGATCAGTTCGTGCATGAAAACTGGCAGCGATTTCGGTATCTGCCTGATCAAAAAAGGGACAGAAGTCGGAAAAGCCGCACTTACCCACGAAATTGGCACTTTGTGCGAGATAAACTACTTTAACACCGACTCCAATGGCATATTATGTATCACGGCCGTCGGGAAACAACGATTTAATATTGTGTCACGACAAGTGCAACGCGACCAGCTAACAATCGCCAAGGTACAGTTATTGCCTAATGAACCAAGCCTACCGATTCCTGACAAGTTTTCACCCGCCGTGAACATGTTACGGAAGCTGTTGGATCAACTCGGCTATCCTTACGCTAAAATGGATAAAAAATACGACGATGCCAGTTGGGTTAGCAGCCGACTCGTGGAATTGTTGCCTATGAAACTAGAGCAAAAACAATTTTTTTTACAGCAAAAAAAACCGCTGGAACGGCTGGATCAACTCTGGCAATTAATGGAAAAACTGAACTTTCGATAAGCCAACATCAGTTTTTTAGCCAATTTACAACGTACTTTCCATCCACAAAATCTTTAAAAACATCCTCAATGAGCGGGTGATTAATCCCCTCACTTGACTCATCTTTCTCTAAATTTTGCTCAGACACATAGGTATTACGCTTACCATTATCCACCAAGACATGGTACCAAGGTTCATCTTTAGGCGGTCGCGAATGAGCCATACGCTCATACCAATCAGGCGAACCATAAAACACGGGATCCACATCCACGATAACACCTCGATAATCAAAAAGACGATGGTGAACAATTTGGCCAACTGCGAATTTTGCATCCGATATCTGCGTCATACCATGCCCTTTATATTTGCAATAATGATTTTACTTACACTAGGAAATGACTACGTGGCCGTTAAATCATCAAAATACGTCAACTCAATTTACCTGTTGACCGCAACGTACGCCGAACAGGTGGCAGCTCTCAAACATCCATGTACTATATACTTCATTGCACATCCTTATAAACGGATTGCTACCATAATACAAACCAAATGCTATCGGGTCCATAAACACATGACGACACCAATCGCTCCCTTCGTCACTTATAGGAGTAGAAGCCTGTCCGAGAATAGCCGCCGCCACGAGGGAACGCCATGTTAAGTCCATTTTTTCGATCGCATCGGGCACCTACTTTTGGCATTTGAGGCGAATATTGAGCCTATTTAACAAAATGATCGTAAAAATGGGCCAATATGGCGTTTTCGCAGTCGGCTTTCCATTCTATGCAAGCTTCCTAGTCACTTACATCACCAATAACTTAACTAACAACGGTACATTTTTCTTTTCAACCACCCATTGCAAACTGCAACAAGCAAGCCAAAATTGTTTGTTATTATTTCACCGTAATTGTGATTTTTTCTGACACCACTGGCGGAGAGTGAGGCACATGCCCTTTATCCCCTAACAGCAGTTGCAAAGTATGCTTTCCAGGTTTTAATTCAAGCATAACTTCAGTCTGACCACCACCAAAATGCTTATGCTGAGCATCACTGGGAATCGGCTTATCCGATGCTGGTATGGCAGTATTAATTAATAAATGATGGTGTCCGGTTTTTGCTTTATCAGTACCTGCCGGGGCTACCCCCATACCGGTTAAGCCAAATTGAACTTTAACCGGACTAGAAACCTGCGCCCCATCAGTCGGCGAGATAATGTAGGCTTTCGCCCCAGCAGGAGAGGAGGTTACTGCCTGCACACCACTCACAAAAAACATCCCCCACACCAGACCCGCAATAATTATTTTGTGCATTCGACAACCTCCTAAACATGACATTAGCTAAGTAAAAACACGATTATTTTGCATTTCTTTTCTGAAATCGAAATAAAAGAAAGTGAAACCAATACAATACCAAATGACTTGTATCTTAACACGCCACTCTAACTTACTACTGTGAACATTAAAAGCATCAAACATTCCATAAAGCCAACCTGTTCCAAGCATCCATCCAATAAAAATCAACATCTTGAGTCCTCATTGGAGCATTTCATAATCAGAAAATAAAAACACATAAAATACAATCAGTTACAAAATAGCACATGAATATAGCAGCCAATTATCAATAAATTAACCTCGCTCCACTCACCTAAACCACATCAATATCATCAGTAAATTATGAAAATTCTCAATTTAATGTGGCCTATTTGGGTTGACCAGTACACTCGACCAAGGGTGCTTCATTCATACAGGATGCCCTACCATATACTATCAATTACTCTGCCCCCTTTAGATTTGTGGCGTTTACGAAAAATCGTAACTTATTGATTCATAATCAAGGGTGCGTAACATCAGTGAATAAACGAACATAAAACACACAAACCGAAAACTGGATGCCTTCTTACTCCATCCAATGAGAGGGACATCAATTAAGATTGGGAAAATACCTAACGAATTGAACCTAACACATCAGTTGAACCTACTGCGAATATCTACTAACTGTAGGCAATTCACTAAAATCACGAGTTTAGACTTGCGGCACTATCCTGTTGATTTTTGAACCATTATAATGCCCCATCAAATCTGAGAGTGGTAAATGATGATCTCAGATTGTATACTTGCCCCCCCACTAATATTCATTAAGTTAGACGGCTGATCCCTATGTCCCGTAAACGAAAAAAGGCAGGCAAATCTTCTATTCGGCATCGCTCTACACAAGTGAAAAAGCCAACGCCAGAGCTCAGTCCAGAAATACTCGAACAGCAAATTCCGGGGTTACTCGACGCGGCTAAGTATCGTGAAGCGGTTAACGTTTGTAAAAATTTGCTTAAATTCGAACAACGGCAGGAGTGGTTGGATTTCCTCGCCCGCGCTTATGAGGGACGTGCTCACGGTTTAGCTGATAAAGGGATGTTTAAAGAGGCGATTGCGATTTAGCGCAATCGGGCTGAACTGTGCGGCACACCGTTGAATGATGCTTTCTTTTTTCAGCTCTTGGTGAGCACAGGAAAAATAGAACAGGCTTTTGAGCTTTATCGAAACAATCAAACTGAGCTGCATGCACAAGGGGGGTTGACTGAAGTACGCGAACATGTGGCCGCTCTTAGTTTGGCACAACCTGCAACACTGCAGGCAACCGCATTACCTTCGGATGATGTAGTCGCGCGCGATTTTCCTGTGGCTAAAGCGGCGCTGGAAGCTTATTGCAGTGGCGACGACGCAGCTCTGCGGGAACACTTGAAAACAATCTCCTTTCGCTCTCCCTTTCGTGATTTAAATCAAATTATGAAAGCGCTACTATTGACCGAGCATGATGATACCGCCGGCGCAGAAACGTTGTTGGAAAAAATCGCTTCTAAGTCCGCCTTTCGGCCATTAGCTGAAGCAATAAGCGTATCAATAGATGATGACAAAGGGCGTCTATTCGCCAACGCATCCAATATGGGGCGTGAGGCCCGTCAGTTTGTCGCCGCCAAGCGGTGCTTGAGCAGTGAGTCGCTTAAACTGGCTGAAGAGCTACGGCAACTAGGCACTCAACCATCCAGTGAATCCCTCTTACGTTTTGTGGTACGAAATAACCAACAATTCGGTAAACATTATGCACGTGACGCAGTCCTGCGTCTATTGCTACCGAATCCAGGTTCTCGAAATCTGCTAAATCGCCGTTTTGGCAAACTTTCCCAGCTTGAGCTTGCTCTGCTTGAAGCGTGGTTTCAAGAATCAGATAGAAACCACCCTGAACACATCATCGATGCTTGGTTGCAAGTTATAAATCAACTAAAAAAAAGTGATCGTAAGGACAAGCAAGAGTTTAAACTCACTATGGCGTTGATTACTCGCCGCATGCTTGAGGTTCATGGCCGTATTGAAAGAGCGCCCATGTCGGCGGTGCATTGGTTGATACAAATTCTCGAATACGATCCGCAAGACCATAAGGCCTACATTCAATTGATATCGATTTTACGCACAGAGGGAAATCTTAAGGCGGCTCGTGAATGGTTAGATAAAGGCATGAAGCAGTTCCCGGATGATATAGAGCTACTGACCGAGGCAGTGGAAACAGCCATCGCAGGTAATGCTTTCAAAAAAGCGGCATCACTAGCCACTCAAATTCTAAAGAAAGACCCAATCAATATACGCGTGCGCACAGCATTGATAGATGCCCATTTAGCCCATACCAGAAAACAGATTAACCAACGCAAATACAACTTGGCAGAAAAAGAGTTGGCAATTGCTGAGGACTGGACCCGTACTGATATAAACAAGGGACAGGTTGCCTTGGTGCGTGGTAAGCTGCTGGCCAGCCAAGGTGAAAAGGCTGAAGCAACAAAGGTATGGGAAAATGCCGAAGCAATTTTGGGTGGCGGCTTATGTGCTCGTTTCTATTTTTTAACGGAGCTTAGCCATTGGAATACCCCGCTTGAACACACATATAAACAAAGCGGGCTCCCACCTCTGAACAAGAAAATCTCCAGATCAGAAGTAGTACGATTTTTTCACCTGCTGCAAACGTCATTTAAAGATAAGCGCAAGCAAGTCCGTGAAGTGTTGGAACTGTTGGTCACTGTATTGCGAAATGCAACAAAAGAATCCTTAAGCAGCACCGAAATTGAACTAATTTGTGAATCGCTAGCGCATTTTGGGTGTGAAAAGCTTCGCGTCCATTTTGCTCGTGAGGCCTGCCGACAATCGCCGCAAGCTGAGATATTTATTTATCATGAATTGGCTGGCAAAACCACCATCAATCGACATCTCAACAAGACAGATATGAAGCGCTTGCGCAATTTAACTGACCAAGTGATGAATAACCCACAAAACGATGTGTTGAGACATCGGGTCATCAAGCTGGTGGAGAGCTACTCCGAGTTAGCCAGTGAGTTTATGCCTTCTCCATATAATGACGAAGACACTGTTGCTGAACAACATCTAGGAGAAAGTGTAGAAAAAGCGGTCATTACCGTACCGGCCTATTTCTCTGATGCCCAACGCCAGGCGACAAGAGATGCAGGTGAGATTGCCGGTTTAAACGTCGCACGAATCATCAATGAACCCACAGCGGCAGCGCTTGCTTATGCAAGCAACCATCATGGGAAAAAACACATTATGGTCTACGACCTTGGCGGAGGAACCTTCGATGTCTCCGTGGTACGTCTGTAAAACAAGGTGGTTGAGGTGCTCGCAAGCCATGGTGGTAATCACTTGGGGGGGGGATGACTTCGATCAAAAAATCATTGATCATGTTACTGAACATTTGTTGCATGAACAGTCACTTGATGAAGGTCTATTAGACCAACAAGTAATGGCCAAAATCAGACGCGCTGCCGAATCAGCTAAAGTTCGTCTTTCGGATCATCCCTATGCGATGTTAGCAGAAGAATACTTGTTGAAGAATGGCGAACAGGCGGTGCATCTGTCCCTGGAAATTAGCCGCGATGAGTATGAAGCGATGATCACGCCGTATGTCGATCAAACCCTAGAAGCGGCCCATATTGCCATGGAAGGCGCTGGATTGAGTGTCGCGGACCTTAATGAAATTTTATTGGTGGGTGGCGCTACTCGAACGCCTCTGATCAGCCGAAGATTAGAATCGGAATTAGCCCTGCAACCGCGTAGCGAAGTCGACCCGGATCTCTGTGTCGCCATTGGTGCTGCAATACAAGGGGCGGTTATTTCAGGTGGGCAGATAGATACAGTGTTGGTGGATGTCACACCTTATACCTTTGGTACCAGTGCGCTCGATATCGTGGATGGTGAGTACTATCCTTTTAAATTTGTGCCTTTGATACGAAAAAATAGCGTTATTCCATGCACTAAAAGCGAAATATTTTACACACATGCAGACAACCAGACGAAAGTCGAAATCATGGTTTATCAAGGCGAGGACGAGGATGCCATCAACAATACAGAAATTGGCCGTTTTCTCTTAGAAGATTTGAGCGCTGTACCTGCTGGCAACGAAATCGTCACTACTTTTTCACTTGATCTTAATGGTATTTTGCAAGTCTCCGCGGTTGAGAAACAAAGTGGTAAAGAAGTTTGCATAACCATCGATAACGCTATTAGCCGGTTTGAAGAAGAAGCCATGACCCAAGCTCAGGCCCGAATCAGCAAGTTATTTGACGGTGAAGTTGCACAAGAAAATGATAATGCGCCTGAACAACAGCCCAAGATTACGACCTTGATAAACAAAGCCGAAACGCTGATGGAAAATGCTCACGAGGATGACCGTGAAGACCTGGTCAACATGATTAAGACATTAAGAGATGCCATGACTCAGAATGGCGATGTTGAAGCTGCGTTTCAAGAATTGTTTGATCTGATTTTCTATCTGGAATCATAATAATGGAACGTTGTCCCATTTGCCGTGGGCGGCTCGATAAAGTGACCCTACTATGTGGGCGCTGCGGCGCTAATTTGGAATGGGCTGAGCTGGCTCAGAGTAACGCAAAGATAGTAACCAAACAAGCGGTAGCTAGTTTACTTCAAGGTCACTTGGTCCAGGCTGAACACTTACTAGTGCAGGCACAATCCCTGGAAGATAGTCCATTTGTACGCCAGTTGCTTGGCTTTATAAGAAGTGAAAACCGCCTGCAAGACCGATGCATCACATTTTTTAACAACACAGGAACAGAGCACTCTCTTTTCAGTCGCTAAACGCATACCCAGCCCCTACGGATAGAGCCCAATTTGAAACTCGATGGTGCGTTTACTCTGGCAGAGACCCGTATTTTGCAAAAACTTCCGCGCCTGTCATATCACTGGTTTCGTTTGCAAAACAGTAATAAGAAGGTTTTTTATCAATGAATATCTGATGGTCAAAAACAAACATACTATCATCATCAAATAACCCTGCCGGCATAATGTATTGATTACTTTCTTTTAGCCTGTAAAAAAGATGGCTACCGCATTGATTACAAAAACCACGCTCCGCCCAATCTGAGGAATTGTATACCGAGATAGTACCTTTATCGTTGAATGACACATCTGAACCACAATCAACTGCCAACAATGGTCCACCGCCCCATTTTCTGCACATACCGCAATGACATGCGCCGACATTTTTACTCATATTCTTCACACTGATTTGAGTTGCACCGCACAGGCAACGACCACTTCCGCCAAAGGTTTCTGACATAAATTTCTCCTCTATTCTGCTAAAATTAAATCACACCGCATTACACAATCGCCAAATAGCAACTGCTTGTCAACTGCATCCTACTATTGCTATCCATTATTCAACCACAAAAGCTCGAAATAGAACAGCTCTTCCTACACTTTCTGTTTTACGGCGTATCGGCGTTTTAAAAAATTGACTAAATGACCCCAGATTGTGATTAACTGCGGTATAAAGGCAATAAAACGCCAAAACGATCAACGACCTCTCCCAGGATTACCCTGACTGGTATATTATTGAACCTCTTCGGTAGAATTAGGAATGGGCACGTAATTAACTTCAAATGTTTCAAAAACAAAGGCCTAAGACTCAACTAGAGAACTTGCAAAATCGTTTTTCGATACAGGCGCGATATTGTGTTTTTATATCAATGCTAGTAGTACCGCCTTATCATATAGCCACGGCTGACATACTCCAGGAGACAGATGGCATTGAGTGTCAGGCGTTAAATTTCCCAACACAACACGAACTATTTGATTTCGAAACATTACGCGCTCACACCAGAATAGATGACTTCAATGGCTTACTAATTAGACACATAGAGGTGATCACTCTACCAATTTTCAACCCGAATGACACCAATGAAAATAATGCTCTTTACCGTTATGTGAACAATATACATACACCAACTCAAGACGATGTTGTACGACGGCAACTATTATTCTCACAAGGCGAAGTTTTGCTCTCAAGCTCAATCGCAGAAAGCGAGCGAATATTGAGAGCCAACAACTACCTTTCCGACGCGGTGATATTACCGCAACGCATTTGCGGTGACAAAGTTGACCTGGCAGTGATTACCCGGGAATTATGGACCTTATTACCCAAATTATTTTTTAGCCGCAAGGGTGGAAATAACAAAATAGGGTTAACCATAGAAGATGAGAATATGTTGGGGTCGGGGAACACACTAACCTTACAATTTCTTAATGATCGCGAACGAAATTCACAATCGATCAGCTATCACACAAAACAGCTGTTCGGGTCACATGTAACGTTTGACACGGTTTATAGCGATACCACCGATGGTTTTGAAAAAAAACTGCAAATCACCCGACCATTTTTCGCTTTAGATACACGTTGGTCGTTAGGATTGAATTTGCAGGAAAATAAATTTAGTGAAACATTGGAAGCGAGCGGCAACGAATTCAATGCCTTTAATCATAACCAGAACCACTATCGTGTGTTTGCTGGCTTTTCTTCCGGACGACAGGGGGGCTATACGCAACGCTACTCGTTTGGGTTTACACAAACCGAAGATTTATTTAAAGTTAGTGAAAACAACACAACCATTGCACCAGATGACCGTATCCTAGCCTATCCATGGATTAAATATTTTTTGATCGAAGACGCTTTTACCACTTACCAAAATTTAAATGCGTTGTACCGCACAGAAGATATAGCAATAGGAATAAATGTTGCCGCATCACTCGGCCTTGCCAGTAACACCTTTAACTCACCACTATCACAATGGATATTCTCATTTAACATTCACAATGTTCCGTATACCTTACCAAAACACTTATTGCAAATGAAATTTGAAGTGAACGGTAGTTGGGATCGGGACAAAGATGGCTTCCAGAACACAATAACCTCGCTTAAATTAGACTACTACTGGCTACTAGCGACTAAGCTGCGTTTTTTTGCGGGCTTGTCATATGACTTCGGCATCAACTTAAGTAGTGATAAATTATTATCACTGGGTGGTGATGAAGGCTTTCGTGGCTATCCGTCCGAGTTCTTTCTGGGTGATCGCCGATTACTCGTTAATCTGGAACAACGCTATTTTTTTAGTCCGCACTTTTTGAACTTGTTTCGCTTTGCCGGCGTTATCTTCCTCGATATTGGACAAACAAAGCTCAGTGATAACACCAATGCAAACGATAACGACCTTCTGACCTCCACAGGCCTAGGTATCCGCATCAATTCAAGCAAAACCAATATCAGCAGAATCGTCCATATTGACCTGGCATTTCCGCTGAACAAAAAAGATGAAATCGATGACATCCAACTACAAATTACATCAAATTCGACATTTTAGGGAATGCTTTGAGCAAACCAGACGTATAATAATCAATGGAATACGAAATTCGGGAACGCACACAGAAATAAGTTGCACAGACCAAATGTCAACGTTGTACCAACATTAAGTTAATAATTAATCAGGTAAGTAACTCCAGCATGCAACTCGCTTTTATTCCTTTGTTAACTGGTTTAGTCCCCATTGTTGCCGTCAATGTAGCTTACATCATTGCAGCGGGTCTCGACCATGTGCCTACTTGTTTTGTGTATTTGGATGGCTGCACTACGATAAGTTCTACTGGACGCAAAGCCCCGGAAAGCCTATGGTTTCGTGCCACACTTATTCCTACCGCTGTACTTATGCTCATCTACTGGCGATTAATTGGTGACTGGATAAAATGCCTTGATAAACGGCAATTACAAGGTGTTTGGGTTCTTCAATGGCTAGGCAGCTTAGCCAGCGTGTTTCTAATTGTCTATACTGTCGCGCTAGGCTTTATCGACCCAAATTACCACATCCAACGCCGAATCGGTGTAACGGGATTTTTTAGCTGTACATTTTTGGCACAATTATTATTAGCAAGACGCCTTTGGTATATCTCTCTCGCGCAACCCGAATTGCTGTCGCCGCGCATTGCACAAGCCAAGATTACGCTCTGCTTTTTTCTATTGGTCGTTGGCTTAATAAGCATACCTGTTTCCGCATGGATTGGTGGCAATGAACCGGAAAACATTGTCGAATGGAATTTTTCATTGCTCATGTATTGCTACTTTTTATTAACTTACTGGGGGTGGCGTACAACCGGTTTTCGCGCTACTTTAGAGATCAACATCAAGAATTCGTCAGACTGAAAAAACTTCATCTCAACATTATTTTAACATTTTCTTGTCTATTTTCCGGCCTTCTGCGTTGCTGCTATTAATCGTCCCCTAAGTATTCGCGCTACGCGGCAATAGTATCAAAAATATACTTGGTATCCGGCATTTTAAAAAAACTCTTTATTAATGCGCTTTGTTTCTGGATTGATCGCATGATTGAGAGAACACCACGCTTCATGCTCTCTTTGTCAATGATTGGAAGTTTCGCCAGTCTTGCTTTAGCATGATTCCACACCTGTTCATCTGGATTTAACTCCGGTGAATAGACCGGTAGAAATGCCATGATAATACTGTCAACCTGTTCTTCTAAAAAGGCCTGCGTTTCTTGGCTATGGTGATAACGCGCATTATCGGTAATAACAATGATCCGGCGGCCAGCGTCGCTGCTCAGTTTTTTTAGAAACTGAATAAAATTGGCTGAGTTCATGTTCTCTTTGATAAAACTAAAACGCATTTCCCCACGAAGTGTAACAGCACTGATGAGCTTCAGTCCAAAACGTCCCCCCACTGTCTTTGACGACCGGTGTTTCACCTATTTCCCCCCAGGTGAATCCGTGGTGGGAATCGCTACGCACCGAGGATTCATCTACAAAAATAGATTTCAGCACCTAAAGCTTTAGCTTTTTCTACGACGTCAGGAAAGGTACTGTTAAGGTAGCGTTCAATCTTCTTGGGGTCTTGTTTGTAGGATTTGTACAGCGGGCGTTGTGCGCTTAAACCGAGGTTATTTAACAACCGACCAACTGAGCTTTTACTGAGCTCTATCCCCAATTCTTGCTTGATCATTGTACCAATGGTTCTTAAGGACCATAAGCAAAAATCAAACTGATAATGTAGCGGGTTACCCATCGTCACTGCATTGTAAACCCACTGCATATCTTTAGCGGATAGTTTCTTGGCTCGTCCACTTTTAGAACTATCATTTAATGCATGCCAGCCACCGCTACGATAACGAGCAAGCCAATCAAATATCGTTCGTAACGGAACATCAAATATGCGGGCCACTAAATGGACAGGTTCTTGGCGAAGAATGATGGCTTCTACGACTTATTTGCGGTTTGTACTGCGGGATTCTGCTTTTGTCATGCAGATAATATATCATGCGAATACTTATGGGACGATTAATACCAGCTGATGTTATGCTGGTCTCAATAAGAATACAGGCTATGGCGTTTACGAAAAATAGTAACTTATTGATTCATAATCAAAGGTGCGTAACATTAGTTACCACCAAAAAACAACAAAACGAGTTTGCCATACCCCGATTAATGCTGACCAATGGACACTGGTCGATGTTAAATGAGATAATGCTTGAACCTAAGTTAATTAGTTGAATCTACTACGAACACCTATGAGCACCGAAATGCAATGCCGGGTAATTTTATTTCGGCTTCGAATTGGATGTCCCTGGCATGATCTGCCTGAAAAATTCGGGTGTTGGGACACGGTCTGTAGCGAATTTAATCTGTGGCCGAAAAAAGCTGTCTTGATCCGGCTATTTAATAGTCGATTTAAAGAACCTGATATGAAATAGGCAGTTATAGATGGAAGTATTATGAAAGAACATAGACCACTGCGTTGGGTTAATTAACCCTGAATCTAATACATTCGATAAAAAAATAAAGATACGCCTCTTATGAGTAAAACAGAGAACCAGCCCGACTGGGATAAAATCGCCGAAAAATTTGATCTATGGTTACCTCAACTAGCACCTGTCGGTGAAGCCATACTGGAGAAATTAGGGGCAAAATCTGGCGATCGAATTATTGATCTCGGTTCCGGAACAGGGGAACCTGCACTTTCCTTAGCGCGGAAAATGACTGGACAAGTAACCATCACTGGCATTGATTCAGCAGATGGGATGGTGAACGTCGCACAACAAAAAGTCATTGATGAGAAATTACAAGGCATTGAATTTCGAACCATGTCAGCTGAGCAGATTCGCTTTGAAGACAACCAATTTGATCGAGCATTGTGCCGTTTTGGTGTAATGCTATTTGATGATCCACTAAAAGGCTTAAAAGAAATGCGCCGCGTGCTAAAACCTAACGGGTATTTCTCTCTAGCCGTATGGGGCGCTGCGGAAACTATGTTAACCTTGTACTGGACTTATGAGGCATTCAAGAACCGCATTGATGAGGACCTATACCCTCCCTTGGCAAAAGTTACCTCGTTAGGCGCACCGCATACAATGGAAACACTGCTCAAAAAGGCAGGCTTCCATGAATTTACAATCGAGCCGATCACCTTTCATTACAAATTTAAGTCATTTGACGCCTATTGGGACACAGTAGAGGCATCAGACATTCTGAAAATGCAATATGATGCACTACCCGATGAACAAAAACCAGAAATACGCAACGAAGTCAGCCGTTTTGCCCGTAATTTTATAAAAGACGGTACACTCACAATACCCCACGAATATTTACTTGTCAGCGGTAAAAAATAATCAAACAAATAAAGTAACAGCTCAGATTAGCTTTGATTTGCTAGAGAATCAGGAAAAATGCGGCGTTTACCGATACGATATAAATAAGCATTTTTAACGCAGCAATCGGACAAATCAAAGATAAGCTCAGTAGTTACCCAATAAACATGCGTCATGACCCATAATAACCCGGACCCTGACGACACTAACAAACACACATAAAACTCGCTTCAAACTGAACGCTCAATACGTTGCTAAATCGGCATCATACCGAACCCCCTTCTTACCCGCCTGCTCCCTGGCCGCACTAAATATTTTTTCCTCTATAGGGCACGTCATTCCCAAATGACGTGCCCATACCGCTGACGCTAGACAATCAATCATGCTTATCGCGTAGCACTGTCCAGCGCGCGATCATACCAGCCGTTATATGGTCGGTAACATGACAGTGATACAACCAGGTACCCGGGTTATTCGCTTTCATATTGACCGTCTTCATGCTGGTCGGTAACAGCTCAACCACATCCGTACGCCGACCTTGATCGACAACCGTTTGGCCGTGCCAGTGCGACGTGTGCAAATCGATTTCAGAGCCCATACCAATAAGATACCATCTTACTTTATCGCCTTTATTAACGACGTATCCTTCTAAATTTCCAAAAATATAACCGTTCATGGCATGCATTAAACCACCTTCTTTACCGTCCTCTTCGTCAAACACCATATACAAGGTGGTAAATTCAACATCAACGTCTTTTGGCCTGGGGTCATCAGTGGATCTTTCTTTACCCTTCTTAGTAACCACAATCGTACCAATTAAACCATCATAAATTTCCTCAACGGCATTCACATGAGAGTGATACGCCCAAACAATGGAACTGCTATCATTTTTCGCGGGTGCAGATCCTTTATCCGCTTTCCATTTATAGGTAAATGAATCGCCAGGGGCAACCTTTGCGCCGGGTTCGTTAGTAAACTCAAAATCAGCACCATCGCTAGATGGCTTATAACGTACGCCATGAGGATGCATAGACAGCGGTTTATCCGCCATGTTTTTAAAATGAACCAGCAAAGTATCCCCTTCAATTGCTCTTAACTGAGGACCCAGCAATCCCATCCAAGCTGGCTGAGGAACCTTCGTTGTATAACTACCATTTGTGTATTGGATATAGCGATATTTAATGTACTTCGTAGTAACACCCCAGGGACCAAGACCCTCGCTTGGCTTGATCTTATTAAGACCTGATGGCGCATAATCCCATTCCACCTTCTCCGCTGCTATCCAGTACTCCCGCACGCTTGAAGTAGAATCTGAAGCAGACACAGTGGTTAATATTGAGGTTGATAGCATTAATAAAACAAATAAAAAAATCACTGTTATATTATTTTTTGATTGACTCATATTTACTGTCCCTTATTGTAAGTTATAAGTATTATTAAGTTATAAGTATTATTAAGTTATAAATAAAAGTTAACCGAAGACAACACGCCATCACCACTGGAAACAATGGTCATGATAGATTCGGCAATCAAGCAACTTAATTAAGTGGAGTACAACTGACTGTCTACAAAAAAAGCAAAGACTGTTCTTACAACACTCCATGCCATAATGACAAAAAAAACAATCAATAACAGATAGGCAAATAAAATCTTACATGAAAGAAACCAGCAAGTCATCATTAATTATAAAACATCACGAATACATTAATAATTATTTATAATCAGGCCAGGCTTGCATTATTAGCCCTTCCTATTGAAAATAATTTATGGTAAACTACTTAAGTAGTATGTCATCAAATACGTTATAGGTTATAATGTGTTTTTTGTTTTAAAATCAATAAAAGGAATTATTTATATAATACAAGCCAGACCCCATTCATCATTCGAAATCATATGCGGTATGGACATAACACGCCACGACCCTTGCGCCTCAATATTTCGGATTAGCACACTCAGAAATATTAAATTTATTTTAAGTAAAAGATTTTGACAATAACTGGAGCTGTTTCCAGGTAAAAGGAGCGGCCATTAATGAGTTCGAGGTACTATTCGATATAATAAAGGCAGCGTCGGAAACACCACTGGCAGGAAGTTCGGTGCAAGCTACGCGATTGGAGATGATGTTATGGATACTCGCAGCCTATATGCGTACTGCTTGTCGATCACCTTGTATATTAAGCAGTGAGATTTCGCGGCACAAAGGTCATGCTGTTAAACGTATGCTTGTACTGGGATTCACCAAGCTTCTTGATTTTAGCAATACCAAGCTTGAAATTATAATTCCCCGTAATCGTGTCGGTAATTGCCCCTTGCAAGACATTGGTAGGTTGCACCGTATTGAGAAAATTACTGAAAGTCACACCTTTCTTAATAGCTGGAGTAACCAGGGCCACCGCCGTCACAGCCGCCTTACCCAATTCGATGTGTCCGTTTTTTAGTGCTTCATCAAACCTTAAATCATTACTGAACACACCAAGGATGGTGTCTTTGAAGGTTGGCACCCGTTCATTATACATCATCACCAGATCACCGGACTCGATGCCACGAGCCATCGCATCATCGGGATGAATTTCAACGAACTGGGCATCGGCTGGAAACCGCTGGGCAATATAGGCACGGCGTTCGGTATCATCAAAACCGGATTGCCAGATTTCATTGACACGACCATTAGTATGCCATAACTCATCCGCTCTCGGTTTTAACCAATTCCAGTAGGTCGAGGCAATACTCCAGGGGTGCTTTTGAAGATTAACCTTGCCAGTCTGGCTATTGAAATGAGTGTATTTTTTTGAGTGCATATTGGCGCCCATCGGTCCATCTGCCCCCCACTTTTCATCCATATCGGCCTGAGTCAGCGTGGTATCGTGTAAACGCTTGGTGCCATGCAATTGGCCAGTATCATAATTGTAGAACACCGGCCCCTGGATACCGTCGGTACCTAATGAGCGCAATTTTTCATGCAGCGTTGTGCCCTCACGGTGCGCTGCTATTTTAATCATATGATAGGACTTACGGCTCTTGCGTGAGTAACGCGACATTTCCTCGGCTACCTCGTTGGAATTTTTCCAGTCGTAACCTTCAAAACCCATGCGCCGGGCCAACTGGGCAATGATCCACCAATCCGGTTTTGCATCACCTGGAGCATCATAAAACTTGGAATACAAACGCAGGCGGCGTTCGCCATTGGCGCGCATAAAATCCTCCTCACCCCAGGTTGCGGCAGGAAATACCACATCGGCAAAGCGGCTGCCGATAGGATCACGCAGGTAAATTTCCTGATTGATCACCACCATGCCACCAGCGTCGGCGCGCCTCTTCAAGGTGTCAATGATTGCCTGCTTGTCATGGGACCGAACCTGGTGCGGATTTAGCGTCACCATCTGCTCGAAGCTCTGTTGCAAGCCCACTGTTCCGGCCATGGCTTGCATCCAGGTAGTTCCGATAACGTGTGCAAAACGAGTCTGGCCCGACTTCAGCCAACGGTCGGTGTCTAATGGCCGACGCCGACGCCCGGGCACTTTCATGGGCGACTTATTGCGTGGGTACTTGCCACCGTTTTGGCCACCGCGCTGGTGACCACCGAAACGGCCCACCACCTGCCCTGGCCGACCACCAGCACCTACAATTGTCGCCAATGAGGCAATGGCGTTAGTATTCGGCGTACCCGTCGACCAATAGTTACCTTTCTCAATGCCCAATGATGCCTTGACGAGACTGCCGTCAATCTTAGGCTTGGCCAACCATTCAGCTGCCTGTCGAATTTTGGCGGCATCAACACCACTCAATTTCGCGGCGTTCTCCAACTGATACTCATCTTGTTCGAACAGCCACTTTTTGTAACCCTCAAAACCACCCGTCTGAAACTTACCCCAAGTGGTCCGCCACTGCCACGGTGTATTACGGGTGCCCTGACCGAAACCGGAACTGGTTTCCCACTGGTTGTTGACCCAACGTTTGATCCAGTCTTTATCTTCCCAACCGTTTTCAATAATAATGCGAGTCATCGCACCCAACACCAACACGTCAGTACCGGGATAAAGATCCAGGTGCAGACCAACTCCCACCTTTTTGGCGTAGGTTATGCCACCAGTCTCACGCGGATTAAGTGAAATCACCTTCATACCACGATCAATACCCGGCTTGATCCATCCAGTAAAAATAACCGTCTTGGTTTCGTAAGGATCGGTGCCGCTGATCAGCAAGGTATCGGCTGCACCCCAGTCCTCATACGAGGGGGCAAAATTGTCAAAACCCGCATCACGAAAACCAGGCGTCGAGGTCGCTTTTGACGGTGTATCGTGCCAGGTCCACGATGCGGTATTCACATCCCGGAAAGAGAACTTGGTAATCGCATACATGTTCTCCATAAACTGGTACCCATAGGTCTTCACGGAATAGGCATTAGCACCATGTTGCTTAATGACATGCCGGGCCACTGCCGCAGCAATGTCCAGAGCAAAGTCCCAGGTTACCGGTTGCAGAATACCGTTAATACGCACCAGTGGATTTTTGAGCCGATCGCGGGTTGGCTTGTCCGGGTTATAAACCTTTTGCGCGATACAGCCCCCACGAATACTGGAGTCACCCAATAAGTTGACGTATTGTGTGTCTTTATCCGGGGTAATAACAATTTTATGAGGACGCCCATTGTGCATCACCACGTTATGCTGAGTCGGCGCCACCCAAGCCTGTGTTGCAAAACTTGGGAAATCGACACCATAGGCATTTTCATGGGCCTTGGGCCCACCGTCGGGTGTACCTACCGGCCAACGGTAAACCTTGTAACCACAGGCGACAATGCAATAATCACAGGCGGTGGTCAACACATCGCAATTCTTCGGCGGTAGCGGTGCACTGTCTTCGGGAACATAATATTCGGTTGCCATTTCCTCTCCCTCCTTTAATACCTGTTAGGATTGCAATAAATTTTTATGTCGGCCGAAAATCAGCCCCATCATGCCCACAGCATAGATATTGTCGCCCTCTAACTCCAGCAACACCTGCGGCAAACTCTCGTAGGCCTGACCGGAGATAACGATACCGTGCCGTGTTAAATCATAGGTCGACAAATGCAAGGGACACTGGCCCAAGATCCGATGCGGCCCCTCGGCAACATAGCTACCCTGCAACGGACCACCTTGGTGAGTGCATAAATAATTGTAAGCGACCACATCACGCTGCGGCCCGATACCACCACCCGCTGTCACTCCGCCCATCTTCACAACCATTGCAGCGGAATTAGCCAGATCGTCCGGGTAATTAAAGTCCACCGGTTCGTCATCTTTTAACGCACTGAGTTTAGCAACTAGTTTGCGCGGATAACCCACCACCCTAGCCTTAGCCGCCTCTGCGCTACCCGGAAACAAACTAAGTGAAATTGTACTCGCCGCGATCGCCGTGGTACCGCTATATAACAAAAATTGGCGCCGCGTTAACATGCACTTGCCGTGAACGGTATTCGAAGCTGCGTCACCATTACCCTGATCGGTAGTAGCACTCACGCCCGGGTGACGGCCACTGCCCAAGCCGCCCACATCAATACCCTCGGCAGTATCAAAATCAGTATCCACATTATTTCCCATATCAAGATCCACATCAATGTTCATGTTATTGTATCTCCTATTTAGCGGCCTGTGCTGCCTCTAGCTCAGCCAGGCTAAAGAGTGGCTTATAGGGTGGCAACTTGGGTTTAGGTATTATAATTTGAGCACCGGAAAAGGTTTCCAGAAAAGCTAAAAGATCCTCCTTCTCATCTTCAGTCAGATCGAGTTTTTTAATCAAAGGACTCTTGGTCTCAGGAAAGCTGGAGGTATTGCCATCCTCATCAAAGCCACCACGATTATAAAAATCGATAACCTCTTCGAGGGTATAGAACTGTCCCTGCCGCATATAGGGCGCCGTGTAAGCAATATAGCGCAAGCTTGGCACCCTAAATTTACCCTTACTCCATTTATTTTTATTACGGAAGTACAAGCCCACATCGTCTTTAGCAGAACGATATAGCGCCTCAGTTGCACCCTTGGCGTAATACTCGAAACGGAAAGTAATCTGCGCCAAACCATCATCGAGCCAACGCTGCGCGCGGGGCACACCAATATTGTAATACTTCTCGTTACTGGTTAACGCACCATTATGACAGAGAATGCAGCGCGCTTTACCTTCATACAATGTTTTACCACGCACTTGTTGCATGGTAAAAACAGATTTGTCACCGGACAGATACTTATCCAACGGTGTATCACGCTGAATCAACGTACGCTCAAAAGCAGCGATCGCTTTCCAAGCGTTATTGATGGTGGGCCAGGGTTCGCCAAAAACGGCATTGAACTGCTTAACATACTCTGGAATCAGGCGCAGTCGCGCCTCCATAATATCATTTTCACCATTCCCCGCCACACCACCTCTGGCGGCGGAAGGAGCCTGGGATTCCAATGACGGGGTGGAGCCAGCCCAAAATAGTTTACTGTAATAAGCAGCATTGATAATAGTTTGATTACTGCGCCAATGCACAGTGCCAGGATAACCGCGCGATATATCCTCAGCCCAAGACCACCCCTGCTCTGGGTCATGACAGGTAGCACAGCTAACTGACGCATCCCCCCCCAGGCGCGGATCAAAAAACAACAACTTACCCAAAGCCACTTTGGCGGTCGACATAGGATTGTCAGCCGGGATTGGAGGTGGCCCCAGTGGTGCCAGCGGGGGAATTTCCGGGTTTGCCACGCTAGCAAACATGCCTGTCTTGGGTTGATTTGGGGCGGCAAGAAGTGCAGCCTCCGGCACAGTCCCATTTGTTACTGATGCTAAACGGCCATCGCCTGTGCAACCATTAAGGGGGATCAACAGAGCCGTTGCAATCGCAGTCGTTACGGTAGCCTTAACTATGATCTTAGCGAAGATCTTAGCGAAAAAGACTGACGTTTTATTAAACGAAACCATTGCTTGCTCCTCATTTATTCGTTAAGAACATTCACCAGGAATATTCATTAAGAATATTAGTTAGACACACTCAGCCAATTGGCAATAACCGCGTACTCTTCGGGATAAGCTTCTTGCCACACATACTGGCTGCCAGTGAGCGGCTTGCCCGACAAAGCCAGCAAAAAGGTCACCAAGTCTTTTTGATCCGCGTTGCTCAACTTCAAGGCCTTCATCCTCTCGTCTTTATTGCGATCATTATCGCCACCCCGGTTGTAGTAGGCCACCACATCCGCCAAGGTCTTAATTATGCCGTTGTGCATGTAGGGCCCGGTGTATTTAAGCTCCCGCAAACTCGGCGTGATGAACGTACCCATACCGGAACCATCGGCATTATGCTTTTGCACATAGGCCCCGGGGTCCCGTTTGAGGTTCATATAATCCGGCACACCCATGAACGCGGCATAAGCAATAAATGCTTGATGACGCTGAGCGTCTAACCACACATCAAAGTTTTCTCTGACACCGGTGTTATGGGCCTTGCCATCAGTGAACATAGGACCACTGTGACAGGAAATGCAGCCAGCCTTACCCTTAAATAGTTTTAGGCCCCGTTCAGCTGAGGCCGACATAGTGCCCTCATCAAAAGGGGCGCCATGCGAAACAAGTGTTTTCAGGTACTCAGGAATGGCCTTGCGCACACCCCCATTAGAGGGTTCGCCCAGCCCCGCCGCCTCAAACATTTTTACGTAAACCGGGTCTTGCTTAAACCGCTCCTGCATAATGCGCATATCCATATTCATGATATAGTCTTCGGTTATCATTTCACGTGTGACATCATTAAGATTGGTGCCAATACGCCCATCGAGTAACCACACCTTTTTGTACGCCACATTGATCAACCCTGGTGCGTTACGGAAATGTTTATTACCGGGATAACCCTGGGACAGAGCATCCTTATGGGCGAAACCGTGCTTCGGTTCATGACAAGTAGCACAAGAGATACCCGCATCCCCTGACACCCGTTTATCAAAAAACAAGCGTTTACCCAATTCCGCCCTGGCTTTATTGACCTTGAGTACTGGCAACGGACCCATCTCGGCAACCGCCACAGCTTGACTGATAAGCCCCAGACCCACCCCAAGAGCGATCGCAACAAAACCCAATCGTAAACCCCGGCGCGTTGTAACGATCAGATGCACATGCATTTCAAGACCCTCCTAAATTCAGTTGCCCACTGCGCCCGTAACACTAGCAATCATTAAAATGCCGTACTTTTACATCATGCCAGAACACAGACCAAATACTTTCGACGCAGTGGCGTTATTACCTTTAATCCATCGCTCTTTTTTAGCGATGGCTTACTATTTACCGTGATGGGTTGCACATCGCACGCCACGCAGCAATAACACGATAAACGCATTAAAAAATCAATAGTTACAAGAACCTCACCCCTGATTCGAGATGTAAAACATGAACGAATTGTTCCATATAGAAGTGAGAGAGAGTGCACTTTGTTCAACCAGTGTTTGCTGGCACTGATACATTGCCAAAAAGCCCCCATTCAGTTAGCAAAACTTAAACATTAATAATCAATCAACAATATTTTATTAATACATAAAACCACTTTCCCATATGCTGCAACTATTGAAGTTAGTAGCAACCGGCAGTGGTATTACAGTAAATTTCAATAATAAAAAATAATGCTATAATCAGCTTAGGCGTTAAAACAATTTTTAACCGACAAACCGATCAACCCCAAGTAAACATTCCAGAAAACACTCAAACTTGTGCTGTTCTTTTGTAATCGCCGCAACTGTTTTTTGCATAAAAATTTCGTATAAAAATTGCCTCTATGTGTTGCACTGCAGAACACGAAGCTAAACCACTGACCTAAACCAACACCGGGAACAAATAATGAATTTGATCGTTAGAATAATCGCTGTACTCATAACATCGTTTTTTAAGCCAAAACTTCCAATCGAAAAACCTAAAAATTCGTTAACATTAAGGGTGTTGCCTAATGATATGGATATCAACTTTCATATGAATAATGGCCGCTATTTAACAATATGCGATTTAACCCGAGTGGATATGTTTATTCGAACAGGTCTGGCCAAAACGATGCTAAAAGAAAAATGGACCCCAGTAATCGCTGAGCATACGATGAAATACAAGAAGGGACTAAAAATATTCCAGAAATATACCCTTAAAATGGAAATAACAGGCTGGGATGAGAAATCATTTAAAATGTTACACACCTTTCTAGTCGCGGACAGGGTGGTAGCCGAAGGTACTTCTCAGGGCGTTATTATTAGTAAAAGTGGAGCAATCTCACCTGAAGACGTTATGAAAACAGTCAAACGGTATAATCGACACTGAATCGATGGCGTTAAACTGAATATACCCATAGCGTTTGGGATTTAGGTATATACCAAGACATTGCCGTGATGACACAAAGCGGAACATTGCACATGTTATGAAAAAAAAATTTATTCTTCTATACTTGTAAAAGCCGCTAAGGGTCTGTAAAGAAATAAGTTGGAAAGATTGCGCCGGATATCGTTTCGTCGTCAAGGCTTCCGCCATCCATGGCTCACGTCTCTTACCGACTTCCATATAGGCAAGGCGCGGAAATGGGACACCCCAAGGGCTCTTCTTTCAGGACGCATACTCGTTGCCTGTAAGCTTTTACGCAACGCTGAAGACGCAAGGATAGGCAAGCTAAATGTTCCACGTTAGTTCTTTACAGACCCTTAGCAATGGAAATTAAATAACCTGTACATATGGCACTGAGATTCAGTTCGTCTTCGCCCACAGTGCCTATTTCTGACGTTCATTTTGCTAACAAAAGCGCAGTAAACGTCGTTCTATTTCGCACTGTTGTGATTGATTTGCAATTGATAATGCCAATGGGGAGATAATGTTTCAACATCCGAAAACCTATAGAACACGCTTACCATCATCGTAAATGCTCATTTCACGACCACTTACCAGTCAAATACGCATTGAATGATTTTCAAATATGTTACGCACATTGAAGCTACTACTGCCCGCGTTATTTCCTTCCTGGCGCTTCTTCGATACCATCGCGCCGTCGCCGCGTGTTCAATTTGCTTTGCTGAACGCAAAAAATGAAGCATCACGTCACTGGCATGAGTTTCGTCCACGCCCAGCGCGGTTATCATTGATACAAACGCTGGGACGCATGCTTTGGAATCCCGCATGGAATGAATCGCTGTTTTTGGTCAGCTGCGCTGAACGTCTCATGGAACAGCCGACACAACACAGTGAAGATGAAATATTAAAACGTATTATGGATGAACTCAAGGGTGACACCTCGAAGCCTCGTGAGGCTGCAACACACCTACAATTTCGCCTATTACTTGTATATCGACAAGGCACACAGCTACAACAAAAAGTGACCTTTCATTCACGCATCCAGGCGTTATCCGCAAGGCATACAGCATGAGCCTCGACAATGCCATCCGTCTAACTGAAATATTAGTGGGCTTTGCATTTGCTCAACAGAGTATCGAGCACTTCACGTCAGCCCCTAACGAACGACGCTTGTTCATACCACGCCTGCTACTGGCCGCATTGCTCATTGTCGGCTATCAAACCGCCTGGGTTACTGTCTTATTATTGCTGCTGGGGTTAGCGATTCTGCAACGTTTCCAAGGCCCCTATAACGGTGGCGCTGATCGCATGAGTTTTCTAATTCTATCTTGCCTCTGCCTGGTACATTTTGCACCAACACAGCGTTGGCAGGAAATTGCCTTCGGTTATCTTGCGCTACAACTGGTTTTGTCCTATTTCATTTCAGGCTGGGTTAAGATAGTAAATCCGGATTGGCGCACTGGCCGTGCCTTGTGTGATGTTTTCCAATTCTCAGCCTATCCCGTCAGTGAATCCCTAAGACAGTGGTCTCAATCACCACGACTACTTTTTTCCATGTCCTGGAGTGTAATACTTTTTGAATTACTTTTCCCTCTTTCGCTGCTCTCCACAACGGGCTTGATCATTGCATTACTCATTACCGCCAGCTTCCATTTTGCAAACGCATGCTTGTTTGGTCTGAATCGGTTTTTCTGGATATGGATCGCCGCCTATCCATCGATACTATGGTTTCAGCTACGTATTTTCACGACAGCCTAAAAGAAAATCGAACACCCCTCAAAATGACAATACTGGATACGGACGAGGAATATACGGACGAGGAATCTTTTATTGCTTCGTTAATACAACACCCTTGGTATCAGTCTTTTTTAGCTTATCAAAGGAACGCATGCCAGCGACCCCCAGCATACCCGTTATAATCGTATACAACACTTCCGCCTCCATTTGCGGAGGTGCTTCCTCAATCGGTAACCACAACAACAATGGATACAAAACGAACTGATAAAATAAGGCAATCACACCAATCCAACCAATAGCCGGTCGCCAGCCTGCAATAAAAATATGACCAGAACGTATTTCCGTTTTATTGATTTCTGCTTGAGCGGTATTTTGATCAATAAGCAGCTTCGCTTCAAGATAACGGTGCTCATATTCAGCTTTCGCTAACTCCAGTTGCGCTTCCAAGCGTTCTGCGCCAGAAGTGGATAGCCCGTCTAAGGTATCGCCAACCGATTTAACAATATCATCACCCACTAACAACTTACCCACCAAGCTCATGCCACTCCCCCTAATGTCCGGTTAACCCATCCTAATAAAAATTTTCGTTGTGAACGATTCCGATTACAAATACTCGCGTAACGTGCAATTTTTGTTATTGTATATTCTGCAATAAAGGTTTCGGCCACGGCCTGATTAAGTACGGCAAGGGTTTGTGGGCCAATAATACCATCTGCGTCACTCATACCTAACGCTATTTGCGCCAGGCGGCTGGCCGTTCGGGGACCCATATTAACTGCAGTATCAAAGATATTTTCAGCAACATGCTGTGACTGAACATCGTCGGCCTTTATGACATCCCAATAGTCACGCTTATAAATTTCCTTGGCTTGATTTTCCGTAAGCCCCCGAATATTAACATTCGGATAAGCTCGCTGGGATATCCCATATTTTGTTAGTCCACCGCTATCATTCGGATCGTCCGTGATTTTTGCACCACCTTCATTGATCAGGGTTTTAATGATCGCTTTTTCAAAATTTGCCATATTGCAGTATCCTTACCTGTCTACACCAAGCAGATCCACCGTTGCTGCAAACAATGTTATTGATTAATATTATTGATTAATATTATTGATTAATATTATTGATTAATATTATTGATTGATGTTATTGATTAAGGTTATCAATTTACGCACCGGATTATTCATTTACCGAGTAACGACAGTTGCCTATTATTGATAAAAAACACAACGTTATACAGTCGCTCGGCAGCAATCAAAATCGGCTCATCAATTGAGAGGAACCCCACGTAAGATAACACATAATGTGTTGAAAATAATGATTTACCCCATCACCGCGAGCATGAACATAAGAGGTAGAGCGATTCAGGAGACAAAGTCGAGCGCCAAATGGGGACATTATTACGTGCACGTTCCATAAATTATCGACGGATCGATGGGGTATCGCACATGTGCCATTACCCCTGGTTACCATTGGACTCGACTCCAGCCAATTTAGTTCGTATTACTAAATTATGCTACAATCTCTACCAGCGCCAGGAAGAAAAATCCTTAATAAATAATAAATTCAATATGTTAACACCATCAATCAATGATTGATGATGATATCTCATATTACCACCACACTAGTGAAATGATAAATTCGTCACGCCTACAACCAGGCAGACCCGAGCAACCACCGCCCAATAAGTCATCATTAGTTATAAATAATTGTTATAAATATGCAGAACGCTTACCACATACTCAGAACTGTTTATGGCTACCAAGAATTCCGATTCCATCAGGCGGATATTATTGGCTCCCTGTTAGCAGGCCAGGATGTGTTGGCACTAATGCCAACGGGCGGAGGAAAATCATTATGCTACCAAATTCCCGCGATTGTTAGGGAAGGAACGGGTATTGTTGTTTCGCCCTTAATCGCATTAATGCAAGACCAGGTTAATACGCTGAATCAATTAGGGATGCGAGCCGCTTTTCTTAACTCGACACTCAATGCGGCGGAGCTAAAGCAAACTGAACAAGCATTGCTCACTGGGGAATTAGATCTGTTATACATTGCACCAGAACGTTTGTTAAGCAATGCGACCTTGAGGCTGCTGGACCAGTCACCAATTTCATTATTTGCGATTGACGAAGCACACTGTGTCTCACAATGGGGTCATGACTTTCGTAAAGAGTATCAACAACTTTCTATCCTGCACGAACGCTATCCTGGCGTACCGCGCGTCGCCTTAACCGCTACGGCAGATCAGCGTACCCGACAGGAAATAGTAGAGCAACTAAACCTCAATGATGCAGCCGTATTTATTAGCAGTTTTGACCGCCCAAACATTCACTATGCAATCAGTGATGGCCAGAACCCTCGCGAACAATTGTGGCGATTCATTAATAAAAAACACACTAATGATACCGGTATCGTCTACTGTTTGTCGCGAAAAAAAGTCGAAAGCACCGCAGACTGGATATCGGCTAAAGGCCGCACAGCGTTGCCATATCATGCCGGACTGCCTGATGAGGTCAGGCAACGCAATCAAGAGCGGTTTTTACGTGAAGACGGCCTGATCATTGTAGCCACCATCGCTTTTGGAATGGGTATCGACAAACCCAATGTGCGCTTTGTAGCACACCTTAACCTACCAAAGAGTATTGAAGCCTATTACCAGGAAACCGGTAGAGCAGGCCGTGATGGCGAACCAGCAAATGCCTGGATGGGATATGGTTTGCAAGACGTTATTACACTGCGCCAGTTCGTGTTGGACGCCGATGCCAATTCGCAATTCAAACACATTGCGCATAATAAACTGGAAGCCATGCTGGGCTTAACAGAACTAACAACTTGCCGCCGACAGGTTTTACTGGCCTATTTTGGTGAAACCCTGAAAACACCCTGCGGTAACTGCGATAACTGCGTATCACCACCAGAAACCTGGAATGGAACCGTTGCCGCACAAATGGCGTTGTCCTGTATGTATCGTACCGGTCAACGATTCGGTGTAAATTATGTTATTGATATCCTTACCGGCAAAAACGAAAAGAGAATACAAGACAATCGCCATGATCAACTCAGCACCTTTGGCATCGGAAAAGCTCACAACAATAGCCAATGGCGTAGTATATTTCGACAATTGATCGCATTAGGTTTTGTTGAAACTGATACCGAAGGTCATGGCGCTTTAAAGCTAACAGAAAAATGCCGGCCATTATTACGGGGCGAAACGCAAATAAATTTACGCAAGCTACAAAAAATCCAAGAGGCTAAAAACACCGCCACCTCAACGTCTAAACAAATGCGCAGCTGTGATGAGCCGTTATATAACAGATTAAAAGAGCTGCGACTTGAATTAGCCGAACAACAAGGTGTGCCGGCTTATGTGATTTTTCACGATAAAACCCTTCAGGAAATGACACGAATCAAACCTAACAGCATTGCAGAGATGAAAGCCATTGCAGGTTTCGGTGAACAGAAACTAAAACGATATGGACAATTGTTTTTAAATGAAATAAGAGCTAACCCTCTGCCGCCCTTATTATCGAATGATTTATCTGACACAATTAACGAGACACTGCACCTACACCAACAAGGTAACGACGCAGAAACAATTGCCAAGGTACGCGATTTAAAAACCGCAACTGTTTACGGCCATTTCGCTGAAGCTATCACCGCTGGCCTGCTGGAATCTCACGCTGTCCTTCCCCTGGATGAAGCACAATATTCAGAAATTGTGCATGCCTTTGAGCTACTGTTCGACGAAAATGACAATCGACTGAAACCCATCTATGATGCACTTGAAGAAAGTTATAATTATGGCATCCTGAAATGTGTGCAAGCCAGCCTGTACCGTGCAGAAAAAAGCCAACAAACCAGCAATTGCACTTAACGATACCTGAAAATCTATCGCTACGAGTAGCATTCTTTGGTACCCGTTAACCCGTACCGCTCATTTGCCTCACCACCCCACCCCCACTAAATGGCAAGTAAATTGCTTAATTTTCCAGGCTGCCGGAAAAACATCGCTTTATGGCAGCAGCTCTATAATGACAAATGATGAAATCAATATGTATTAGCTAATTTACCACATACTAATATACAAATATGACTTCAATAATTAACGAAATACTTTGTCAATATAAAGAAAATATTATGCTAGCCGCTACACCAATTAATAATATTATCGATTTGAAGTTAAAACTATATGCCGCTGTTTATAAAGACAAATATTTTTTTTATAAACGGCCAAACCTTTTATTTCAAATTTATTAGTGTGATTAACAAAAAATCGCTTCAAAACAAACTACGATTATGTTACATATTTAGACTAAGTCTAATGACTTTTAGCGAATCTTGAAGTAGACTTAATCTAAAACATTATAATGTAAGCTTTGCATAGACAACTTTAGTAGGAGGATCATCATGGAAAAAGTTTCCCGAAGACAATTTTTAGGAATGTCCACAAAGGCTGGAGCTGCAACAATTGTTACGGGTATCTTCGCACCAAGCCTAAATAGCATGATCGGGTTTGGTGGTGTTGCTCAAGCAGCAACCAAGAAAATTAAACCCTTTAATTTTGCAGTATTAACCGATGCACATTTGTACGACATTAATGACCATAAATTTGACGGTATTCTTGAAAAGGCCGTCTCTGATGTTAACAAAATTTCGCCACGACCTGACTTTGTATTATATGCCGGTGATATTGGTCAAACCGGTTTAGAAGCAGAACTTGTCAAAGGTAAAAAAATTCTCGATAAACTTAAAATGCCCTACCGTATCATTCCTGGTGAGCACGATTATTACCTTGATATGGGTAAAGCATGGCGAGGGTTATACGGTAACGAGCACTGGTCCTTTGATCATAATGGGGTTCATTTTATTGGCATGAACTCGATCCTGGTCAAAGACTTCTGGACCGCTAAAAAGCTGACACCCCACGAACGCATGGCATGGATGGAAGAACTTGAATGCCATAAATGCGGCGCCTGGGGCGTTGGTTCTGAGCAACTGGACTGGCTGAAAAAAGACGTTAAAAACCTTGCGCCTAATACACCCGTTGTTATCATGACCCACTCGCCACTCTGGGATTATTACCCTCGGTGGAATTTCCAAACCTATGACGCACCGGACATTCGAAAAATCCTAAGCAAATTCGAGCGTGTTGTGTCAATACACGGCCACGTACATCAAGTTCTTTATAACAAAATAGGCAACATAAGTTCAGCTGGCCTGTTGTCCACATCATGGCCGTGGCCTTACCCTCCCATTAAATTACCTTACCCAGATGTCAAGATGAACCGTGCAGACCCTGGCGATTTTGAAGATGGACTCGGCACACATAACGTTGCGTTAAAGTCTGACTTTGCGGGAATGATGGATTACAGAGCGTTCTCCGATCTGCTCCCAGCCAATTTGAAACGCGGACTGAAAATCTAAATTAACGGAGGAAGGTATGATGAAATATAAAAAACACTCTAAATTTGCATTATTCGCTTTGATTGCAGCTAGCCTGGCATTTGCCATTGTTTTTCTTAACCCGGTGCAGGCAAAACCACCTGTATCAAAAGCAGAAATGAAAAAGCAAATGAACATTTTGCTGAAAGCGGTCAAAAAAGGGGATGATCTTTGGCACACAGCTAAACTCGGCACTAACGGTTTAGCATGTGGTAACTGTCATCCTGATGGCTCCGCATCGAATCCCCACACATGGCCAAAATATCAGACCAACCTGGGTAAAGTCGGTACATTACGCGAAATGATCAACTGGTGCATTTTAGTACCTATGCAAGGCCCAATGCTGGATCTTGGTGGTGATGATATGATAGCAATGGAAGCGTATGCCACTTATACGCACCGCGGCGTCAAAATCGCCCCAGCAAAAGATGAGCAACACGGCGCAGTACCTGTGAAAAGCGGACCTGGATATCCTCTTAAGTAACAGGCGTTATTATGCTTAGCTGTTCGCAGCGCTTTACGCGACTGCGAACAGCATTTTTTCTTTTTTTCTCTATGTAGTAAAAATCTCATTCTTTTCAATGACTACCGTGTGGAATTGCAATGCAATTTATACTAACTGTAGTAATTTTCGTAATAATGCTGACCAACCCCATTGACGCATATGCGTGCAAAGAGAAAACCAACGATACCTCGCTGCGGTTTGACATTGAAGATGACACCATTGTCGACATCGATTCCGGACTAACCTGGATGCGCTGCGGTATCGGACAAACCTGGGATGGCCAAACCTGCGCTGGAGAAGTCACATTGCTGACATGGCATGAAGCAAACGAAAAATTAAAGGAAATGACGGTTCAAAATGAATCCAATGATGGTTGGCGACTGCCTCGCGTCAATGAACTGGCAACGATTATCGATATTTCCTGCAAAGACCCTCGCATTGATTTAACCATATTTCCAAACACACCAGCAACGTATTACTGGACAAACTCCCGAGTGCCAAAAGGGTATGGGGAAGCTTATGTATTAAGCTTTGGATCAGAAAGGGTCTCCTCAAAAGCACTGGATTCACGATATGCCGTTCGCTTGGTCCGAGGCCGGAGCAGCACACTCAATTAACGGATACATCATCCTGTAACATAGGTTTTAGGTTTTCAAGAAATGTACCTATGCATAGCATGAGCTGTATTCATAAATTTACCATTTGCACCTCACACAGACCCCGTGCCTTGCCGGAAACTTTTTCAGACACGACACAGGCAACCGTAGTATTCACTGAAAACCCCCTCTAGCGAGAGGACAGCAACCACGAATGAAAGTACGGCCCCCATTCAACATTTTTATACCCATCATCTTTTTGGTAACAATCAAGCTTAACAAAATAAGTACCTAAATAAGGGTCTTGCCGAACAATTTTTCCATTGAGTCCCGCATGACGACCATCACGGATGCGCACCTCAGAACCTGTCTTAAGCACCGTGCCGGAGGAACCGCGAACCTTATTAGCAACCTGTCGCTTTTTTTCGGGCTTAGGTTTGCTTCTGGTCTGTTGAAGAGATTTGTTTGCAGATTTCGACACTTGAGTTTTCTTTGCAGCCGCCTTTTTCTTATGAAGGGTTGTACCTTTTACAGACGAACTCTTTTTTATCGTTGTTTTCGCCTGCGCTTTTTTTTTGGAAAGTCGCTCATTTCCAATACTGTCCTTTTTCACAGCTTTCTTTGCACTCTTCTTTACAAGCGCTTTCTTTTTCGGCTTAACGGTTGCTTTAACCTTGGTTTTAACCGTCGTTTTAGCCTTTGCGGGAACTTTAGCCCGGGCTTTAACGCTAGGTATCGTAGTTGATGCTTTTTTAGATTTGCTTTTTTTCGAACTGCGCTTTCGAGCTGCCATAATACGACTGACCTACATTGCTACGATTTAACCTAAACTCATTCGTTGAATACCATGTAAAGTACGTTTTTTTATCGAAACTGGCGAGGTGCAATAGCGGGCTATTACAACGATTCGTAACGATGCCAGACATGATCAAAAATGTATTTTACCTATGGTAACGTGCTCACCCTTTGAGTGACAGCGATAAAACACAACATTTCAATTATTTCAAAAGCTTAGTGTAACTTATAAACGCTCAACTGATAAATTTAGGTTTAACGGATTAATTTAAAACCACTGATGTAAATTGTAACAAAATAGCGCACCAAAATAACATTATTCTTGAGTCAGAAAAATGAATTCAAATATACCTAAACAACACTTGCCCTATTACTCATGGTGTTTGGAATTTCTCGTTGTTACGATTGATACCGGCAAGAAGAGTAAACATGCGCGCCAAGACGGATTGATGACACCAGCATGAACGGAGGAGGAGATTAGCAGAAGGGAAAATATCAAATCGAGGAAGTTATTACGATTACGTGCACGTCCCACACGTCCATTACTTAAATTGAGCCGTTAAGCAAATGCTAACCTAAAACCCATCAGTTGTTCGACTCAAGCCCCCTTGGGCCAACTGATGCGCTTTAGGTAGCATAATATGCTGTCAATAACCACTCATGCTCTATACGGCCCCACCAATGTGCCGTTCGGAAATATCCCGCCACTTACCCCTGCCCTTCGGCGAGGAATACAATACCTTATCAATAATCCGCGTGATAATAACAGGGATTGGGGGACAACTTAAAACACCGCATAATACAATAACCGCTGCCATCAATGGCAACAGTGCAATCACTCCCAAGGGAGTGGTATCTGTCATCAAAACAAACAACAGTAGCAACGATCCGACAATGATGCGATTGACCTGAATAACGGTTTTTAACATATCTTGCTTTTCCATGTGCTATATCCTCAACAATACGCAAACAACTGATTAATAGACGCAGCTGGAGACCAGACGTGATCGACCAGACATACATTTAAATATGAAACAAACGGTAATATTATTAGAATTATAGAAGTACAACAGGATAGACAGAATGACGTTTCTGTAAGTATTTTTCTTTACAAGCTTCGAAACGTGGATTGAATTAAACAGCAAGCGGCAGACAGTATCAAGTGTACTTTAATGCAAAACGCGTTGGGAGCTATTCATTCTCTTAGATTGATTCCATACATCAGTACGATTTGACAATTTTTCGGAACAAAACATCACCAGAAAAATTTCATTTTCGCTTTCTATTTACAGTTTCAAGCCACCGTTTTTAAGCGCTACCGCCGCCTGCGATGGCAAGCTTCACATTGTGCGATACTGAGTTCAACCGGTGTCACAACATGCCACTTGCACACACCCTTAACAACAAAAAACCATACTCACTGCTTAACCTGGAAAATGTTCATTTTATAGACTGTATATCACATATACCCGTGGCGTTTAGGATTTAGGCGTTAAGTGTGCTTCCAATTTATTTCATGGCACCAAAGGTAGTCGCTTTTAGGCGAGGCGAAATGACGCGTAATAGCCGGACGACAACAAGAAAATATCACCGTAATCGAGAAGTGGTTCACATATACTATTTTTTGAGAAAACCAATATTTGAGGAATATACTTTTGCAGGCAACTCAATAAACGCCTCCAACTTTTCCTGCTTACCGTAACGACTTGGCAGCAAAACAGATAAATGTTTAAAACTCTTACCCACCCATTCATCAAATGTCCCTGTCTTTACAAGCGTGGTATTCGACTTATAATATTCAATTGCTTTTTCTTCGAATGGAAAAGCCTGCTCTTCCAGCAATAATGTATATTGCTCCAACTCAAGCCCTTGCAAACCCCTCGGTCTGGGCGAGTTGATTAACGCTTTACTAAACGCATTGTATATTTCGGCGATCCTGAAAGTAGCTTCGGTACTGGTTTTTTCTATCGCATAATGATTAACCCGTTCCAAGCTATTGATTGCTGAGCGCATGGCCGTTTTTTTCTTACGGAGACTCTCTTTTAAGGGCCGCACAAGCTTGATGTTTTCAAAAATTTCATGAAACTCCACCGCCAACTGCAAAGCGGATATTGCAGCCAAGTATTGCGCACGCGCTGTGGTATTGTTTCCCGCTCTTTTTTCTGCGTCAACAATTGACTGCCGCCAATGATTTTGGCTCTTAATATCCCCTATATTGCCATAAAGTGCCACCAAATTTATCCGCGCTTCCATAGCTGGTGCCAACGGTTGCGGATATTCCAATACATACTGGCTAAACAAGAACCGGGCCTTTTCGTCATTATCAACAGACTGATATAACTCTGCCGCCTGCCACAACGCATCACGCCGTTCCTCACGCACTGAATCACCTGATTTTGCAAAATTCTCTAGCGCCATGGCAGATTTCTCGCGATGATCTTCTTTCAAATACAGCACCGCCAATTTTTTACTCACTTGTGATTGAAGCTTATTGTTCGGATACTTTTGTTTAAACGTCTCCAACAATTCTATGGCGCTGACGAAGGATTGATTTTTAATCAACAAATTAGCAGCATCAAACTGCGCAATAGGGGCAACGGCTGATTCCGGTGCCGATTCACTGGCCCGTAAATAAAGTTTAATTGCGCTGGGTATATCATTGTTTTTTTCAGCTAATTCACCTTGTTTATAAATTGCACTCGCCAGACTTTCGCTAATATTGTTTTTTTTATCAAAAACCGCTGGTATATTATTTTTAAGTTTCGCATACAATGCTTCCGCAGCCTTGTAGTTTTTTAGCGCAAACTGGCTATGCGCCTCGATAACAACCACTTTATCGCGCAATACCTTATCGGCTGAGGTTGGAAAAAGCATCGCCGTATCCAGCGATTGCTGATACTGTTTCCGATTAAACAACCCTTCCAAAATATGCAACAAGGCACCTGGAAGCCGTTTATCATCTGGATATTTTTTTGCAAAATCAATAGTGTATGACACTTTTTTCCGAAACAATGCTTCATCAAGACGGTTCTTGGTTTTTTGCTGCTGAGACAATGTGTTCACAGTAACAATACGTGCGTAGGCAGCTTCAGCGCTTTGCTTGTCTCGCGTTATTGTGCTTGATGCTTGGTCGTAATGCTGTAATGCGGCGCTTAACTCTCCCGCATCCGACAATAATTCTGCATATAAAAAATGAGTATTGGCCGACTCTTTTTGATTTGAAAAGAATCTAAAATAGCGTTCATACCAATTTTTTGCCAACGCTAATGCATCACTCTCTTTGGTGTGTTGATAACGACTATGGTAATAAGACGTCATGTACAAAATATTCGCCTTAAGAGCATCGTTAATATTGGGGTATTTTCTAATATCATTTTTAGTCCAAAACTTACTGCCCGGCGCATAGTTTTCATCTAATTTAATGCGCGCCTTCAACTCGTAATCCCGTAATCCGTTGTTACTCCATGTCTCGATAACGTTAACAACGAAGAGGGGCGCATGGGGCGAGTCTGGAAAATTATCCACAAAGGCTTCGTACACCGCCACAGCATCCTGGTTGCGCTGCTGTCCAAGATAAGTATCCCCCAGTTTTCTGAATACTGCACTGGCATAAGGAGACTTACGCATGCGCTTAAAATACGACACCAGCGATTCAAGCCCACCTTGGTTGATGAAAATTAAACTAAGCCCTCGTAAAATATCATCGTAAAGCGTATTTTCTGCCGCTGTCATTTTTCGATGCTCGCCAAAATCCGACAGCCTTAACACATCAAAAAAATCTTCCAGCGCATCTTCATACAAAGACTGCCGCAAACGCGACCATGCCCGCTTATAAAGTGCTCGTTGGTAAAACACCGAACCATCGTCTCCCCGTCGTAGCGCCGCACTATAGGCCAGTTCCGCATCAATGGATTCATTACCTGTTAAATATTTCTCGCCGAGTTTAAATTGAATCTCAGTAAAAAACCGGGATTGGGCATAGTTATCCACCAATTCCCGCATCGCCAGTAATACGTTTTTATTATCCGATTTTTTATCATAGGCCTTAATAAGCTGATAAAGTAAATGATCATTATCCTTATGCTTCGGGTAATCCTTGAGCGCAGTTTTCATCAATGCAATACTACTATCCAACTGTTTAATTGCACGGTCTTTATTATTATTTTCAGGACGCTCATCCGCCATCAATTGATCATAATAATCTATTTCCAATTCTGCCAAACGCGCCAATGCCGAGCGCCGGTTGATAGCCGTCTTTTGTGAAAGTGCTAAATAATTACGGTACGCCTGTCTCACTTTTTCTTCATCAATCACCTGAGCACCCAACGTGACCGATATTTTTACCCCTAATGCATCATCATAATTTCGCGCCAAAGCGAAACTAGATTGATTCAGATAACTGCTAAAATAATCACGCCTCAGCAACAGCTTTGCTTTAATTGCATGCCTCAAATAGGCCGTATAATCGCGCTCCAAACGCCCCAATTGTTGTTGATATTTCAAGATTAACGCATTGTATTTTTTATATGCTTTGCGCCGGTAAGGTCCAACCACGCTTAACGTTTGCTGCCAAACACCCAAAAGCTGCTGAAGTTCTTTTACATCCTGAAAATTCTGGCTTGCGGCTTGCCATCGCCCTACCGACAGCAAATCAAACAGATAACGGTTCAATTTGCCACGCCTTAGAGACGCCACCGAACTGACATAACCCGCCTCGTATTCAGCACTGGCAATAAACTCTTTGTCATAAAGGCCTTGTTCAAGACCCGGTAGAACAAGGTTTATCTCCTCGATCACATTTTTAAAATACTGCATCGCCTTGGCATAATAATCAGCTGTTTTTTCCACCGAAGCAATGCTTTCCAAAAGAAACGGCACCACGACATTTGCCTCTTCTGTCACAAGTTGCTGTGAATAAGTACTGATGAGTTGATTCATGATTTGCAGGGCCTTATCATACTCACCCTGCTCCGCAGCGATCAACCCAAGCCCCAATGATGCTTTATACGTATAAGCACCACCTTGGCTGACATGACTAAGTGAGCGCTGCGCTTCACGGTAATACTTTCTCTGCAACTGCGCGTACCCCGCCGCAATGTATAGCCGGTCACTCAAATTACGTTTTAACACCGAATCACCACTGATTTTATTCAAAATCCGGCTAATGTTATTCTCAGCATCAGACCACCAACCCTGCCGTAATGTTGACATCGCAATATTAAACTGCGCATACACGTACGCTTCCGATGTTTCGGGCACTTGCCCAAACACATTAATTGCGGCTTTATGTTTTTTCTGCTGTTGGTAAATAATGCCCTGGTATATTCTGTTTTGATCCATCAGATCGTCAGGCAAACCATCGCTAACAGATTCAAATCCCTTTAAGGCTTCATCCCAATAATGTTTTTTGTAATTATGTTTTGCCAGGTAAAAACGTGCCAAGCTGGCCACAGCCGAATCCTCATGACCCAGCAAGGAATTAACGATACGACTGGAATAATCATAAAGCCCATAGTCAAGATAGATATTAGCAACACGCAGTGCCAACTCATATTTTGAAATGATGACACCTAAATCCCGACCATTGTGATAACGATTGATGGCTTTCAGATACGCTTTGTTTTTATAGTCACGTAACACATAATCAAAGGTAAAATCAGCACGCTGACGTTTCTTGAATTTGGATGACAACGCTGAATTAGACGCTGCCACATACATGGATGCTTCCCGATTGAAATCGAGCAGGCGCAGCTTAATGGTTTGTGTACGATTATCGAGGTCTTTAAAGACTTTATCCGCGTCGTGTTTGGGCGACGCTGTTGCTATTTCAACAACCACGAAGAAAAGCAGCAGGATTTTTACCAACATACGAGTATATTGCATACAAATATAAGATCAACCTGACCCACCCGAAGGGGCGTGCATTAACCACGCCTTATATAGCCACAATGATCGAGATTTAGGTATACCTAAAACTCAAACACTATGGGTATAGAATATTTTTATTTAGCATCTGAAATGGAATCCTGCTCCTGTCCAACCCCGTCTTCCTCAACACTAACACTATCCACTTCATAGGGTTTTTCACTGTCAAAAATATCCGGATCAGCTTTGTATCTGTCCTCATCATCGTCCTCATCGTCACCGTATAACTGATCGTCAGGAAGCATCACCGCATAATCATCTTCACGGTAATTTTTCACCCGGGTAAAAATAGCCGGATCGAGAATCGCCAGTGAATCCACTTCAGTGCGTTGGTTACCACCCACCTCGGCCTTGGCTTCATTCGCCCCTAATAACACCCGGCTTAAGTCCTCGATGCGATCCGGTCGTGTCGTAAACACCGGAGGCGCACTGTTCAGTGTTCGAATAAAGACATTCCTGGCATTAATGACCAGGGGGCGATTCCGTGTCCCTAATGAGCCTGTCGGGGCAATAAAGGTGGCGTTGTTGGCCGACACATTGGGCAATGTTCTTACCGGGTCTCTGGCTGACAGTATGCTGCCTGTCGTGCTGGTTATGCGTACATCACCACCCTGGTAAACCGCATCCAAGGTGCTCACGGTAACATCGGTATTCGCTGTATAAGTGATATCCCCTCCAGCAGTCTGGGTAATAAAACCATCAGCCATGGTGATGCTGCCATTATTACTGCTGACATTAACGCTGGCTGTTGCCGCGCTGACGTTGATATTGCCACTCTGAGCAATATTAGCCGCCGCTAAACTGACGCTATTAACAGCACCGATATCCGCCTGTTGTTGTAAATTATTTTGTGCAGTGAACGCCACAGCACCGGCACTACGGGCATTACCGCTCAGCGTAAAATTACCGCTGGCGGTAATCGTAATATTGCCGTTAGTGGTCCCCGTATTCTCTGCACCTGCTACCACCAGGTCTCCAGCATTAGCAATGTTAATATTGCCGCTGGTATCATTTTTTACGATCAAGGATGCTACCCGGGTCTCCAGCCCATCGCTATGACCAATGCCTTCATTGGCCGCTAAATCGACACTGTTGGCGGTAAAATTCGTGGCAGCACCGTTGGCATCACTAATCGCCCCACCAACACGTAAAGTCACCGTATTTGCAACGATGCTATCGACGCTAAGGCCATCGACGTCCACAACTTGCAGTTGACCCACGTTATTGACGATTAATATACCGAAATCATTCAACGAATTATTAAGCGTAACATCACCTGCAGCAGCATCAAATTGCGCTAAGCCACTGACTTGTAAGGTTCCGCTACCGCTAATATTACCGCCAGCAGTCGTTACAGTGAGGCCACTACTGGTGACCCCCAGAAAATCCACGGCTAGGCTGTTAAACAAAACCACTTCACTTAACGATTCACCATTATTATCAGTAATAAACGATATTGGTGCGGAAAAACGATTGGCAGTATTGTCCAGTGTAATAGCAGAACCATTACCCCCTGTGAATACGGATATACCCGCGACGTCCAAGGCGCCCGATGCGGTAATATCACCCGAAGTCGTGCTTAAGTGAAATCTGCCACCGACGATACTATCAAGCAAATCCAAGCCGTTCGTTTCCGCCACATGCACATCACTCGTGGCATTAACGATTTGTAACTCAGTAACATCCGTTTGCACTGCCTGTGTGTTATCACCAATCGTGGATACAGCTTCAAACGTTAACCGATTAGCTGTCACCGCATCCGGTAAGCCAACAATGCGATCACTGGCACCACCGCCTTGTATTCTTATATCGGTTTTATTGGTAAAGACAATCGGTGTAAATCCGGCCACCCCCATTTGATTGTTAGCACCATTGCTGCCAAGTTCAATCTCATCATCCGCCAATGTTCCAACCAGTATGATTTCATTAGCCGTCATGGAATCAGTGACCTGCTCGGTATTTTGCATCGTCACGGTTTGGGTATTAATGCCTGCTGCTGGCCCTGTTGCTACATTAACGATCTCATTGGGCCTGCCAATGTCATGTGCGTAGCGGCTGTTGCCTCCGCTTGTATCACCCGTTAAGGTAACGGCATCGTTGGCACCATCGCCACCATCAAAGGTAAACACCCTACCGGCATTACTGTAATTAAGGGTTAACGTATCATCGTTGGCGCCACCGCTGATAATACCGTCCACGGAACCGGATGCTGTAACAACGAAGTTGTCTGTATTATCCGAACCTTGCAGATTTTCAAAATCATT
>JAADGF010000004.1 GCA_013152545.1 Gammaproteobacteria bacterium
CGTTAACCTCACAGCAAAACCATCTGATTTGGATCGAATTTTTTATGATATATAGGATCACCTCGTAGCAAGGCCATCAAGTCTCTCTTTTTAAAAAGGTTGAGCTGCAATATGCGAAGTATTTGCTGAATGCTTTTAGTTATTTTAGAGTGAAATTTGATAAATGCCAGGAGCATATAAACACACATCGCGATCCATATCTGGGTCATGACAGCATTCTTGCTAGTACCAATAAATGCCTTAATTTTCAGGTTCTGCTTGATCCACTTAAAGAATAGCTCGACATCCCACCGTGCCTTATCGATATCGGCAATCGTCTTTGCAGCCAGCTTGAAATTGTTGGTTAGAAAAACGTAACGCTTACCCGTCTCTGGATCACGGTATCCAATTTTGCGTAACTGAACAGGACATTTCTTTGCTGTTTGTTTTCCTGTAAATTCAATAGTGTGGTCGCTAGTCACCCCCTTGTTCTTCAACACTGAATAGCGTTGTACCACTCGAATTTGAGCATTGGATTTAAGGCGCGTAACAAAGAATACCTCTTTCTCAGTAAGCTGATTATACCAAGCGTAGTCATTATATCCACGATCAATTGCCACGATACTGCCTTTGGGAAAATCAAATGTTCGGCCAACAGTCACATCACCTGCTTTGCCATCTGTAACTGTAACAAACTCGGGAATATGCCCCCGATGATTTAGCCCTACATGAAGCTTGATGGCACCCTTCGTTGTTCGAAACTCAGCCCACGGGAAAACGGACAAACAGAGGTCGATAGTTGAAGCATCTAGCGAATACAGCGGGTTTTTAAATCTGAATTTATGACCCGGTATCCTTTCCTGGCAACGATATAGCCGCTTTCCGAACAGTGCTTCAAAAGGGGCATAGGGTTTATTTTCGTTAATACGCGACAGATTAGAGCGTGAGAGCTTGGTGCTGCCTAAGTGATAAAGGCGGTGTGCCTGTGCCGACAGGTTCTTTTAGTATTTGAGAGAAGATCGTATTACAATGAGCCAAGGCCTGGTTCCTCCTGTTATTACCGTGTTTGGTCGTACTTTCATTGTAACAAATTGGTGAGGAATCAGGCCGCTTTACTTACTGGTTAACGGGACAGCAGTGACTTATTATACGAATTCAGGAAGCACTATTTTTGTAAAGAGTGAGGCATTAATGTATTCAGTAACCCACGCATCGCACCAAATATGTACCGCATTAATATCAGATGTTTGGATGATGTTAATTTAAAGCTTGAATCATACGAAGTAGTGAAGTTTGATGGGAATAATTGGGAAGATACCGTGGCAAAGCTTAACAAAAAGTGAGCCATTAAAAGGAAGTCTCAAGTCTTAATTTTCTCATAGGCAGTTAAAAAGTAATGCGGGCGATCCCCAAAGCGCGTTCTCAATTAATACGGCCGCACCATTTTATTTATGTCTGAAAAATTATATCTAAAAAAGCACCAAGCAAGGAAAACGTAAGGTAATAAAATCATGGCGAATAAGACACTAAACACGAACCACGCGCTTTATCAATATATTCTTTCTATTTCGCTACGTGATTCCAGCGTACAACAAAACCTGCGCAACGAAAACGCAGACACCGAAATGGGTATAATGCAAATTTCACCGGATCAAGCGCAATTTATAGCATTGCTCATTAAACTGATCCAAGCCGAAAAAATAATAGAAGTAGGAACCTTTACTGGGTACAGTACGTTAGTAATGGCAAATGCATTGCCTGATCACGGAAAAATTATTGCCTGTGATATAAACAAGGCGTGGACAGATATAGCTCTACACCACTGGCAGCAAGCCAATGTGGATCATAAAATCGATCTGTATTTAGCACCAGCTGCCGACACGCTCGACAAATTGATCAATGACGGAAACGCCAATCAATTTGATGTTATATTTATTGATGCGGATAAAATTAACTACCTAAATTACTATGAACGCGGCCTGACCTTAGTCAAACCTGGTGGCCTCATTTGTGTCGACAATGTCTTATGGGGTGGCAACGTTATCGATAACGCTGACCAGTCTGATGATACTGTTGCCATACGCGATTTTAACGCCTTTCTCCATACCGATGACCGAGTCGATATTAGTCTGGTACCTATTGGCGACGGTTTATCGCTGGCAAGAAAAAAATAATCGTCACCCTGTCAGCACCCCATCCCAAAGGGTATTTACAGCAGTAAACACCACACTTTTCCCCTGTTCTTGAACAAATCAACGGCATTTGAAGCATTACTGCGCATTTAAAAAACCATGCTGAATAGTTACCCATGAAATTTCTAAGGATTAACCGTCGCTAAATAGGCCGCAATCGCCGCTAATTCATCGCTCGTAAGCGAAATACTTCCCATGCCGCCCTGATTGAGGCGAATAGCCTCTGCTATAGCCGCCGCCGTTGACTGCCAGACGAAAAATGTACTGCCAGTAGCGGTTTCAGTACCATGGCAGTTGGAACAGTTACTTTCATACAAAGATCGTCCTTGCGTAATTAGTCCCAGAACCGAAATGATAATAGTTTCAGTGCCAGACAACTGCGAGGTATTCGTGGCGGTAAATTGAACCGAGTAAACACCATCGTCTGTATTACTGCTTGTCCAAGAAAAAGTGGCTGTCGCAGCATTAAAATTAGCCGAGGTTTCAACGTAAATGTTCGGGGTTCCCACTGCTGCACTGCTATAGGTAATGGTCTCACCATTAGGATCAATGGCCAGCACGGTAAATTCCAAGCTCTCGCCGGGAGTGATTGTTTTGTCGTCAATTGAATTAAACACCGGGACATTGACATCCACGGAGCCGTTAGAATCTGTGCTATCCTCACCACAGCCTGTTAGTAACAATACCAAAAAACATGCAACGACTATTATCTCTGTAATAACGCTAAAACGTCTTCTCATTAGTCAAAGGCCCTCTGTCGTTCGTAATGTAACTTTACCATAAATTAATCGCCTGCGTTAATAACGACACTATTTAAAAAAACTTCAATGATGCTAAACCTTAGACACCTACACACGTCTAATAGTACAAGCCACTGAAACACACACAACCTAAGTTTTTGGAATACATGAAAAAAGCGACCAAATTGGCCGCTTTTTTACAAGTAGCTCACAAAGACGAATACTTAATCATCAATTGACACAGAAGTTGCGGTCAAAACCCCATCGGCAAACATGCCTTCCACTTCAACTTCCTCTCCCACACTAAACGTATTCATAGAAACCGAAGCATTAATGCGAATACCTGACACAACTAACATACCCGTCTCTGTTATCTCAGTAATCACGCCTTCCAGCTTAACCATACCGTCGTCATGACCATCATCACGCTCCACCTCCGTTGCGATGCGCGCGTTGCTGTCATTTTCATAAAAACTGACCTCCACCCAATCACCAACGGTGAGGTCACTCAGGCTGAAATAACGCTCAGGTATCATATCATCTTCATCACGCTCATCTTTCATCCGAGTTAAGGTGTTAACTTGGATTTCAAGCCCCAGCACCGTTATACTGTTATTTTCCAGGGAAACGGCTTGAATTGGAGCTTCTATTTCTGTTTCAGCGGCCTCTCTAAACTCAATTTCACTGGCAACCAGCCTGCCATCGACATCCAATGCGCCTTCAACTTCCAGTTTCACACCCACCAATATGCCCGCAACACTACCATGCTCAAATTCAGTAAAATCATCAATAATGACAATCTGGTCATTGATTGTAAATTGACCACCGTCAAGGGCGACCGTTACAACACCTTCAATTTCAACCTCATCCCCATCATCACCATCCATGTATTTGCCATCTTCACTTTCAAGCTCAAGTTCGGTGGCAACCATTATGTTACCCGAAATTGCTGACCGGGTTTTCGCTTCCACCAATTGACCATCACGAATTCCCGATGCTGGAAAATCATCAAATTTGCTGACATTGCTGTAATCAATGGTTAAATTCCCGATATCGAACGTCATGGCAACAGTATCTAAATTACTGACCAAGCCTTTCACTTCCATTTTTTCGCCATCGGAATATACTGCGCTTTTTACTTCAATGCGTGTTGCAAAAATTTCACCGGCACCGGTAGAATAACCACTCACTTCAACAACATTACCAACCTGTAGCATACTAATAGCGGTAATGTTTACATCATCACTTTCAAATGAGGTGTCTGCATCAATATTTATCGTTTGACCCAAAATATCAATCGAACCAATACCGCCACTGAGGTTTATCGCAGAAATACTACCTTTCACTTCATCATCATAGTCAATACTCAGCGCCGTTCCGCTAGCACCATCATCGTTAACAGACCCACTTAGTGTTACAACCATACCAATGGCCAAATCATCTTCAGTACCCGGTTGACCATCAATCCTGATTATTGCGTTATCAGTTTCGTATTCAACACCATTCACAAAAACTGACCCAAACCCGGTAATCACGCCGGACCGGTTTTTTAATGCGCCCGCCTCACCTGATGAACCACCGGAAGAACACGCAACTAATCCTCCGCCTGCAATTAAAGCGCTAATGAGAACGGACAAATAAGGTTTTTTGATTTTCATGGTTAATGACCTCTTGTTAAAATGCTGCTTATAAATAATGAATTTATCCTACCTATATCGAGGCTGCTCTCTGTTGTGTGGCTATAATGGCCGTCAAGCGTTAGTAGTCTCGGAAAATTCCGGTGGAATTGAAATTGGGAATATTTTCCCATTTCCTGTATTGGGAATTTTATCCCATTTTTATAAAAAATCAAGTAAGAAAAACAGTAAGTGGCGGTCGAACAACTTATAATCTGTTAGAATAGTATTAAAAAATAATCGTAGTTATTTGTTTAATATAGTTATATTGAGGGTTGTTGGCCTTTCAGTTCACCGTTGATCTTTCAGACTTCACCACTCGTTGCAGCTTACGTCTGGCAAACAAAGTGGCACCGTAGTAATAAAACGGCAATGCCAACAGCGCCTAAACGCCGTTATTTTATTTTTTCCACATACATTATGGTTAATTTACCAACACACGTTAGTTGACTTAATGAATATTGGGAATATAATCCCATAATAGAGATTGATTTCAGTCCACATGCAAGAGCCCACATGAACCCTAGCAAAATTTTAATTGCTGCCATTCGAAAACTACTTCGGCCGTTGATCCGAATACTGTTAAAAAACGGTATCCCCTATGGTGCTTTCGTAGATATTGTCAAACCGATGTATGTGGAATCTGCTGCGGCTCTAATTGAAAGTGAAGGAAAAAAACAGACAAATTCGCGCATTTCCACCATCACCGGATTATCCAGAAAAGAAGTGCACCGTTTAAAAGAATTGGACGATAGCAACGATGTATGGACGTTCGATCGCTATAATCGAGCCGCCAGGGTAGTATCCGGGTGGGTTCGCGATACCCGTTTTGCTGATTGCAACGGCCAACCTGCATCGCTACCCTATGATGACGCAACCCCTTGTTTTACAGATTTAGTGACCGCGTTTAGTGGTGATATCCCCGCCCGTACAATTTATGATGAACTGAACACAGCAGGGGTCGTCAAAAAACTCGAAAATGGTAAAGTCAAATTACTGAGTCGAGCATATATTCCGGCGACCGACCAATCGGAAAAACTTGGAATTTTGGGAACAGACGTTGCAGGTTTAATTTCCACGATTAGCCATAATATTTATGAAACAGACCAAAAACCTTTTTTTCAACGCAAAGTCTACTATGACAACCTTCCCGACGAAGCCATTCCAAAATTGCAGGCATTGATCGAAAAACGAGCCCAAGCGTTGCTGGAAGATGTAGACCAATGGATGTCCGCCCATGATCGCGACACAAACCCAACGCTTGAAGGGCAAGGCCGCAATGCCACTGGAATCGGAATATTTTATTTTCAAAATGAACCCCCTGAGGAATAACCATCATGCCCCACCTATTTAAATTCATGCGCTATCTATTTTATGTGAATTTAGTCTTTTTATTCGCGTGCAGTAGCAGTGGTGGCGAAGGTGGCACTGGTAATAACGATATATCGGTAGGCACCATTACTGAGTTTGGCAGTATTTATGTTAATGGCATTAAATTTGACACAACATCAAGTATCATCGATCTGGACGGCACAGCAGGTACTAACAGTGATTTACGTTTGGGCATGGTAGTCACTGTCAAAGGCGACATTGAACAGAACGGATTAACCGGTACGGCAAACAAAATATTAGTTAAAGAGGTGCTAAAAGGACCGGCATCAAATAATAACGGTCTTAATACCTTTGATGTATTGGGGCAAACCATACAAGTTACTGGCGCCACAAAATTTAACAATTTCCCTAACAGTAAGATCACGGATATTAACGAAGGGGATATTGTGGAAATCAGTGGTTACGTCAGGGGCGACGGTATCATCTCAGCAACGCGTATTGAGTTGCTCGATACCACCGAAACAGAATTCAAAGTCACGGGGACGATTAAAAACCTATCGCGCCAGAACATGACCTTCGAATTAGGCAACCTGCAAGTGAATTACAGTGAACTCGTAAACAATGATAACGAATTACCAACAGGATTTGATAACGGACTGTTTGTAGAAGTTCAAGGCCGCTATAACGCCACTAGCCTGGTAGCCGACGAAATTGAACGTGAAGAATTGGATGCGGACAATGCCGATGAAATGGAATTGGAAGGATATGTCACTAGCATGACTTCTGCGAACAATTTCAGGGTCAATAACGTCGCGGTTCAAACAGACGCAAACACAGAGTTTGACGGCGGTACACTCGCCGATATTGCTATGGGAATATTTATTGAAATCAAAGGCCCGCTGGTGAAGGGCATCTTACTGGCGAACGAAATCGAATTTGAGGATATTGTCAAGATCGAAGCCGTGGTCGAGTCGCTGAACCCAGCCTCGGGTTCTCTCACACTATTGGGGTTGGGGGATATTACCGTCGTCACAAATGCGTTAACTGACTATGATGACGGTATCAATGCATTCAGTGACATTTCAGAAAATAACACCTTAAAAATTCATGGTAACCCAGACCGGACGAATACCGCCACAGTGCTGGCAACAAAAATATCATTGGAGAATGAAACGCCGGAGTCTGAGGTTTCGGTACAAGGCACTGTAACGGCCATCAGCGACCCCAATATTTCAATTTTGGGGTTGGAAATTGATACCTCATCGTTTAGCGACGATGATTTTGAACTGGAAAACGATATAAACGGCCGGAGCAATTTTTTTGCAACCGTGAACACCGGTGACATCATTGAATTCGAAGGCGACCTCAACCTCAATAGCGCAACCATTATATGGAGCGAAGTTTCCTTCGAAAATTAATTGCCGTGTAACAAGTGCAGGTAATAACTCCCCTGCTTGACACTCAGGTTCACTTGCCAGTAGTAAGTGTTTTTCTTGAAAACCCTACTAATGCCAGAGATACTTGAAACAGTGACTGAGATGTCAAGCAGAAAAATAACTCGGGTATTTAACCTAACACATCAGTTGAATCGTCACGAGAGCAACTAGGACACTGAAGGTAAAAGACGTATTGAGATTTTTGGACGACAGCGTATCACCCATACGGTGAGCTCAGAAAATCCTAATACGTCTTTTAGATTCTGTGCTATAGGCGGTCGCAGTAGATTCAACTGAGTAATTTAGGTTTAATTTAACTTAACACGCCCCACTGCGGTTACCTTATACAGTACAGCTTTAAACCTAAAACCATATCCCAGCAGCTAATATTCTGCTACGCTCCTCCCCCAACAATCCAGTACACCGTCAAGACTATTTTGACGGTGTACTGGACTTGAGATAACTCATCGATAATAAACTGCAAGGATAGAGTCATATGACCAAACACATTGGTATTCTCACTTCCGGAGGAGACTGCCCTGGGCTCAATGCAGCAATTCGTGGGGTTGGCAAAACCGCGCAAGATAACTTTAATATGAAGGTCACTGGATTCCAGGATGGCTTTCGTGGACTAATGGAAAACCGTACCGTTCAATTGGACAGCCAAGCCCTGTCCGGAATACTAACAATCGGCGGTACTATTTTAGGTACCAGCCGGGACAAACCACACCGTATGAATGTCGATGGCACAGTACAGGATATGACGAATATCATTGTACAAAACTATCATGCCAACCATCTTGATGCGTTAGTGTGTTTAGGTGGAGGAGGCACACAAAAAAATGCGCTACGCCTCAAACAACAAGGCCTGAACATTATCACCTTACCTAAGACTATTGATAACGATGTAGCCAAAACAGACATTACTTTTGGATTCCATACCGCAATGGATATTGCAACATCCGCAATCGACAGACTGCACAGTACCGCACACAGCCACCACCGCATTGTCCTGGTCGAAATTATGGGGCACCGCGCCGGATGGCTAACGCTTGGATCTGGTATTGCGGGTGGAGCGGATGTCATCTTAATTCCTGAAATTCCTTACGAAATAAACAGCGTCGCGGATGCGATTAAAAAACGGGTAAAAAAAGGTAAGCAATTTAGCATTATCGCTATTGCCGAAGGTGCACTGTCAATACAAACAAATACTGAAAAACAGCAACTAGAAATGAAAAAACAAAAGGCAACAACAAAAGCGGATAAAAAACAAATCAACAAAAAACTAAAAACACTTGATGAGCAGCGCACAGACCGCACTTTCCTCATCGCAAAACAGCTTGAGGAAATCACAGGCCTTGAATCACGCGTTACCATTTTAGGCCATCTGCAACGCGGTGGTACACCGTCTGCAAGTGACCGCCTATTAGCAACCCGATTAGGTTCAGCATGTGTGCAATTTATCAATGATGAAAATTTTGGCATTATGGTTGCCACACGCGGTAACAATATCGACGCGGTGCCAATCGAAACAGTTGCCGGGCAACGCAAATTAGTGCCTAAAAACCACTCCTGGATAGTAAGCGCACGTTGTTTAGGCACCAATTTCGGCGACTAACGTCATATGCTACAATTCCATTATAAATATAAAAAGACCAACGCTAAATAATTTTTCTCTGCCACAAAAGACTCACATTAACAATATATTCGTAATTTTGACTGCAGACGCCAGCTGTTAAGCCACAGTTCAGTTTGGCCACATTAGAATGTGTTTTAAGGGTAGTGGGTCGTTATGACACCACCTTCCTTTTACTAAAGTTGTCTATATCCTTTAAAAGCCCGCAGCCCCCTGCGGGCTTTTTTTTACCGAGATTTTTCATAATAAAGCCCATTAGAACCAAGATAATTCAATCAGTTACAGAAAAGTCCAGCCCCTCATACTTCACTCATCATGCTCTCACTCAGGACTCCAATACAACTGTTTATATTAACCACTGATATTAACCTCAAGTGATCACTGCTCAATCGAACTATTACTCAACCCAACCATTAAATGTATAGCATTCACTCAAAGCAGCATTAATTTGTTTGCCTTTAGTTTTGTTAATGAAAATCTTTTGTTAGGAAATTATTACTCGGCATAATAAAAATAGCCGTAGCGCACAACCTGCCTGCAAATAAAGCAGGCGCAGTGACGTAACCGATTTATCGTCAATCGAAAAATTTCACTGAAAGTGAGGAAGGATATATAATGTGAATAAACTTACATTGGCATTTGTTTAGCAATAAGAGTGCTTACCAAAGAAAACGGTATCGAATACCAATGATTAAATCCAGACTGGCGTTAGTACTGGGGACAACTCTCACCCGGGGGGCAACTTCACCAAACACCTCGAACGGCATATCATCAATGAAATAACTCGCCCCGATCGGAATCCTGATCGCGACCGTGGTATCGCTTCCCTTTTTAATTCGAACTTTAACACCATAACCGTAATACACTGCCGTTCGTTCTGCTTCCCATGGCAATTTGGTAAAATCGTGAATTAAATAATCTGCGTGCATTTCTATTTTACTGGAATCAAACGACCATTCAGCTAATGCATCGTAAGCAACGGTATCAGAAACCCAATATTTAGCTGTCAAGCCACTGGGATTAAGGGCCGCCAATCCCACAGCAAACTCACCTTCTTCCGCTTTTGATAAACACGCAAAACACATCAACCCCAACCACACCGTCAATTTAACTAACCGCATACCTCTACCCCACCCCTATAAAATGAAACAATGCACATTCCATTATTACTATCTCATTAATAAACTGCGATTATAACGGCTTAACGACACAAACTATATTACATTTTAATATATCACGACAACACTAATTCCTGCTTTATCTTTCACTACCATCCGACAAAAAAACATCAGTCAAAACGTAAATTAGGAACGTGCACGTTCCTCCTTAGCAATATAATAGCTTTGAAATATGCTGAACTAATGTCTAACATTATCTAGCACTAAGACAGCGAAAAACCAAGAGCAGAGGACAAAACCGGATGCTAAACGGAAGCGACTAACATCTATTCCAGATGAATTGCAACCATACTGATTATCACAACCACTGTAGTAATACAGCGACGGCAATAACAACACCCACGTCTAAACCAGTCAGCATGACAAACACCTGGTTCGATTTTTACTGCTATTATTGATCGTATACAGCAAGATAGCAGGGCTATTTCCCTTACCACAATTGATTATTATTTACTCAACCGATATTCAAGCCAATGAAAACACCCCAACTCCTTATACTTCGCCACGCCAAATCAGATTGGGTCGGAAGCCACCTTGATGATTTTGACAGACCCCTATCCACTAGAGGTGCCAATGATGCTCCCCGAATCGGCCAATGGCTGGTCACCAACAAATTTGAACCCGACTTAATAATGAGTTCACCAGCACTAAGGGCCAAGCAAACCGTTCAGGCAATCGTCAAAGAACTGGAATACCCACAAGATAAACTTATTTTTGATAAAAACTTGTATCTCGCTGATTTACAAAATCTGCTGAACATCATCGCCCAATGCAGTTCTTCAGTAGCTCGATTACTAATCGCAGGTCATAATCCTGGACTGGAAACCCTACTGAAATACCTCTGTACTGCGCCACTCCCCCATACAAAGGATGGTAAACTACTCACCACAGCCAATCTTGCAGTAGTATCGTTGTCCTGCCCCTGGAATAATGAATTACAAGCGAAGGGTAAACTTGTACAGTTTGTGCGGCCATGCGATTTAAACTGTTAAACGATTGTTTCTTTCTGCGCAGCAGCCTTCGTTCAATAACTGTCTCAACTTAGCAAAACAACACAGAACAACACATGATAAATTCACACTATCCATTAAATCGCGATACAGTAATACATATTGCCTTCATTGCGCTTACACTTATCACTCTATTTCAAAGTACGAACGCTTACTCAGATAACCGTCTTATCAAAATCAACAATGCTGGCAACAAAGATTTTAATCGTATATTAACATTCGCCCAGTTTGCCAATGCAACTTATGGGGCTGACAATTTGCTAACTCAACTAGCAAAAAATAATGGCTATGCGATTAGCGCGATTAAAATCATCGACAATTCTTTTGTGCGTTTTTATGTTGCCACCAATAAATCATTAAAATCCCAACTGGTTGCCATTCGAGGCACATCAAATATTGAAAATGCATTAATTGACATTGACGCTCAGCTGGTACCGCACAACACATTGGGGATAAAATTACATCGGGGTTTCGCAGCAGCAGCTGGGCGAATCAGTAGTGAACTGATAAAAGTTTTGCACAAAGATTACTCCATCGAATTCACCGGACACAGCCTGGGTGGCGCCATTGCTGTTATTCTGGCGATGGATTTAAGTAGAAATGGCTATAATATTGGAAACGTTGTTACTTTCGGTCAACCCAAAGTCACTAACATATTCGGCGCTAGAAAGTTTAGCAAGCTTCATATCAGCCGTATTGTTAGTGACACGGATATTGTACCATTGGTACCACCAGTCAGTTTTCTTGACCTAGCAAACATCGATATTTATTGGCACTTAGGGGAAGAAATCGTGCTATTTCCAGGAAAATACTATTCACGCCTGACGGGCGTAAAAAGCATGATGCGCGGTTTATCATTCATTAACAAAAACTTTAGTGAAGAAGACCTCTACGCCCATCAAATGACAACCTATTTACAACTCATCAGTGACAAACTGTCCACCAACACAGTCATACCATACGATGAACACCAGCGTCACCTAGGGGGTGGCGTTCTCAATTAATCGGGGGCTGTTAACGCGCGAACCCTACCACCGCCTGAGGAACTGAATCCAGCCAAATCAAACTGGCCATACGGCCGGTGTTACCATCACGGCGGTAGGAATAGTATTGTTGGTATTGGGTAACAGTGCAAAACTCACCACCATGCACTTGTTCGATGCCTAGTCTATTTAAACATTGTTGCGCAAGCAGATACATGTTCGCTAGCCATTTGTTACCTGTTAGCGGCACAAATGCCGTTTTGGCGCACTGGTTAAATTGTATAAAGGCATTGCGCACATCATCCGCCACCTCAAACGCCGCTGGCCCAATAGCCGGTCCCAGCCATGCCAAAAACTGCCCGGGTTGATACCCTCCATATTGCAGTAACGCCGCAACAGTGTTTTCAATAATACCACCAGCCAGTCCACGCCAACCGGCATGCACCGCCGCCACCTGCGTGCCTTGTTGATTACAAATCAGAATAGGCAAACAGTCAGCCGTTAAAGTCACACAAACCAACCCCGGTCGACGCGCTAAAGCCGCATCTGCGTTCTGATTCGGTCGCTGATTAACACCAATATCAACAACAACGCTGCTGTGAGTCTGAAATAACCAACAAGGCTCAGACGGTAATTGTAAAACCTGAGTCAAATACCGGCGGTTATACTGCACTATACCATGGTCATCCTTAACGTGGTCCCCCAGGTTCATCGAGGCATAGGCACCCGTACTATTGCCACCCTGCCGCGTAGTGCTGTAAGCCCGAACATTGGCAGGTGCCGGCCAGTCGGGACAGACCCATTTCAGTACTTGCTGCATAGCAATCCGTATCGCATTATGTCTGCGCCGAGGTATGATCATTATCCTGCTGCGCAAGTGCCACCAAACCCTGCATATCCTCAGGCATTGCTACCTGCCATTGCATCCACTGATTTTCCATCGGGTGCGTAAACCCCAGTTGCGTTGCGTGCAATGCCTGCCGTTTAAAATTCCTTAATGCGGAAGCAAACGCTTCTGTGCAACCCGAATGCACTCTTGCTCGCCCGCCGTAACTATAGTCACCCACCAATGGATAACGAACATACGCCATATGAACCCGAATCTGATGAGTACGCCCAGTTTCAAGTTGCACCCGCACCAACGTATGGGCAGTAAACCGCCGCTGCACACGATAATGGGTAATGGCCATTTTGCCGTTAGGCACCACGGCCATACGCAAACGGCTGCTGGCATGGCGCCCGATAGAGGCATCAACCGTACCTCCGGCGGTCATCACACCATAACACAGCGCCTGGTATTCTCGTTTTACCGTGCGCTGCTGTAATTGCTCGACCAACTTTTTATGCGCAACCACTGTTTTAGCGATTACCAACAACCCGCTGGTATCTTTATCGAGACGATGCACAACGCCAACACGCGGCACAACCGCTATTTCCGGTGCATAGTGCAACAGCGCATTACAAAGTGTGCCTGAGCGATTACCAGCAGCAGGATGCACCACCATTCCCGCAGGTTTGTTGACAACTAGTATCTGCTCGTCTTCGAAGACAATTTCTAGCGGAATATTTTCTGCAAGCCAGGGACTTTCCTCGTCATCCATAATCGCTAATTCAACCCGCTCCCCCCCCATTACACAGTGTTTTGGTCTTACTCGTTGCTGGTTATCTACCACAACCTGTCCGTTCTTGATCCACTTTTGCAGGCGTGAACGGGAAAAATCGGGGAATAACGCCACTAGAACCTGGTCTAAACGCATACCTGCCAAGCTATCTGGTATAATGTTGGCTACGGTATTCGGCAGGATATCTTGATTATCGATAGAATTAGTCACTGGCTCAAATTAACGCTATATTACAAACGGTTAGTGAAAACGGTTAATAAAAAAAACGATTAGGGTATCTTGACATGTTCAACCCAGAATAGTTTGATATATCATCATGAGTTGGATAGCAAGCTAAATCGTAATGTTACTGCTTTAAAATCACTTTTGAGAACACTCAGGTTAACTGATGTTAAGTTAACAACATTGAATTAATGACAACTTAGTGTTTTCAGACGCAACTTTACGCATTCAGGGCTTACCAAGCAGATTCATTTTTACGTCAAGCAGACACTCAGATTGGTCTATTTTCAGGAAAAAAAATGCAAACAGTCAGTTTTAATCATTATCTAACGGTTTCGGACTTTCGGCAAATCACAGGAGTTATATTACCCCCATTATTGCTTACATTCTTACTCACATTAGGGGGCTGCGCCGCCACTCAAGAAAATCAGGAAGACCACAAAACCTGGTCTGCTGAACGCTTATACAAAGCCGCTAAACAACAAATGGAATACAGTGATTATGAATTAGCCATTGAATACTTCGAAACACTGGAATCTCGCTATCCATTTGGAAAACTGGCCGAGCAGGCACAGCTGGAAACCGCCTACGCTTATTATAAATTTCAGGAACAAGATGCAGCGATCGCGGCAGCAGAGCGATTTATCAAACTACATCCCAGTCATCCTAAAGTGGATTACGCCTATTATCTGCGCGGTCTTGCCGCTTTCCACAAAAAAGACTCGCTGTTAGACAACATCGCCCCGCAAGACCCTTCGGAACGAGACCCCAGCTCAGCACGGGATTCATTTAATTATTTTGCCGAGTTAGTAAAAAAATTCCCAAAAAGCAAATATGCCCCGGACAGTGTGAAACGCATGAAATTTCAACGCAACACCCTAGCAAAACACGAACTGAATGTGGCCAGTTATTATTTAAAACGGGGTGCCTTTGTGGCCGCTGCAAACCGGGCAAAATACATCGTGGAGAATTACCCACAAACTCCGGCTATCCCTTCTGCACTCGCACTACTCACCAAGGCATACACAAACCTGAACATGCATGACTTGGCGAATGATGCTCAACAAGTACTGAAAATGAACTATCCCGACTTCAACGATAACATGATTAACGACGCACTCACGAAAAATTAACCACCAATATCAGCAACTTTGAGACAAAAACACACGCCGCGTATACTAATTGTCGTGACACCTTACATGAAATGAGTGGAAATACTTTTGGAAATTGATGCACATGTCAATACACAACGAGTTTTTTCTCAATTTTGACGCCGCCCTTAGCATTAGAAGTATACGTTATAATGCGTCTTTATCCGTCTCACCAGTACGAATACGAACCGCTCGCTCAACTGCCGACACAAATATTTTTCCATCACCAATTTTGCCGGTTCTGGCGGCATCGGTAATCACCTCTAAACAACGATCCACTTGGTCTTCCGCCACGACCGTTTCAATTTTAACTTTGGGTAAAAAATCTACCACATATTCAGCACCACGATAGAGCTCAGTGTGCCCTTTTTGCCGCCCAAACCCCTTCACCTCGGTCGCCGTCATTCCCGTTACACCGATCTCCGACAACGCTTCCCGTACATCATCCAGCTTGAATGGCTTTATAATCGCTTCAATTTTTTTCATCGTTATCCTTGCTTGTTCGCGCTTTTTATATCAATAACTGATGTTATGTAGGCCTCAATAAAAACACAGACTATAGCGTTTACGAAAAACCGTAACTTATTGATTTACAATCAAGAGTGCGTAACATCAGTTACCGCTGTAACCGGGTAAATCAACGACTGAAAACTGAGTCGTTACATTCAGTTCTTTAGTTATCATTCTCCGTGTACTGCCGAGTCTCGCTATTTTTAGCTATTATTTTGCACTCCAGACTCTAACAGCGGCTTTAATACAGGATAGTGATCTGATTTTCGGCCTCAAAAATCGATCAAGCCGCTCTGTTATGACGCACTTCTAAACCCTGATGTCATTGGGTAGCGCCGATCACGACTGAAGGCACGCTGTGTAATTCTGACGCCAGGAGCGGCTTGCCGACGTTTATATTCGTTAGCATCGACCATACGCATTACACGAGCCACGATAGCGCGATTGAACCCAAGCGCAACAATTTCCTCAAAAGATTTATCCTCCTCGACATACGATTCAAGAATTCCGTCTAATTCACCGTAATCGGGCAGTGTATCAGTGTCTTTCTGGTTCGGCGCCAACTCAGCAGAAGGTGCGCGATGAATAACGCGCTGAGGGATCACCCCTGTAACCGTGTTGCGATAATCCGCCATTTTGTATACTAATGTTTTTGGCACATCTTTCAAGGCGTTAAAACCACCCGCCATATCGCCGTACAACGTCGCATAACCGACCGCCAACTCACTCTTGTTGCCCGTGGTAATGACTATTTTTTGCGTTTTGTTGGATAACGCCATAAGCAGCATACCACGACAGCGGGCTTGAATGTTTTCCTCGGTAACATCAAATTCAGTCCCCTCAAATTCTTCATGCAAAACCATCAAGGTCGCTTCAAACATGGGCTCAATGGACAGCTCATGATACTGAACCCCAAGAATTTCAGATTCTTTTTTTGCATCTTCAATACTCATTTGCGCGGTATAGCGTGAAGGCATCATCACCGCTTCCACACGATCAGCACCGATAGCATCCACGGCAATTGCCAATGTCAATGCTGAATCGATACCACCGGAAAGACCAATGATAATACCGGGGAAACGATTTTTTTCCACATAATCCCTTACCCCCACAACCAAGGCCTGATAAGCGACCTCTATCTCCGAACGCTCAGTCATCACTGAATTGACAACGGGACAAACGGTTGTGTTTTCAACAGTGAATTCAGCTAAAAACAAGCCTTCTTCAAAAACAGGTGCCTGGTTACAAATTTTGCCTGCGGTGTCCATCACCAAAGAACCACCATCAAACACAAGTTCATCCTGACCGCCGGTCTGGTTAACGTACAAAATCGGTAACTTGTTCTCTTTTACGCGTTGCTGCAACACATTAACACGCTCCTCCGGCTTGTTAATATGATAAGGCGAAGCATTGATATTAATAATCAGTTGCGCACCCGCATCGGCAGCAGCCCGCATCGGAGCAGGGCTCCAAATATCCTCGCAAATGGTCAAAGCAATCGGCACACCTTTAATGATGGTCACGCAGGCTTTTGAACCAGCAACAAAATAACGTTTTTCGTCAAATACACTGTAATTTGGCAAACATTGCTTATGATAACGGGCCACCGTCTCACCATCACGAATCAACGCCGCAGTATTGTACAAGCCATCAGGCCCCTGATGCGGGTATCCAACAATGACATCAATACCTTTCGTGCTGCGCTCTATTTCTAGTAATGCATTTTGCACCTGCTCGACAAAGCGAGGACGCAATAACAAATCCTCTGGCGGGTATCCTGTTAATGCCAGTTCAGGAAACACAATAGCGTCTGCCCCCAAATGAAAACACGCATTTTTAGTAGACTCGATAATTTTTTTGGTATTGCCAAGCAGATCGCCAACCAAAAAATTGATCTGCGCCATTGCTATTTTTAACTGTGTTGTCATCGTCATATACTGATCTGTTAGGAGCTATTGATGTGATCTTGTTTGCATTGTTTATTGTGTCTGGAGCATAACAGGAACCACTTATCTGGAGCAACGACCAACAATATATCCAGCTCGTTATCTGGCGAATCAATAGGTGATTACAACTTATACAACGCCCTATTCTCCTGCAGTTAACCACTAAAGAAAGCTTGCATCTTACTACCCATTTCAGCAGGCGAATGCGCAATGCAGACACCAGCGGCACCCAATGCTAAACGTTTGTGATCCGCCGTACCCAAACCACCGCTGATGATGGCACCCGCATGCCCCATGCGCTTGCCAGGAGGCGCCGCGACGCCAGCAATATAAGCAACCACGGGTTTTCTCACATGCTTTTTAATGTAAGCGGCAGCCTCTTCTTCTGCTGTGCCACCGATTTCACCAACCATAATAATACCCTTGGTTTTTCTGTCTTCTTCAAACAACGCCAAGCAATCAATAAAACTAGTCCCCTGAACAGGGTCACCGCCAATGCCAACACAAGTACTCTGCCCTAAACCACTTTGTGTGGTTTGATAAACCGCCTCATAAGTTAAGGTGCCGGAGCGGGAGACGATTCCAATGGAGCCTGGCATATGAATAACGCCTGGCATAATACCGATTTTGCATACGCCCGGCGTAATTATGCCAGGGCAATTTGGTCCGATTAAGCGCGCACCGGACCCAGCCAATGCCGCTTTGACGTTAACCATATCCAATACAGGAATACCCTCAGTAATGCAGACAATCACTTTGATCCCAGCATCAGCGGCTTCCAAAATACTATCCGCAGCAAATGCGGCTGGTACAAATATCATCGATGCATTCGCATCTACCTGTGTTACCGCGTCTTTTACAGTATTAAACACGGGTAGACCCAAGTGCGTCAAACCACCCTTGCCAGGGGTAACACCACCTACCATATTTGTGCCGTATTCGATGGCTTGCTGTGAATGGAAAGTACCCTGTTTCCCAGTAAAACCCTGACAGATTACTCGTGTTTTTTTATCGATAATAATAGACATTAACTGAGCCTCCTGGCCGCTTTAACCACTTTCGTCGCAGCCTCTGCCAAGCCTTGCGCTATAATCACTGGCAATCCGCTTTGATTCAACAGTGCGGCGCCTTGCTCAACATTGGTGCCCTCCAGACGCACGATAACCGGCATAGACAATGACATCTCACGCATGGCCTGGATAATGCCCTCGGCAATTAAATCACAGCGCACAATACCACCAAAAATATTGACCAATATTGCAGTTACTTTGCTATCAGAAATCACCAACCGAAATGCTTCCACAACGCGTTCACGGGTTATTCCCCCACCAACGTCCAGAAAATTCGCGGGTTCACCGCCATGTAATTTAATCAAATCCATTGTCGCCATGGCTAATCCGGCTCCGTTTACCATACAACCGATATCGCCATTCAGCGTGACATAATTCAGTTCATGCTGTTTTGCTTTGTATTCTCGTTCATCTTCCTGGCTCGGGTCACGTAATTCCGTCAACGCCTGCTGCCGATATAAAGCGTTATCATCAATATTGATTTTAGCATCCAAGGCTAACAATTCACCTTGAACAGTGGAAGCTAATGGATTGATTTCAATAAGGCTAAGGTCTTTTTCAATAAACAAACGATAAAGTCCATTCATGGTTCTGGTCAGCGCTTTAACTTGAGGCCCCACCAACCCCATGGCAAAGGCGATTTGACGGCATTGGTAAGCCTGTAAACCAACCACTTGATTCACATAAACAGTAAAAATCTGGTCCGGTTGACTGGCTGCCACTTCCTCGATATCCATGCCACCCATGGGTGACGCCATAAAGACAATAGCGTTGCGACTACGGTCTATTAAAACACCGAGATACAACTCCGCTTCAATGGCACTCAGTGACTCGATAAGCACTTTATTGACCGGTAACCCATCAGCGGTGGTTTGTGGTGTAACCAGTTGAGTCCCTAGCATTTTTTCGGTGACCTGCGATAACTCTGCAATGCTTGAAACACGTTTTACACCACCGGCCTTACCCCGCCCTCCAGCATGCACCTGTGCCTTAACAATCCAACTGTCACCACCTAATGCTTTGGCGGCTTGTTTTGCTTCCTTTGCATTACTAGCCACACGGGCGCTTGGTACTTGAATGCCATAATCAGCAAACAGCTTTTTAGCTTGATACTCATGTAAATTCATGTGGATTTCCTATCTAAAGTCGATGGATTGTAAGGCATTGCCCTGCAAACCCAAGCAGTCACTCAATCACTGTTAGTTTGCAAAGTCTATATAGTTCTCGCTTATAACGCGACCCTTATATTCAACGTAGATGCCAGGGTCTGTTGACGTTTCATTTTATCACTGCTGGAGACGCTTTTTTCGTTTAACAAGGCAGAAAGATCGCACCTCGCACCTTGATTGGCACTTTTCAGATGCAACAGTGGCAAAAATGAAACGTCAACAGACCCTAATATAGCCAGAAAGCAAAAAACTTGCCGAATACAAGTTTTATATCCACTAACCCAGTGCCCATCACCAATGAGCCTATGAAACACTGCAACATTACAAAAAATAGCGAGACACACTGTGTTTCCACACCTTGAAAGCGAAACAATATCCATTGCAATCTGTCCAATTTGTTTCGATGCAACCCCAAAGCATCGGGTTCCACTAATCGATTTTACAAATATTCTAGGCTTTTAGCGCATTCCCCTTGCAACTTAGCGAAGGATACGGACAATATGGACTTACGTTTTAAGTGGCGGACATTCAAGCAATGAGATCAAAAGCAATAGTAATTATTTATCTAGCACTAATCACCCTTTTTTCGACGCTAAGCCTAAGCATCCACGCCAAAGAGGAAGAAGGCGATGAAGTATTTGAAGAAGCAATGGAGGCGGCCAAGCAAAGAGACCTGCAGTATGCCATCAAATTATGGCGACAACTTGCTACTAACGGACATTCAAAATCTCAATACCGCTTAGGGGTACTGTACCGAACCGGACTTGGCTTCAAAAAAGACCTGGACAAGGCATTTATGTGGTTTAAGCGCAGCGCCGACAAACGCCATGCCGTGGCCCAGTACAATTTGGGCGTTATGTACCAAAAAGGCTGGGGCACTGACAAGAATATCAAAGAAGCAGAAAAGTGGTATCGTCGCGCCGCTAAACAAGACGTGGAAATTGCAAAAGTAAAAATTAAACAAATTATCAGCGATGCATCCTTGACCACTGATAGAACTGTTATCTCCAATAAAAAACGCAAAAAACCCATTGATATTAACGAGCTTCTAATGTGGGCAGCCAATGAAGGTCGAGTTGCCGGAATTCGCGATTTAATCGAAATTGGCGCATCACCAAACAAACGTGGGGTTCACGGTAGAACCCCGATCATAGAAGCTGCCTACAATGGGCGTGCAGAAGCCATTAAAATGTTGTTATCAAATGGAGCTGATGCCAACATTAAAGACGACGCCGGATCTTTTGCATTGCTTGAAGCGGCCCTCAGAGGACATAAAGAAAGCATCAGTGTACTGGTGGACAAAGGTGACGCCAACGTTAATCTGACAGACCCCCTGAAACAGTCGCCGTTAATGTTGGCCGCAGCACATAATAAGGCCGCTGCGGTAGCTGAATTATTAGAACAAGGTGCCGATATCAATCAACGCCAAAATACGGGGCGTACAGCCTTGCATCTCGCGGCACTTTATAACTCGGTCGATGCGCTTAAAGTACTTTTCGCCCACAAAGCAAATCTGAATGCATTGGACAAAGCCGGGTTAAGCCCACTGATGCTGGCTGTTGAACGCTCACACGACAAAATTATTAGTTTATTGTTAAAAAAAGGCGCCGCCACCAATACAGCCGATATTCAAGGTGATATTGCTCTAACTTATGCGGCTAAGAACAAAAAAAACGTGGCATTAAAAACATTGCTTAAGTCGGGTGCCGATCCTGACACTATAAACCAACGAGGATTTACCGCACTGATGATAGCCGCAGAAGCTGGACACCTCAATTTATGCCGAACATTATTGCAGTGGAAAGCAGACCCCAATATCAAAAATCGCCGCGGCGATACCGCATTGCATTTTGCCGTGCGCAATGGCCATTCAAAAATTGCAACGATATTAATCGATAATCAAGCATCAATAAACGCGAAAAATAAAGCCGGATGGACAAGCATCATGTATGCAGCCGAGAAAGCGGATTTAACGACCTTAGCACTGCTCCTGAACCGAAAAGCAGATGTTAATGCGCGCAACAACAATGGCTGGACACCGATTATGTTTGCTACGCGCTCCGGCAATGCCAAAGCCCTTGATTTGTTGATTAACCATGGAGCGAACGTGAACGCGACTTCCAGCAACCGCAAAACAGCGCTTATTATCGCTCAAACCAAGCATAATAGTCGCATTGAAAAACTGCTGATACAAGCGGGTGCCAAAGACAATAACATCGACATGCCAAAAGGCGAGTTGGAAAAGGAACTACGCTAAACACAAACATTAAGACATCATCGGCGTTATTCACACATCCACATGGATAATGCAAGAGGTAAAGCAATGCAGGAGCAATTACCGGGAGGGTTCATGGCTTAGATTCAAGTATGTGCTTCTAAATGCCTGTATAGGGCGCAGACCATCAACCGCATCAGCACGCCAGACACGATCAGCCAACTCAGATGGCATTGCTTCTTTGTAGCCATTACCGTCCGCTTCAAGACCGATTTTTGATTGCCGGATGACGATTTCAATTTGGTCGGGTAACCAACAATGGCCTTGAGCATATTCCGCGCCCTGCCCATCAATATCCATATGGAATTCAATAAGCTCAGCCCCCCATCGATGGATTGCACGATGCAAAACGCCAGGCTGTACGGTATGATCAGATAACCCCACTTGACAATTTGTTACTTGCCTTAAAGTATTAATTGCAGCGAGGTTCGCATCAGTATAAGGTGCGGGATAAGATGAGGTGCAATGTAATAGCACCGGATTCACACAGACACTGGTTTTGTTAGTGTTTAATACCTCAACAGCATGTTGCACTTCACTCATTGTAGCCATACCGGTGGACAATATCACGGGTTTCCCAGTTTTAGCGCACTCGATTAACAGTTCGTCCCAAATTAATTCATAAGAGGAAATTTTATAACAATCCACATACGGCTTAAGCTCTGTCACCGCCTGAATATAAAATGGAGAACAAATAAAGTCAATACAATTAATTTTACATTGAGCAGCGATCTCGGGAACAAACGCCAAAGGTAACTCCCACGCTTTTCTGTTTCGATGCTGTTCTGAAATGGCCAATATTTCAGGTGCAAATAATTCCTCAATACGGAATAATTGAAATTTTATAGCATCACACCCAATATTTGCAGCGGCCTCTACAAATTTTATACAGCGATGTAAATCTTGGTTATGATTGCTTGAAACTTCTGCAATAAAACGCACGGAATTCGTCATTGCCACATTACCTAAAATTACCTAAAATTACCTAAAATTACCTAAATTATCCTAAAACCACCTGTTGAACCCGATGATGTCACATCGAAATGCTCAACGGCTGAATCTAGCGTTATGTTATCGCATAATATTTTGTAATTTTTTTAACTACTGATACAACATCCTCAACATCCTGTTGTGCCATGCCTGGAAACAAGGGTAGTGACATCATATTATTATAAACATGCTCCGCCGTTGGGCAGTGGCCTGGCTTGACCGTTAATGCATCACGGTAGTATGAGTGTAAATAGACCGGTTTATAGTGTACGTTTACACCGATCCCTTCGGCTCGAAATGCGCTAAATAATTCGTGCCGAGTACAATCCAGTTGCTGCATCGCAAACTTAATGACATACAAATGATACGCATGAGTACGGCGGTCCTCCTCAAGCACCGCTAAAGGGGTCACGCACTTCAGGTTTGAAAATGACCGATTATAATAAGCGGCAATGGAATGACGCCGATCAAGCCATTGCGGTAATTTGGTAAGCTGTTGCAAACCCAGAGCACACTGAAAATCGGTAATTCGATAATTAAATCCAAGGAACTGCATGTCGTAATCCCAGCTACCCTGTTTTTCTCTTTGTGCAGACGTTGCGTTAATACCATGGTGACGAAATTGTTTGATGTACTTTGCAAATAAGGCATTTCGAGTGGTGACCATCCCCCCCTCACCCGTGGTAATCGACTTAACTGGATGAAAACTAAACGTGGTCAAATCAGCCAATGAACCGATCCGGCCGTTTTTATAACTGCCGCCCAAGGCGTGACTGGCATCAGAGATGAGATGTAAATGATAATGCCTCGCGATACGACGCAGAGATTCATAATCGCAAGCTTGTCCGGCATAATCAACTGCGATGATGGCGCGGGTTTTTGTGGTAATTAACCGCTCGACGCTGTCAGGGTTAATCAACAAGGTATCTGCATCAACATCCGCAAAAACCGGCCTACCTCCCTGATAAACGATACAATTGGCACTCGCTACAAATGTAATCGCTGGCACAATGACTTCATCACCTGATTGAATACCAATGGCAAACATCGCAGCATGTAACGCGGCGGTTCCGCTGCTAAGCGCCACCGCATGCTCGACGCCCACATAGCGGGCAATTGCGGCTTCAAATTTTTGCACCATAGCGCCTGTTGTAATTAACGGTGAACGCAATACATCAATGACTTTTTCGATGTCAGCATCATCGATTAATTGTGACGCATAAGGTAATAGAGATGTTCTGACTGGCTTGCCACCCTGCAAGGCGATCAATGTCATGAGAGAGGGATATTAATATCGGATACCATTTGTGCCAAGTCATTCCTCGTCAACCAATGGTCATTATGATGACTACTATAACAAAACCCTTCCGGGCAGCGCACACCAACACCGGAAGTTGTCAACATTTCGATCTCATGACTTTTTGAAAAAGGCAGAATTAAATAATAATCACCAATATCAAGTGTATAACGGGCATCTTCTTCAGAAATCATCATTTCGTGTAATTTTTCACCTGGCCGTGCCCCAATAACGTTAAATTTACAGTGGGGGGCAATCGCATTGGCAAGATCAACAATTTTCATGCTTGGCAACTTAGGTATATAAATTTCACCACCGCGGGCAATGAGCAGGCTTTGCAGAACAAAGTTAACACTTTGCCCAACAGTAATCCAAAACCGTGTCATCCGTTGGTCGGTAATATCAAGATGCGTGTGTTGCCGTGCTTTCATAAAAACAGGTATGACACTACCCCGACTACCCACGACATTGCCATAACGTACCACGCTGAATTTTGGTCCATCAGCACCACTATAGTTATTAGCTGAAACAAATAATTTGTCGGAACAAAGTTTTGTCGCACCATACAGATTTATGGGACTCACCGCCTTATCAGTACTCAAGGCAATAACATGCCTGACTTTGCAGTCAATTGCCGCATCAATGACATTTGCCGCCCCCATTACATTGGTTTTTACCGCTTCGATAGGGTTATATTCACAAGTAGACACTTGCTTTAAGGCTGCTGCATGAATCACGAAATCCACACCGTTAAAAGCCCGGGTCAAACGGCTGCGATCCCGAATATCGCCAATAAAGTATCTTAGGCAAGGATAGGTTTGCTCTGAAAACTGCTCACGCATTTCAAACTGCTTTAATTCGTCCCGACTAAAAATAATAAGCCTTTTAGGTTTAAATTTGGTTAAAACGGTTTTGACGAATTGCTTGCCAAACGATCCGGTACCACCTGTGATCAGAATGGTTTTATTATCCAGCATATTAAGAAGACCTAAACTTTTATCGTTGAATTTATTAACATATACCCGTGGCGTTTGAGATTTAGGTATAACTGCATGTCCTCTTCTATTCCATGGTTGCGTTGAAATTCCTTGCTATAGTCCCGCTATTACGTGTCATTTCGCCTCGCCTAAAAGCGCCTACTTTTGGTGGTGCCATAAAATGAACATGACGCACACTAATAACCTAAACCTCAAACGCCACGGGTATATTTCAATAACTATAGCCCACCCCAAACCCTACGCCAACTTTAACAGCAGTATTGTTTGCTATGTCACGATGACTCACAACATCGCAAGCACCAAAGCTATGGCGTAGTTTTTGCATTTATCCTGATATTTTTCAAACAATCATTATGTATTGGGTCACATTGACCCCGTTGTTTCGCATGAATCACAATTGGAAGTCAATCAGCATATCGTCGACCGCCACCATGCGCGAGGTCTTAGCGCTTATCGATAAAACGGCCATGCAAATTGCATTGGTTATTGATGATGGCTGCCACTTACTGGGTGTCATCACCGATGGCGATATTCGCCGTGCATTGCTTAAAGGCGAAACACTTGATTCCACCGTTCAGCGCATTATGAACACCAACGCCATCACCGGCCTCGTTGAAGAAGACCCCGAAAGCTGGCAACGCTCAATGCAACGTCATACCCTGCAACACCTGCCCCTGCTTGGTGCCGACGGATGCATAAAAGACATAGCGCGCCGTGAAGTACCCGAAGAACCTAAGCGCGACAATACGGTGGTAATTATGGCCGGAGGCATGGGAACACGCTTGCGACCGCTAACCTACTCGCACCCCAAACCCTTGTTAAAAATCGGTGATAAACCCATTTTGGGAACAATTATTGAAAACTTTATTACTCAAGGTTTTTATAATTTTAAAATATGCATTAATTATCACGGCGACAAAATACGCCATTACTGCGGCAACGGCTCCCACTGGGGGGCAGACATTGAATATATTCATGAGGATAAGCGCTTAGGCACTGCTGGGGCACTCAGTTTATTGCCAGAAACACCCAATCAGCCTTTTTTTGTCATGAACGGTGATCTACTCACCAAAGTTGACTTTGTACGCTTACTTGGTTTTCACCTTAAGCAGGGCAATCAGGCCACGATGTGTATTCGCGAGTACCGCTACCAAGTGCCTTACGGTGTTGTGGAATTAAAGAACCATCAGATTAACCATCTACAGGAAAAACCGGTATATTTTCATAACGTCAATGCTGGTATTTATTTGCTGGAACCGGCTGTGTTGGGCAGTTTACCAAAAAACCAATATTTTGATATGACAGACTTATTTGAAACTTTGATTAAAAATAAAACCCAAGTTGGCAGTTTTCCACTCACCGAATACTGGATGGATATTGGCCGAATGGAAGATTATGAGCAGGCTGGCCTTGAGTATTCGGAGCAATTTGGATGATACAGACCCATTCCGTACTCGCACTGATACCGGCACGAGGTGGCTCCAAAGGTCTGCCACACAAAAATATCAAATCGATTGCCGGAAAACCCATGATCGCATGGACAATTGAAGCGGCAACACAATCACAGTACATCGACCGCATTATCATTTCCTCAGATGACACTGAAACAATAAAAATTGCCAAACAATTCGGTTGTGAAGCCCCTTTTGTCCGACCACCGCATTTAGCCCAGGACAACTCGCCTACCATCGACGCGGTAGTCCACGCATTAGATAATTTACCACATTACGATATGGTGGTGTTACTGCAACCAACGAGCCCACTACGCAATACTGAAGACATTGACAATGCAATTAACACGCTAATAACTGCCAATGCCAACAGTTGCGTGTCCGTCACCGAACCGGACAAAAGCCCCTACTGGATGTTCACTATCAATAAAAAAGGGGCAATTCGCCCGCTCCTGAACCAGGAACTGAGCAACAAACCGCGCCAGCAACTGCCCCTGATACAAGTATTAAACGGTGCAATATACATTATAAAAACACAAAGCTTAAAAACAAATCCCGCATTAATAACCCACGATACCGTACCCTACATGATGAGCAAAGAACGTTCCATCGACGTGGATGATAATCTGGATATGAAATTGGCTGAATTTTTATTACAACAACAACTGGATAAACAACATAAACACTACGCTTCCATTTAAACAACCACGTTATTCGCTAGCACTGTATAATGACAAATATCCGCCTTATCGCCCGCCTGGACATCAAAGGCCCCAACCTCATTAAAGGCGTACAACTTGAAGGCCTGCGCATCATTGGTGACCCCAATGCCTTTGCCATGCGTTACTATCAGGAAGGTGCCGACGAGTTACTGTACATGGACAGTGTCGCTAGCCTTTATGGACGCAATAACCTGTCTGACGTAGTACGTTACACTGCGCAAAATATCTTTATCCCTTTTACAGTGGGTGGCGGCATACGAAATGTCGGTGATGTGGACACATTATTACGCGCTGGCGCTGACAAAGTAGCCATCAACACCGCCGCCATCCAACGACCCATGCTAATTACTGACGTCGCCAAACACTTTGGTTCACAATGCATGGTATTATCGATTGAAGCAAAACACAAAGGAAACGGCCATTGGGAAGCGTATTCTGACAATGGACGTGAACCAAGCCACAAGGATGTGGTTCATTGGGCAAAACAAGGCGAATCGTTGGGTGCCGGTGAAATCGTATTAACCTCGGTAGACTGCGACGGTATGCGGAAAGGATTCAATACAGAACTGATACACGCGGTTTCCAGTGCAGTCACTATTCCAGTCATCGCAAGTGGTGGCTTTGGTGAACTAAAACACCTGTCAGATGCTGTTTTCAAGGGTAATGCTGATGCCGTCGCTATCGCCACCGCCTTGCATTACCAGCAAGTTAGCTTTAACGATATGCGTCATTATGCCACGACACACAATATTACCGTACGCCAACCATCGTGAAGAATAGTGACGTTTATAATCCGGTAACTTGACTCTTATCAATTCTCTGAATTCATAATGTGCATCAGAAAATCGAAGAAGGTGAAGAAGTGTAGATCAGCCACTGACAAAAAAGGAGTCAAAAATACGTGGCGAATACAGTGACAATTATCGATTACGGTATTGGCAACTTATTAAGTGTTTGCCGGGCGTTTGAATACTGCGGTGCGACAGTCAATCTTTCCTCGAATACCCATGAAATTGCAACAGCCGAGCGCCTGGTACTCCCCGGCGTCGGCGCCTTCGGCCTGGCAATGCAAAAATTGCGCGATAACGCCTTAGTCGAGCCAATACACGCTTTTGCTAACACTGAACGCCCCCTGCTTGGTATTTGCCTTGGTATGCAGCTGTTACTTGACCGGAGTACTGAATTTGGCGATACCCCAGGACTGGGACTGATTGCAGGCGAGGTACTTGCCATTCCAAAAACAACACATAACGGGATAACCCTTAAAATTCCCAATATTGGCTGGCACGAACTTCATGCATCACAATCGAATAGAAACTGGTGCGGCACAGTACTGGAAAACACAAACCAAGCAATGAGTGTCTATTTTGTACATTCTTATCACGCAAAAGTAACCAATTCTCACCATGAACTCGCCAGCATCTGTTATGGCGACACACCATTGGCAGCAGTGATCAACGATGCAGGGATTACCGGTTGTCAATTTCACCCAGAAAAAAGCAGTACCGTTGGGCTAACAATAATAAAACAATTTATAAAAATATAATGCTTTATTGCTTATATATAATTTTATTTTATAGAAAAACCGAAATATCATTACAATTCCAAAGTGATTTGACGTTCAGCTAAGCACAACAATAACTTACCACGTTTTATTAATGGAATAACCATAATGCCTGCAAAATACAGCTACACGAAATAAATATTATTTTTTTATTTAAATCAATTAATTATAAGTAAATTATAATGTGTTTTATTGGATTTACAGTCAAACCGTAACGTTAAGATAAATTATGATAAACCATTAATAATTGTTACAATTTTTGCTAAGCACATTGTTTAAATAGAATCTTAGCCATCATTAATCATTATTAATCCTTCATGCCGTTGATAAAAACACCCCATTCACCCCGTCACGCTGCATTGCACCTCGTCACCATGATCGGTTTAATTTTCCTGGTAGTTCCTCAAATCAGCAACGCAGCCGCACCCTGGGTGGAAGGGTACCAGCGCCCCGATGGCCGCTATGTGGAACCTCACTATTTATTTCACCCAAATGGCAAGTTTTATGATCGCGAGGCACTGTTGGATACACCGGAACAACAACCGTCATCCGGCACAACATCACTCAACGTAGTCCCCGTTGAAAACAATACGATTGAGATCCCCGAAAATGCAAAACTCAATTATTTCGGTACCAATTGGGTCTGTTTGCGGGGCTACCGCCGCCATGGACCTAACTGCCAGAAAGTGGTATTACCCGAGAATGCCAAACTTAATTATGCTGGTGACGACTGGCAGTGCAAACAAGGCTTTCGCCAATCCTATAATGAATGTATCGCAATGATTATTCCCGAAAATGCAAAAATAAACTATTATGGTAACAGTTGGAAATGTAATCGAGGATACCGACAACACAACAATGATTGTATCGAAGTATCAGTGCCCGATAACGCCCGCCTTAATCAGTTGGGTACTGGTTGGGAGTGCCACTTTGGCTTTATTCAGCAAAACCAAACCTGTCGCCAAGTGGAAATTCCGGAAAATGCAAAAATCAATTATTTCGGTAACGGCTGGGAGTGCCGACCCGGTTATCTCAAACAGGAAAATGCCTGCCTGACAATACAAATACCTGAAAATGGCAAACTCAATTATCTTGGCAATGGTTGGGATTGTAAGCGTGGCTATTATAAAAATGCCGGTCATTGTATAAAAAAACTCCCAACGACCCAACCAACAGAACCGTCCTGATAAACGACTAGCGATTCAAGCAAACCGCTGATAGGCAAACATACACCAGTGCCTCATCCTTTAAATTCATCCCCGATGCTTGTAACGTGCTTCCCCGCGATAAGTCCATTTGAAAGCTTTAGCCATTGCTCGATTGTAACTCCTCAACAAGTGACGATAAACCCCAATGACTCAATGGTAAGTTATTCGCTTCGGGTGATTCACAAGCAACATTCATAATGAGACAATTTTATTCTTGCTTTTCAGTTAACGTTATAACCATAACGTTACAATCATGAAAATTTCAGCCAAATCAAACACCCTTATTTATATCAAAGGGTTGAGTATGGCACTTAAGTCACTATCTTAAATTAAAGGATGCGGCACTGAGTTACTTCGAAGCAAGGCAGGTCGGCCAAACAGTACCGCGTGTGCGTGAACTGGAAAGCATTCGTAACTTCATTACCGGCTCTGCATTAACCCTGGTGATCGATCTCGCTTTCACCGTGGTATTTATCGGCGTCATGTATTATTTCAGTCCCACATTGACCTGGATCGTGCTGGGCTCCGTCCCGTTTTACATACTGCTCTCGGTAATTATCACTCCCATTCTGCGTGCCCGATTGCATGAAAAATTTAACCGTGGCGCAGAAAACCAGGCCTTTTTGGTGAAATCCGTGAACGGCGTGGAAACACTCAAATCCATGGCCATCGAACCGCAAATGCGCCGCCGCTGGGAAGAACAACTGGCGGGCTATGTGCGCTCCAGCTTTCGTGCAGACAATCTCGGCAACATCGCCAGCCAGGCGGCAAGTTACATCAACAAAATCACCTACGTGCTCATCCTCTGGTTTGGTGCCAG
>JAADGF010000108.1 GCA_013152545.1 Gammaproteobacteria bacterium
TGATTCAGGCCGTTAAGCACAACGTTACAATTCCTCGCGATCCACAAAGTGGACAACCCAGTGGGCAACGTGTGCATGCACCGATCGTCATCACTAAAATCATCGATAAAGCATCGCCGTTATTGTTTCAAGCCCTGTGTTCTGGTGAGCGTTTACCTAAAGTGGAGTTGAAGTGGTATCGTACTTCCACAGCAGGTTCACAAGAAAATTATTTCACCACTATTCTGGATGACGCGATTCTTGTTGACATCAAGACCGATATGCCTAATTGCCAAGATCCTGCGAATGCGCAATTTACGCATCTTGAAATACTGTCATTTGCCTATCGTATGATTACCTGGAATCATGAGATCGCAGGTACGTCTGGTTCGGATGACTGGAGAACACCAATCTCTGCTTAAATGCCAATGCATTGCAATTGTGTGTGACCAAAGGCTCTGACAGTATATACTGTCAGAGCCTTTTCACTAAATTCAGGCATGTTTGGCAGACCCAATATTGTCAACCCCCGTTTATTGGCCAATATTTTTTGGTAGCATTAACACGGTATTTCTCACTTTGCTTGGCCAATCAATGAGCACTCCGAATATCAGTCGTCACTTCATTGCTTCGCAATAATATCGAAATCCATCGAATATACAATTTACGCACCTCAAGAAAACATCAGGACGGTAGATCCTGTGTTACGTTATTATTTCGCTACAGCTCAATAGCGCTTAAGAATTATTGATGCGTGAATTTTGTTACCGTTGGTGACCATCATCCGTAAATACCCGTAGCATTTAAGATTGAGGTGTGTTCAGTGTTCGTCATATTCATTTCATGGCACCAAAAGTAGTTTCTTTAAGAAAAAAACGTTAATATCGCTAGGGAATGAAAAGAGTCTACAATGAATGCCGAAATCTCAATCGCTACGGGTCACAGCTGTTCGGGATTTATTTTATGTAACTGATGTTACGCAGGCCTCAGCCAAAATGCGGGTTGTGGCATCACGTAAAAGCTGTAAGTCATTAATTTATTATTACGCGTGCGTAACATCAGCTATGTAATATCAATAAGTTAAATATATGTTGCAATAGTGGAGATCAACACCATCAAACTCATTTAAATGCAGCCTGAATGGTACAAATGGCTTTTCCGCTGCGCAAGCTGCGCGGTAGTAAAATTTAAAGGTGAAACATCTAACCTATTGATTTTATGTATTTAAAATTCCAAACAGCGATGCGCTACGGGTATAGTATCGGAACGTGCACATTCCATAATATTAACGCGGTCAAGCAGAGACAATAGCGCGCTCAACATCAGCAAAGGTATTGGCGCGAACCACTGGCTCAATGGTTATATTTAATTGTCGACCAATTTGAGCGGTAGAGAAAATGCCACGGATAATCTCCACACCTGCCTCATTTTTTTCAACAACTAATGCATGTTGACGCTTCAAATCCTTCATGGCTTCAATAATATTACCAACGCTGGATTTTTCAACGTCTGACAAATACAGAACATCTAGATCGTGTTTAGGGATCATAATATCCTGGGCCATTATTTCATTATATTGACCACCGTGTTCTTTCATGTATTTCACTGGTTTTTCACTTAACACATCAGTTGCTGTCACTAAACCCAATAAGTTATCGTTGTGATCAGTAACAAACAATAACCTCACCCCACAGGCTATCATTTTTTCATTGGTAGCATTAATAGATGCAGTTCCTTGGATGCTGAAAGGGGTGGTATCTTTAAAATCGGTCATCACCAATATCGCAGGGTGGTCCGGCGTGATATCGGTAGCCCGGTTAATGGTTCGACGATCCACTTTAGCGTTAGCTTCTATTTTATGAAATGCAATTGCTTTATATTCACTGACCATAAAAAAACCTCCGTAGTTAGCACCTAGTAAACGAAGTCGTCTTTAAAAACTCTATACTAATAATGCCCATAATAATAGTAAACTGACATAAAATTTTTTGATGCTTTAGATTAACATTGTATGGCTTAAACCTATTATTCACACAGAGATGCAAAGAACGAGCATTTTATTGGTTTAAACATGATTTGATTTTCTTCATTTAACATATGAGATGCGTTATCGTAGTCTAGCTTTCTTTATTTTTTATCAGACTGAGTATTAAAAAATATGTGCGGCATCACGTTTATATATAACAATAATGCTAGTAATGATCATGACGAATCAATAAATGAGCAAACGATACGACGAATGGTAAACGCGATACTACATCGAGGGCCGGATGAAAAAAAAACAATGCTGCGGGGTAGTGTTGCCCTCGGCCACAGCCGGTTAAGCATTGTTGATGTTAAGGACGGTAGTCAACCGATGCAATCAGATGACGGTCGCTTTGCGATTGTTTTTAACGGTGAAATTTATAATTATAAAACCTTACGCTGCCAACTGGAACAGCAGAAAGTTCAATTTAAAACCCACTCTGATACAGAAGTGATTTTGCAATTGTTTATTCGCGATGGCGAAACCTGTGTGAATCAATTACGTGGCATGTTTGCTTTCGCCGTGCACGATAAAATAACAGGCAGGCTTTTTGTTGCGCGGGATAGGTTGGGAATCAAACCCATTTTTTATTATTGGGATGGAACGGTGTTGGTAGGTGCTTCTGAAATAAAATCCATTTTCGCTTCTCGTCTTGTTGAACCCAAGTTTAATCATCAATCGATTGTGAATTATTTAAAATATCAATTTTCGGTTACGCCCAATACGCCTTTTCAGTCTATTTACGAACTTGAACCAGGGCATACTCTGAGCCTTCACGCCCGGTCAAGACCAGTAATAAAGTCTTACTGGGATTTATCATTTCCCGAGGCCGATGCTTACGATAGCAGCGATGAATCTTTTTGGTTACAACGATTTGAAGCGGCGTTGGATGATTCCGCTATCAGTCATATGATAGGCGAAGTACCAATTGGTGCTTATTTGTCCGGTGGCATTGACTCAGCAACGACAACTTATTTATTAAATAAACATTATAAAAATGACGTTCAAACTTACACCATTGGCTTTTCTAATCTTGACAACGATGAGTCAGATATTTCTTCAAATATAGCGCGATACCTTAACGTTCCCAATAATAAGTTAACGATTGATGATAATCGACCAGGTGGTTTTTTAGAACTACTGGAACAGGCTATTTATCATCTGGAACAACCTCAACGTGTAGCAGTGGATATTCCCCATTTTATGTTGTCGCAGTTAGTGCAATCCAGTCACTATAAAGTGGTTTATACTGGGGACGGAGCGGATGAAATTCTGGCAGGTTATGATTGTTATCGCCAAGATTCGATACGTGTATGGGGCAACGCATTAGAAGATCCTGCGCAACGACGGTCTTATTATTACAATCAATTCGCAAGCGATTTTTCTCAGCCACATTTGCGAATGCTCGCGGGCCTGCACCAGGCAGAGCGCCAAGCCCGCGTGATCGATAAATTTGGTTGTTACCCAAGCTGGTTCGATAACTGGCAATTATTGGGCACCATTGGTCGCTCTTTGTTAAACAAAGAGCTGTTGCCATTAATGTTGAAAGACCCACAAATGGATGCCTTGGTCGAAAAAATGCGGCCACAATTAAAAAATCGTCAGCCCTTGAATCAATCTCTGTATATTGAAACCAAGACACGTTTGCCGGGATGGATTCTCTGGAAAAGTGACCGTTTGAGTATGGCGCACAGCGTGGAAGCCAGAGTGCCATTCATGGATCATCTTTTAGTTGAGTTGGCGGCTCAGGTTCCCCCCGAACTTAAATTGAACGGTATGGATGAAAAATATATTTTACGAAAAATAATGATGCCTCACCTACCTGATCATCCTTATCATTTTAAGAAGCGTGCTTTTTATACGCCGATACGGGAATGGTTTTTTACCAAGGATAACGTCGCACAACTGGCTCATTACATGGGCAAACAAGCCATTAATGAGGCGGGACTATTTAACGCAGATCAAGTCCAAAAATATTTGAATAAAATAGTTTTGATGCCAAAACCGAATAATAACAATGCATATTACCGCATGATGCAAATTGAATGGGGCTTGATGGTAGTATTAACTGTTCAAATTATGCATCATTTATTTATTAACAAAACCGCAAGCTGTTTTCAGGATACGGTGTAACACTAAACATTGTTTTGATCGCCGCTCTGGTTTTTATAAAAATAAGTTGCAAATTAACACATCGAATTGTTTTATTGTTAATCTGTACGGAAGTAATTTTAGCCGCAAAGTGATAATTTTGACGACATCAACCAAATTGGGATCAACGCTGTAACAAGGCTAACAATGATGAGTTTGGGTGTAGGCATTAGATCTTTTAAAAGGAAAGCAAATGGTCTTAAAATAATTAGTTGGATAACATATATACCCATAACGATTTAGGTATAGAGCGTGTTTTTCACAATCAATTATCGTGACTGGCGCGGTGAATCGCAACAACATCAATCGCGATAAAAAAACCTGCTCTACATACTCGTAGCGGATGCTCACCCTTTTTAAGTAAATGTGGTGAAACACAATATTTCAGTAAGTATCCCCCGGCAAAGCCGGGGGATACTTACTGGCATATCGCATATTCTTGTGTGGATACCGTTAACGTATATTTTAATAAAACGTGATCTAAAGAATACATCCTTTAAGCCAACTAGCCCCTATGGTATTTGGATCATGCTTTTACTGGGTACTATTGCTATTTCCCTCATTTTTGATGTGAGGGATATCACATTAGTCATGCTGGGTATGAAGTAGGCGAAAATGAAAACTTCTGGCAGTAATCAACCCGTACTGCAAAAAAGCGCAATGGCGACAATACACTGGCATCTGGCGCTGGAGGAAAAGATGGCACGCCCAACAGGATGCGAACCTGTAACCTTTGGCTTCGGGGCCGATCCAATAGCATGTTGATTTAAGCGGATTGGACGAAGGTCCGCTAACCACTTGTTTACATTGACTATTCTCAAAAATCCGTTTAAATTAAAATAGGACCTGAATTCCGCTGAATTCTTTCCTGATGTTGACTGTAGCGCCCCAGCGTTGAGCCAAAGTCTTTTTGTTGAAATTTCAGAAGGTATGGAAATAGCCCCGTTTGCGAATCTTCACCCGGTAGGTACGATCGGGGGTTTTTGAAATGCTTGTTTCTCTTTTGCCGTACAAGTGAATGCGTAGCGCGCGCACAACAAAACCATACAATAAACTTCGAGAAAGCCTGTTACGCAGACGACCCAGAACAGGAGATTTTTTGGTAGTATCGATTTTACCCCGATGGGGCTAAGAGAAGAGCAAAATGGCGCGCCCGACAGGATTCGAACCTGTGACCTTTGGCTTCGGAGGCCAACACTCTATCCAACTGAGCTACGGGCGCCAATGATTGTGACTAGGTTTTACCTTCTCAGATTAGGCGCATAACCTGCAATGTCTTCCCGACGGTCTTATGCTGCTAAACCAGTACCGTTCGAGCGATACATACAATGCACACTGCACACTTAAATTCCCATTTTCGTGATGCTAGGCGTAGCATAACGTCTGAAACTATTTCCGTCCATGGTTTATTCGTCATTTAATACGGCTACACTGCTGTATTAAATGAGAACGCCCTCCCTAGTAACGTTATTTCGTGCCCATTGTTTCACTTTGTAATAAACTCTCGCTAACCTCCTGTATCGCGCCACCGGACACATGAGCCCCGTGCGAAATATTGATCGGGTATTATCGGTAAACAAAAAGGTAAATTATAAAATGAGTTTTGTGGTAAAAATCGAACCAAGCAACCTGAGTTTCACTGTGGGAAAAAACGAGTCCATCCTCGCCGCCGCATTACGACAACATATCGCAATACCGTATGGCTGTCGCAATGGTATTTGTGGTAGCTGCAAAGGTCTCGTTTTATCAGGTGAAATAACGTATCCCAGTAAGGACAGCATTGCATTAACGCAGGAAGAATTCGATTCACAGGTAGCACTTTTCTGCCAAGCACAAGCGCTGAGTGATTTAACCATCAACGCGCCTTTGTTACCCACGTTGAACGAAACCGAGGTTAAAAAATTGCCTTGCCGGGTTGTCGAAAAAACGCAGCTGTCCCATGACGTGATCGGCGTTAAGCTTAAATTACCCGCCGCCGAAACCTTTCAATTTGTAGGGGGACAATATATTGATATTTTATTGGCCGACGGTCGCCGACGCAGTTTTTCAATCGCTAATGCACCACAGGACAATCATTTGATTGAATTGCATATTCGCCTCATTGAAGGTGGCGATTTTACGCATTTTGTATTCGACGAACTGCAACTCAAAACTATTTTGCGCATTGAAGGCCCTCACGGCAATTTTTTTCTGAAGGAAGACTCGGAGCGACCCGTTATTCTGATGGCTGGTGGCACTGGTTTCGCTCCCGTTAAAAGTATTGTAGAGCAATCCCTGCTGAAGGGTATAACTCGCGATATGTATTTATATTGGGGGGCACGAACCAGCCAGGATCTGTATATGCACGAATTGGCGTTACAGTGGGCGCAGGATTACCTTCATATTCAGTATATTCCAGTGCTTTCAGAGCCAACCAGCACCTCCACCGATTTTCGAACAGGTTGGGTACATGAAGCAATATTAGAAGACTTCAAGGATTTATCTGGTTTTGAGGTCTATGCGTGTGGTCCACCTGCCATGGTCGCAGCAGGAAAAACCAGCCTACCAAGCCATCAATTATTAGTGGAAAATTATTTTTCGGATGCCTTTGAATTTCAGGAACCCAAAAAAACCGATTAAATATTTTTATCGCTTGAAAAATCCTAACGTGAACTTACACTGCTTTGCCTGAGTTGTTACTTGCATGGGTTCACAAGACGGCAACTTAACTTCGATCACCAGCGGCAATATTAACCAACGTACCGCCTTCAAAAATCAGGATACGTAAAAAACGACCTTTGCCAAGATTATAAGTCCAGCGGTCAATGGGCAACGCAACACTGGATTCAAGATTAATTTGACCAAATTGGTGTCTTGGTGACTTGGATGCGGTATTTTCGGCAGCATGATTGATACTATGGTTATTTTTGTTCGCCATGAAATCCGCCACTGATTTTAACTGAACTTCTTTGCTGTGCTCTCTTATAGCGATTGTTTCTTTAAGCATGGGCTCACCACACTTTAGCAAAATCTCTACCTTAGTATCACCTTTAGAGATAATACGAGTACCACAACGCATACTATTGGAAGCAGCTTGTACCTGTACAAAAGTAAATGCCACCAGCATTAATACACTTAAAAACAGTTTTATAGCCATGATGAATTCTCCCTGCAACTATCGCAATAATCCAATTGGACTCAAACCTCGGCTGGCTGGGTTTAAATCCGACGTGTAGGGGCTGTACTTTTAGCAAATAATCATTACTGACAGATCATTGCTTGTTCGACACAAGCTGACAACGTTTGTTCTTCGCACAGCAACACGACGTGCAACTTGACTTACCTTACTGTTATACACTACATGGCTTTGTAACGCACACCTTCAGTTGCCGTTGGCAATGGGTTGTTAGCCGGTTTATGTTCCAATTCCAAGGGAGCGGTCACTATGGATGCCGTTGTTTCATGTCCATGTAGCTTTGCTAAACCTTCGCGATAACAATGACTAGCGGCTTGTGCTTCGCCCAGGTTTTCCAGCAAATGACCCAGTTCATTGTGAACTTCGGCGGGTCCACCGGCACCAATACTGGCTTCAAAATAGTTGCGCGCTTTTCCCCATAAGTGATTGCGCAGGCTCAAACGTCCCAGGGTCAATAGCAAAATAGCATTGTTTTCATGCTGTTGCAGCCAATTCTCGCCATATTCCAATTGGCTTTTTGCATCGGCACCGTCAATTAACCCATACAAATACACCAATTCATCGCTCCATTGCCGCTTAAGGGCATTTCGAATTAGAGGCTCGGCAACGTCACTGCCACCTTGTTTGATCAGTTGCTTTATATAGCTAATCAGTAATTTCAAATCATGCTGCATTTCTACCGGCATCCGGTACCACACTTGGGACAAGCTTTGAGCCTTGTTACCTTGGGAATGATTGATTAAATTGGCATAGGCTTGTCTTTCTATTTGATAGATTTCATCGGATGTTAGCATTTTATATTTTCGAAGCTGGGGTATAAGATTCACTAGGTTCGACCAGTCCTCTAATTCTGCATAAAGCCGGGCCAGTGTTTTTATCACTGTTTTATGTTTGGGTTCCGTTTGCTGCACATGCTTTAATGTGACAAGCGCCTGCTCTAGATGTTGTTGATTATACTGTAGTTGTGCCTGAGTGAGCTTAACAGCAACGTCTGCACCATTAGCATTTTGGTTGGCCATTTTTAAATAACGGTCACGTCGGTCAAACTCGTTTAATTCATGAGAGGCACGGGCCGCTGCAAGATAATTGAGCAACGGTGAAGCACTGTCGCTGGCAAATTTAACAACCTCTCTTTCCGCCTGTTGCCACTTACCTTCCGCAAGCGCCACTAAGCCTGACAATAACGCTTTGTTGGCACGATCAATACGGCGCTGCCGACGCCAATCGTGTAAATCATGAGGTACACGCCATAACTTATAGATAAAACGCAGTCCCAAGTGCAATGTCACAAAAAGTAGTATCAATAGTACCAACCAGGTTACCAGTGAAGACTCTACAGTCCAGCCGTGAAAATTAATCAACACATAACCACGATCTTTCATCGCGGCCAGTGTTAACATTGCTGCCGCCAACACGGTGGCAATGACAATCAGTAATAATTTCATGGCGTTACCTGATTCAGTTGACGGTTATGACGACTCCCCGTCATTATCTTTATTGCCTTATTGGTATCGGCAATAACCATATCAATTGACGTATTATGGATTAGCATGTTTTGTTGGTTATCAGCCAGCGGGGATGATGAATCCGAGAGCGACCACGACTGATGGTTATTCAAGCCGCTGTAGATTGACTGCTGGCGTTTTATCCAGGACCGAAGTTCACGCAACGACGCGCTGATATCCGGTAATGTAGGTGCCAGATCAATTGATTGCAATTGCTGTACGGTTTGCAGCAGATTCGTGACGGAAGCGCTCTCCTGGTCAAAATAACGCTGTACCCATTGCTGGATGTCTCTTAAATTACGTTGAAAAATAGCTGTATTTGCATGCAACAAAGCAATCCTGGCCTGTTCAAGTTTCAAACCCAGGTTTTGCGATAAATAGTGCTTTTCATCCGGTAATAACAGCGGCTCAATAGCTTGCTCAGTCCGCTGAATTTGGAATAAACCTGAAACAATGTCATTGAAGAATTTTTTTGCCCACTCACCAGCACTATTGCCTTCGATGCTCTCCGCTTCCGGTTTATTCAGCTGGAAAGTCATTTCTTTTTTAACCAGGGGTAGTTGTCCAATGCCGTCCATCAGGCCGCTTATTTGTGCTGCCAACCCGGCGATGTCCGGTACGGATACTGAATTTAATTGATTAATTTCACTGGCTATTTTTTCTCTAATGATGATTAGGGCCGGATCACCGATGGCTTTCAAGCGAGTATCGGCATCTTGTAAGGCAACTTTTGCAGTTTGAATATCACGTTCTAATAAAAGCCGATGATTTGCAATCGACAATAAATAATCAACTTCCGATAACCTCCATAATAGTGGGTCTTTACCTTTTTCACTTGCCATGGCCTGAAGCTGTGCACTTACCTGTTCAAAGGAAAGCTTGGCGGTAAATTGGGCTTTTTCTGCCTGTGCGATTTTGCTATCAAGTGACTGCTGTTGCTGGTTGAGCTGATCCAGCCGTGATTGCAACGCTGTTAGGTTGTTATCCTGCTGACTTTGTTGGGCGGAAAACGCAGTCAGTGATTTGGCCAATTGTTGGTTTTGCCCAAACACCCAATAGCTGGTGCCAGCAACAACAAAAACAATAAGCAACACGAATAAGATCAGCAGGGTAACACGCCGTGGTGCGGCTGTTTTTTTTACATTGCCAATGGCAGGAGCTGATTTTTTATCGGTTTTTTTATTTTTTTGCGGTGTTGTCAATGCTTTGTCGGCCACTGCGGATGTTGACGCCGCGCCTTTGTTTTGTGGTTTTTTAGATTTAGTTGAATCGCTTGTGTTATTTGGTTTTGCCCTCTCCAGCGAAGAGTCATCGGCTGAGTGTGGGTTATCTTTGTCATTTGTTTCGCTCATGCTCGGTTCCTAGCGCTAGGTATTTTGGAATTCGTACCGTAACTGATCAATGGTTAATTTAGATTTAACAATGGATACTCTTAAAATATTGGCTTTAAATACATAGAGCATCATCGCTTGGACTAATAGCAATTTTATAAAAACCGTTGCGTACCAATCTAACTGCCTGATTTATTGTTGTGGTTGCCACGAACATATGGCGGCCAATATGGACGCATCACTGGCCTGTTCGGCTAATAAAGGCGGTTTTTCGAAACCCAGCGACTGCGCCAAGGCAACGCTGCGCTCACTTACCACCACCAGGCTTGTTTTTATTAACCATTTTCGTCCCAGAGCGCCTACCATATCATATAAATTGTGCAGCCCTTCATTGCTGGTGACAACAATCAGATCTATGTCATGTTGCGCCCAACGCTGCATTAACTCGCTGCTATCAGTTGCCGGTTTAGTACGGCGGTAACATTCCGCATATACCACCTGCGCCCCTCGTTGTTGCAGCGTAGTCGCTAATAATTCTCGTCCGCCTTCACCACGAAAAATAACAATACGTTTACCCGCCACGGCCTGCATAGCTGGCATGGCAAGCAATGCTTCACTATTAAATTTTTGCGTCGGAAAAATATCGGTTTTGTGACCATAACTGGCCAACTGTTTGGCACTGCCTTTTCCCACCGCCGCCACCTTAAGAGTCGGTGGTAATCCACCCCACGCCGACAACCGGCTCATACCTCGATCCACTGCATTGGGGCTAATAAAGATCGCGATATCGAATTGCGCCAAACGCTCAAGCACCGCGTTAAGTGAGGCATCATCGCTAGGATCAGTAATTTCTAATACTGGAAAATGGATCACATGACCACCGGCAATGTTAATTAATTGAGCCAATGATCCAGCCTGCTTGGCAGGACGCGTGATAACCACAGTCACGCCATGCAGTTCAGCCACTGGCATAAACATCTTTTAGAATTTTACGCGCCCCGCGTGATAACAAATCGTCAGCCAAAGCGGTACCCAATTGTTCTGCCTGGGTGGCAGGCCCTTCAATGTTACCGCGTACCACTTTTGTTCCATCCGGGCGTCCCACTAAACCACGCATCGTTAAATGGCCATTTTGCAATTCGGCAAATCCGGCAATGGGTACTTGACACCCCCCTTCCAGCCTGGCGTTCATCGCACGTTCGGCCAGCACACAGGTACTGGTATGCTGGTGGTTTAGCACCTCCAACAATTCATTAATACGGCAATCGTCCTGCCGACACTCAATGCCCACCGCACCTTGCCCAATCGCGGGTAAACTGATCGAAGGGTCTAAAAACTCTTTAATACGATCCACAAAACCCAGACGCTTTAAACCCGCACACGCTAAAATAATGGCATCATATTGACCATCGTCAAGCTTGCTCAAACGCGAATTCACATTGCCACGCAAATCTTTAATCTGTAAATCAGGCCGCCAGGATTTAATTTGGGTTTGACGCCGTAAACTGGAAGTGCCCACTACCGCATTTTTAGGCAATTCTTTGAATTCTTGATATTGATTCGAAACAAACGCATCTCGCGGATCTTCCCGTTCACAAATAACGGCCAAGTGTAAACCATCAGGAAATGCTACTGGCACATCTTTCATGGAATGCACAGCAATATCGGCTTCGCCATTAAGCATACCCACTTCCAATTCCTTCACAAACAAACCTTTGCCGCCCACTTTCGCTAATGGCGTATCTAATATTTTATCCCCTTGGGTCACCATTTTAACCAACTCAACTTTAATTCCTGGTTTCAAAGCGATGAGACTGGAACGCACATACTCAGCTTGCCATAACGCTAAAGGACTGCGTCGGGTGGCGATTCGTACAATATCGGACATTTTTCATTAATCTCGTGGTTATATATAGTTAGTGGTACTTAAAAGCATGGAAATGCTTAACCTTTATACTTAACGTCTCTGCTTAACTCTAACTTAATCGTTTATAGCTGGATGTTTTAGAACGAAATTCCATTGCTGAGCTTTAATCAATTATAGGTAAATTTCAACCACCAAGTTACAGCTTCCGCCCTAGGACAAGCTGTCCGGGAATAGCAGCAGTCAGGCTCTTAGGGGACGTTCTGTTAACAAGTACTAATGCTATGCGTTGACAAAGCGATAGGCAACTTTAAATTATCCGCCATCAGCACTTATGTATTATTTGCCGCAATTTTGGTAAAATCGGCGGCCTTTGGATTTTTGCACATATATCAATAAATATTGTAAGGAATTAGCATGCACACAGGTGAAACCATAACTCAATTTATTAGTAAAGAACAACGCCGTATCAGCGGTGCCAGTGGTGATTTTACAGCGTTATTAAATGATGTCGTGACTGCCTGTAAATACATTTCCAGCGCTGTTAATCAAGGTGCCTTGGTCGGTGTCTTAGGCACCGCCAGCAGCGAAAATATTCAGGGTGAAACACAGAAAGAACTGGATATCATTTCCAATGACATTTTTTTGAAGTCTAACGAATGGGCAGGACACCTGGCCGGAATGGCATCTGAGGAAATGGATGACGTATACGAAATACCCAGTGAGTATCCCAAAGGAAAGTACTTAATGTTATTCGACCCGTTGGACGGTTCCTCAAACATTGATGTCAACCTGTCAGTGGGTAGTATTTTTTCGATATTGCACTGCCCTTCAGGGGTGACTGATCCTAAGGCGAAAGATTTTTTACAACCAGGCACGAAGCAGGTCTGCGCCGGATTCGCGCTGTACGGTCCATCCACCATGCTAGTATTGACCACTGGAAATGGCGTCAGTGGTTTCACATTAGACCAAAATGTTGGGGAGTTTCTCTTAACGCACCCTAACATGAAAATCCCTGCCGACACGCAAGAATTCGCCATTAATATGTCCAATCAGCGTTTCTGGGAAGCCCCGATGCAACGCTATATCGATGAGTGTTTAGCCGGCACGACAGGAGCAAGGGACAAAGATTTCAATATGCGTTGGGTGGCATCCATGGTCGCCGAGGTTTACCGTATTTTGACTCGTGGTGGTATTTTTATGTATCCCGCCGATACCAAAGACCCCAGCAAAGCTGGCAAACTACGCCTAATGTACGAAGCAAATCCTATGGGGTTTATTGTAGAGCAGGCAGGTGGCTTATGTTCCACTGGCCGTGAACGCATTCTGGAAATACAACCAGAAGGCTTGCATCAACGTATCCCCGTAATTTTAGGTTCACAAAATGAAGTAGAACGTGTGATTTCATATCATCGGGATGCTTGATTTATTCAATACATTACACTAGGAAGGAGCCTGTCCGATAATAGCAGTCGTCGGCTTTACTATTCTCGGACAGACCCTAGATTACCCAATTGGGCAAAACACTTACAACAAGTCGAAATTAGCGAATTCATAGCAATAAATAATTGCTCACTGGGGTGTTAACAGCGTCGCAAACTAAACATCCAAATTAGCTACTTGTAATGCATTGGTTTCAATGAATTCCCGCCGTGGTTCCACCTGGTCCCCCATCAAGGTCGTAAACACTTCATCTGCTGCAATAACATCTTCGATTTTAACCTGTAATAAACGCCGTGAGTTAGCATCAAGTGTGGTTTCCCATAATTGGTCTGGGTTCATTTCCCCAAGCCCTTTATAACGTTGTATATGCTGGCCTCGTTTTGCCTCTCCCATCAACCAACTCAACGCATCCTTAAAATTGCTCACATCGCACTTGCGCTCGCCACGTTGAACAAAGGCACCATCACCCAACAAACCATCCAACTGGCCACCTAAAGAAACCAGGCTTTCATATTCCGATGAGTTAAAAAACTCACTCGTCAAGACGCGTTCATTACTAACACCGTGATTGGTCATTTTTACGTTGATCACATAGGCACTTAGCTCTGGGGATTCTTCCACACTTAATTCGTACCGGGAACTACCGCTTTGCTGATCGTCATTGTTTAGACGCTGCTGCAACTCGGTAATCCATACTTGAGTACGACCTTTATCCTTCATACTTTCAGCGGTAAAGGTCGGCATAAAAATTAATTTTTCCAACACAGCCTCATGATAACGTCGGGACAAGCGATCAATGGTCGCCATTACAGTGAGGTATTGTTTCGCCAGGGTTTCTAACGTTACCCCTGCAATTGCTGGCGTTTCAGTATTCACATGCAATCCGGCGTTTTCCAATGCGAGCTGCAATAGATATTCATTGAGTTCCAGATCATCTTTGACGTAACGTTCTTGTTTACCTTTTTTTACTTTATAAAGTGGTGGCTGCGCAATGTAAATATGACCACGTTCTACCAGTTCAGTCATTTGACGGTAAAAAAAGGTTAACAACAGAGTACGAATGTGAGAGCCGTCAACATCGGCATCAGTCATAATAATGATGCGGTGGTAACGTAATTTATCGGGATTAAATTCCTCTCTGCCAATACCGCAACCCAATGCCGTGATTAACGTGCCAACCTCTGCGGAGGACAGCATTTTGTCAAAGCGGGCTTTTTCGACATTTAGAATTTTGCCTTTTAACGGCAAAATTGCTTGATACTTACGGTCTCGGCCCTGCTTGGCAGAACCACCCGCAGAATCACCTTCCACCAGGAATAATTCAGATAAAGCCGGATCTTTTTCCTGACAATCCGCCAATTTCCCGGGTAGCCCAGCAATATCTAAAACACCTTTGCGCCGCGTCATTTCACGGGCTTTTCGCGCTGCTTCCCGCGCTCTGGCGGCTTCAATAATTTTATTAACCACGGCTTTCGCATCTGCCGGGTTTTCCATTAGAAACTCCTGACACTTTTCCGCCATCGCCGATTCAACCACGCTTTTCACTTCGGATGAAACCAGCTTATCCTTGGTTTGCGATGAAAATTTTGGATCCGGTACCTTGACGGATAACACTGCAATCAAACCTTCTCTGCAATCATCCCCAGCAGTTTGCACCTTGGCTTTTTTAGCAGATCCTACTTTCTCAATGTATTGGTTCAGGGTACGCGTTAGGGCACTTCTAAACCCCGCTAAATGCGTACCACCATCCCGCTGCGGAATATTATTTGTAAAACAAAAAATACTTTCCTGATAGGAGTCGTTCCATTGCATGGCCAACTCCACAACCATGTCATCTTTATTCACTTTAAAATAAAATACATTATCATGCAGCGGAATTTTTTTGTGGCTTAAATGTTTCACAAACGCCTTAATCCCCCCTTTGTATTCAAAGGTATCGGTTTTACCACTGCGCTCATCCGTGAGTTTAATGCACACCCCTGAATTTAAAAATGACAATTCCCGTAACCGTTTAGCCAGTATGTCGTAATGGTATTCTGTGTCAGCGAAAATTTTTGGGCAGGGTTTGAAACGCAATTCAGTACCGCTCTGTTCTGTGCTACCCGTCACTTTAATGGCTTCGACAGGGTCCCCATAACGGTATTCCTGATAATTCACGTTTCCTTTTCGATAGATAGTAAGTTGCAACCATTCCGATAATGCATTCACAACCGAAACGCCGACCCCATGCAAACCACCTGAAACCTTATAAGAGTTATCATCAAACTTCCCTCCCGCGTGTAACACCGTCATTATCACTTCGGCTGCGGATCGACCTTCTTCTTCATGAATGTCAACAGGAATACCACGGCCGTTATCGGCTACGGATACTGAGTTATCACTATGAATAATGACATTAACAATGGTGCAATAACCGGCGAGCGCTTCATCAATGGCGTTGTCCACCACTTCAAATACCATGTGGTGTAAACCACTACCATCATCAGTATCACCGATGTACATGCCAGGTCTTTTTCGAACCGCATCTAAGCCTTTTAGAACTTTAATATTACTGGAATCATATTCTGTTGACTGGGACATATCACCCTCGTTGTCGCGTTGGAATGGAAATTCTCACAATAGAAAAATGAACTGCGTTCAGTCTCCTGACACGACCCTTTTGGTTATTCTATGCCAGGAAGTAAAACAACCATTATACGGTTATTTAACCAGATAAGCTTCTCTATTTATAAACGAAACCGGATTGACCTTCGAGTGAAACCAACTGTGTTTCACGTGAAACATTAAACCCGCAGAGAAAAAGCCACATTATGCTTTTCCGTTCATTATCGCAAATTAATCCGTTGAATTATAATGCGAGCAACGTGCGCATTCAGTTAAAGAGAAAGTAGACACTAGAAGAAGAGATGCGACCAATATTCACTGTTGTAAGCTTAAGACTCGACTGGGTTGTTGTTATGATGTAGCAACGTATTCGCCATTGGTAGCAATCACAGAAATTTTACCTTGTTTCACGTGGAACATGCAGTGTTCCACATCAAGTGCATCAACGTCGATAAACTTTGAATCCGTTGTGGTCATAAACACCTGACTGCGACTAACAGTAATTAACGCCATTAACGCCTGCCGGTAACGTTGGTCAAGTTCCGCTGGCAAATCATCGATCAATAGCAACGATGTCATTTCTGGATAAGCATTTTCTAACAACTTCAGCTGCCCCAGTTTCAACAGTGCGGTGATTATTTTTTGTTGTCCACGCGACACAATATCTTTGGCCGCATAGCCCTTAATACGAATACGAAGGTCAGAGCGATGAGGTCCATATTGTGTAATCCCTTTTCGTTTGTCCGTTTCCCAGCTCGCTTGTAGCAACTCCTGCAAATTTTCACTCGCCGGCCACCCTTGGTATAAACTGAAGTCCAATGTCGGTAAATCACCAACATCAGAGATAAACTGATTCACATAAGGTAACAACTGTTGAATGTATTCGTTTCTGATCGCGGTAATCTCGCTAGACACATTAATTAATGCTAAATCCCATTGTTGTATTGCCTTGCGTGCCCAGTGGTTTTTTAAAGCAGCATTGCGTTGCTTTAATATATGGCGGCATTTTTGCCATGTATCCATGTACCCATGTTTCACGTGGAACACGCCCCATTCAATAAAACGGCGCCGATATCGAGGGCCTTCCTCCATGAGCTTATGGGTATCCGGATTAATCACTTGAACCGGCAACAGTGATGCCAGCTCTGCAGCACTGGTGGCAAAACGCTGTGCGATTTTTATTGTTGTATTTTGCTTATTCCTGGAAATCCCAATAGGGAAAATTGTTCCCCCCTGATTGATGCGGGTAAATAAAACAAAGTCCTGGCTTTCAAAATTTATCAACTGCTTGCTTTGAATGGTGCGAAAAGAACGCGCCGTACCAAGAAAATATATGGCTTCAAGAAAATTGGTTTTACCACTAGCATTGGCACCCACCAGAATATTGAGGTGCCGTGCAGGGGTTAAAGATACATTATTTAAATTCCTGAAATTGGAAATTGTTAATTCTTGTATAGCCATATTAATTTGATTTGATTCTAATACGGCATTCCAATAAAAAGTTTAATTGTAGCTTATCGACTACAGGTCCACATAATGATGGTAACAATGGTAAAACTTGGTATGCAATGCAGTGAGCACAAAAACCAGTGTGATTAGTAACACAGTAATCACTTAATAAGTGATGAATTAGGTAAATATTATCACTGAAAATTTTGATTTCAATTGTATGAACTAGCCTGTGCAAGAAGTTCGTTGTGATCAAATTTTCTCGCTGATATATGGTCTGCCATCCCGACAAATGATTATCAATACAGAAGATAAAATCAATTGTCCATAAAAGGGATACATCATGGTTAGAAAATATTAATACTTTTTATTTATTATTGTAACTCGAACACCCTATATACAGCATTAGACGAGATGCGGTAATTACAGTCTCATGGGCATCACAACATATTTGCAATGAATTTTTTCATCATCCGGCAATATCAAACAACTGCTATTCGCATTGCCAAACACGAGTTTAACCCGATCGGTGTCGATAGCGGCTAACGCATCAAGGATGTAATTGACGTTGAAACCAAGCTCTAATTCTCCTCCCTGGTATTCGACTGCTATTTCTTCTTCTGCCTCTTCCATCTCAGGGTTGTGCGCTTGCGCCTGAATTAAGTCTTGCTTTAAACGAAGTCGGATACCTCGGTATTTTTCATTGGATAAAATAGAGGCTCGTGCCATTGCTTGCCTGAAAAAATCCCTTTCCGCGTATACTTGCTTATCACCATTAGAAGGAATGACTCGGTTATAATCGGGGAACTGTCCATCGACTAATTTGGAGGTAAACTGTAAATTGGCAAGGCATAAACGGATGTGATTAGCACCGATAATGACTTCAACCAACGATTCTGAATTTTCCAGAATTTTAGATAACTCAACGACGCCCTTCCTTGGCAAAATAATCCGTATAACTTCACTGGGCGATACATCAACCGAGGTTTCGCAAAATGATAAGCGGTGTCCATCAGTAGCAACAGCCCGAATAGCATTATCCGCAATTTCAATCAACAGGCCGTTTAAGTAATAACGAACATCTTGCAATGCCATTGAAAATTGTGTTTTATCGATTATGTTTTTAAGAAGTTGCTGAGGGATTTTAAAACTAAAAGTCGCTTTGATATCTTCAATATTGGGAAAGTCGGTCGCTGGAAGTGTGCTAAGGCTAAAACGGCTTTTTCCTGAACGAATAATAATGCGATTTTTTTCCGCTTCAAAAGCAATATCAAGTTGAGCCTCATTTGGCAATGCTTTACAAATATCAAAAAATTTACGCGCTGGGATAGTTACTTCACCAACTTCACTAATCGTTATTTTGGTGGTTGTTACAATTTCAATTTCCATATCCGTTGCGGTAATGGTTAACGATTCTTTCTTAGCACTAACCAATAAATTGGATAGCACTGGAAATGTTTGCCGTCGTTCCACAACACCACTAACAAATTGCAATGGTTTTAGAATATCTTCTCGCTGAATTTTAAATCGCATCAAAGTTTTCCTATGCTTCTTTATATTAATATTTTATATATATAAACTTATTATTATTACTACTAACCCTGCCCTTTTCTGTGTGTAAGTACTTTTTTTCTTTTTACACCAATGGGTTGTTGGCTTCATAAGTGTGCTTGAAATTGCCTTACAAGCTTGGTGCATGCTGTGGGTAAAGTGTTAACTAAATCTCTATTTTTTTGCCACTTGCAGTTATGCACAGCTTAAGCACAAACTTATCGATAGTGTTATCCTTCGCTTGTTTTCAAGTTGTTAATGTTCGTAACAAATTGGAATAATCCTCTTTAATGCGTATATCGCTTATTTTCAACTCTGCGATTTTGCGACAAGCATGCAACACTGTGGTGTGATCTCTGCCTCCAAATGCGTCGCCAATTTCCGGTAAGCTGTGATTAGTTAATTCTTTGGCCAATGCCATGGCCAGTTGCCGTGGCCGTGCTAATGATCGATTTCGTTTTTTCGATAGAATTTCAGTCACCCGAATTTTATAATAACCCGCCACGGTTTTCTGAATGTTGTCAATGGAGACCAGTTTGTCCTGCAATGCCAGCAAATCACGTAATGCTTCTTTGGCAAAATCCAGTGTGATGGTTTGACCGGTAAATTTGGCATTAGCGATGACTCGGCGTAATGCGCCTTCCAGTTCTCTTATGTTAGAGCGTATGCGTTTAGCAACAAAAAAAGCCACCTCTTGTGGTAGTTCAATACCAAGTTGAGTGGCTTTGCTCATTAAAATTGCGACACGAGTTTCCAGTTCTGGCGGTTCGATGGCAATGGTTAAACCCCAACCAAAACGGGAAATCAACCGTTCTTCCAAGCCATTGACTTCTTTTGGGTAACGGTCACAGGTAAGAATGATTTGCTGTTGTCCTTCCAATAAGGCGTTGAAGGTGTGAAAAAACTCTTCCTGGGAACGTTCTTTACCGGCAAAAAACTGAATATCGTCAATTAGCAATGCATTGACAGAACGATAATAACGCTTAAATTCATTGATTGCATTATGTTGCAATGCTTTAACCATATCCTGAACAAATCGTTCTGAATGTAAATAAACCACATGTTGAGTTTGATCTCTGGCGATGATCTGGTTACCGATTGCATGCATGAGGTGGGTTTTCCCCAAACCGACGCCACCCTGAATGAATAACGGGTTATAGGTATCCCCAGAATTGGATGCAACTTGGAAGGCTGCTGCCCGTGCCAATTGATTGGATTTTCCTTCCACAAATTTTTCGAATGTCAGATCCACATTTAAGCTGGAGTTATGCCGTATGTTGGTGCTTTGAGCGGGGCTATTATTGGTGGTGGTTGAAAAACTGGGTCGGGCAACAGGCTTTTGCAATGGTGGTGTCGTTTTAGCGGTTTGTATTTCTGTTGGCGGTTGGGGTTGTATTACTTGATCGAAATGACCAATTTCGAGGCGAACGCTGTAAGTGATTTCTGCGGTTGATTGATTGCCCACAATTTCGTGAATACGCTGCAAAAAGCGATCACTGACCCAATCCAACACAAATTGATTGGGTGCCAGAATACGGATGCAGTTTTGATCCTCGATTGCTTGCAGCGGCCGTATCCAGGTGTTGAATTGTTGGACGGTTAATTCACCCTCCAAATGATCCAAACAGGTTTGCCAAGTCCCCACTACAGTGCCCCTCGTCGTTTCCATTAAATGCTTTTTAAAACAGTTATTATGAGTTGTGTTACAGCGATTGTGTTTACATCGTTAAGCTGTCTGAACGACATTCATTTAAGACAGAAAAGTAATCAGAAAATATTTGTGAAAAGAGCCAAGAGTCTATACCCGAAAGCTAAAGTTATCCACACCCAAAGGGAAAAAAATATTGATTATGTTGCTTGACGTGAACAGGCTAATCACAGTATTCTACGGCGCTTTTACCGCAATTCTTAGTATTCAGTTCGCTGACAACAGCGGGCAATAACAAAACCATTCGCAGGGCAGGAAAGTTATGAAAAGAACGTATCAACCCAGTAATTTACGTCGGAAGCGTACTCACGGTTTTCGTGCCCGGATGAGCACAAAAGCAGGTCGCCGCATTATCAATGCACGCCGGGCCAAAGGCCGTCAACGATTAAGCGCATAGGGTTTACTTGCTTGCGTGTGGTTGTAATTTAGTCAAGCAGCGTCATTTTTGAATCATACCGGGCGGTAGTGGCTCGCAGAGGGGAGTAATCATCGCTTTTGTTATTCCTTGAACGATAGCGGCGAGTGACTGCTGTAGTGTGTGAATACTCGAAATGCATAAATGCCCGATGTGTGCCTCCTTTAACGTTTAAGCAATTGATAGATAACGTTGCGTTGCATGGTTTCCGATAGGCGCTTTCCTCGCCAAGTCAGATTGCTTAACAGCCGGGAATTTCAACGGGTATTTAGTCACTCATCCTGTAAATCAGCTGACGCGTATTTGACAATGTTGGCGTGTGCCAATGATTGTGGCCATCCGCGCATGGGTTTGGCACTTTCGAAAAAAAGAATAAAAACATCGGTGGCTCGTAATCGGTTAAAACGGCTGATTAGAGACAGTTTTCGACACCATCAACAATCATTACCAAATATTGATATTGTCATCATCAGTCAGACTCGAACAGCAAGTGCGCCAAATAGTAAAATTTACAAGCACCTACAGCAACATTGGGCAAGATTGGCGGCCCGATATAAAACTAATTATGCAATAAAACGAAGTAATTAAAGCAAAATTCTAAAATACAGCAATCAAAAAAATGGCCCCAAACCAACATACAGGCTCCGGTGAGAGTAAGATCGGTAAATCAATTACGCGTCAGCATCCAGTGGCACAGGGTCTTGGTATTAATGAAAAAAACAGTGTGATTGACGTTGCAAAGCAAGTGATTCAAGCATTTTTGCTTGTCATTATCCGTGGTTACCAAGGCCTGATTAGCCCGTATTTAGGTAACCATTGTCGTTATTATCCCAGTTGTTCCAGTTATGCCGGTACTGCTATTCGGTGTTTTGGTCCATTCACAGGCAGTATGATGGCGATAAAACGGTTATTACGGTGCCATCCGTTTCATGCTGGTGGTTATGATCCTGTCCCCGAACCGATAACAGCAAAAAAAGATTGAGTTTTATCCATGGATAACCCCCGTTTGTTTTTATTTATAGCGCTGTCAGTCGTTATTATGTTGTTATTTAGCGCCTGGCAGGAACAATATGCGCCAAAACAGCAACAGTCACCCGTTGCCGGGGTGCCGACCGATCAACCGCTGTCGCCAGGGTCGATTGATAACAGTCCATCGGTTCCATCCAATGATGATATTCCCAGCGTGCAGCCTCAAGCAACGGTGCCGTCTGCGCCCAGCGCCGCCGCTCCTGGTGTGGCTAGTACTATTATTGATAGTCGTCAACGCATAGTGGTTTTAACTGATTTGTTGCGAGTGGAAATTGACACCTTGGGTGGCGATATTCGCAAGGCAGCATTATTAAAATACCCGAAGAAGTTAAAAAACCCAGATGATCCAGTGGTTTTGTTTAACGATGAATTTCCCGTCATTATGATTGCGCAATCGGGTTTATTGGCAAATGTTGGTAGCAATGTGGATCACCATGTGGTTTTCAGTGCTGATAAAACCCAATACCATCTTAGTGAAACCAGTGAGAGTATCAGCGTGATCCTGAAATGGAAAAGTGATGATGGTTTTTCTGTCAATAAAATTTATACTTTTCACCGCGATAATTACGTCATTGATATGGAGGTAGAAGTACAAAACGATACCGGGCAGGATTGGTCGGGTCGCCTATATCGACAGTTACAACGTAATGATGCCACCAATCAGGAACAATCTGCATTTATTTACACTTACACTGGTGGAGTTGTGTCCTATGAAAACAATAAATATGAAAAAGTAAGTTTTGACGATATGGCAACCTGGAAACCGGAAGCCAGTTATGTCAAAGCCGGCTGGGTTGCCATGATCGAACACTATTTTCTCGGGGCATGGATTCCGGTACAGGATCAATACAACTATTTTTATACCAAAGTTCTCGATAATGGTCGTTACATGATCGGTATTAGTAGTGCGGAACGCAAAATTGCAGCAGGTGAATCCGGTCAATTTAGCAGCAAGCTGTATATTGGTCCAAAAGAGCAGGATCGATTAGCGACAATAGCACCCAATTTACAACTGACCGTCGATTACGGTGTGTTGACTATTTTGGCAGATCCGGTTTTTTGGTTGCTGAAGAAGATTCATCATTATATTGGAAACTGGGGTTGGGCAATTATTTTTGTCACACTAATCATTAAATTAGTGTTTTATAAGCTTTCTGAAGCCGCTTATCGTTCAATGGCGAATATGCGTAAATTTCAACCAAAAATACAGGCGTTGCGCGAGCGTTATGGCGGTGACCGTCAACGCATGAGCCAAGCGATGATGGAAATTTACAAGAAGGAAAAAATAAACCCGTTGGGTGGTTGCTTGCCTATGTTGGTGCAAATTCCGGTTTTTATCGCCTTATATTGGGTGCTATTGGAAAGTGTAGAGTTGCGTCAGGCACCTTTTATTTTATGGATTAATGACTTATCGAGTAAAGATCCATATTATGTATTGCCCGTTCTGATGGGGGTTAGTATGTTTATTCAGCAAAAGCTGAATCCAGCTCCGATGGACCCTATGCAGCAAAAAATATTGTCGTTCCTGCCAATTGTTTTTACTTTGTTTTTCGCTTTTTTTCCATCCGGCTTGGTGTTGTACTGGGTAGCGAACAATATATTGTCGATCATGCAACAATGGTATATTACGCGTAAGATCGAGCAAACGGCTTGAATTCGAATGGCGATCGTATGATGTTCTGGGTGGTTGTCAGAAAATTAAGTCATCACTAAAGGAAACCCGTGTTGCGGCCAGTATTCGAGCATTTGAGATGAATCGCTTTCCTATTAAACAAAAATGAGCGGAGAATGAGGCAAAATGGCTCTTTTCCATAGCAGAGACGCCTTTTTCGGACAACCTCCTTATATAATTTAACTCCAAATTAGCAACCCTTGAGGTAGGCATGGCAACACAAGCCATGGACACCATTGCAGCATTAGCAACACCACCGGGACGCGGTGGTGTTGGTATCGTGCGAGTGTCCGGTCCCGCTTGCGCTGATATCGCGCAACAAATTCTTGGTAAAATACCGCAGCCACGCAGCGCTGATTATTTAGCCTTTCGAGATAAAGAGGGGCGCGTACTGGATAGGGGGATCGCTTTATACTTCACGGCACCGAATTCCTTTACTGGTGAAAATGTACTGGAGCTACAAGGCCATGGTGGTCCGGTGGTTATGGATATGTTGTTACAACGGGTGATTGCGTTAGGTGCTCGTACAGCCAGGGCTGGCGAGTTTAGCGAACGAGCCTTTCTTAATGACAAGTTGGACCTTGCTCAGGCAGAAGCCATTGCTGATCTTATCGATTGTACTTCCGAGCAGGCGGCTCGTTGTGCCATGCGATCCTTGCAAGGTGAGTTTTCCCAGTGTATTCATGACCTTGTGGAACAACTAACACAACTTAGAGTCTATGTAGAATCCGCTATCGATTTCCCGGAAGAAGAAATTGATTTTCTGGCGGATCAACAGATTAGTGAGCAAGTAGAGCAAGTGCTACAGGCCTTGCAACAAACTTTAAACAGTGCCCAGCAAGGCAATGTGTTGCGGGAAGGTTTAACCGTGGTGATTGCAGGTCGGCCTAATGTGGGTAAATCCACTTTACTGAATTTGCTAACAGGCCAACCAAGTGCAATCGTTACCGATAGCCCTGGCACTACTCGTGATGTATTACGTCAACAGATTCAAATTGACGGTATGCCTTTACACATCATTGATACCGCAGGTTTACGCCAGAGTAGCAATGTGGTGGAACAGGAAGGTATTCGACGGGCCTGGGAGGAAGTTTCCCGGGCTGATCGTATATTGTATATGCTAGATGCCAGCCAGGGCATTACCACTGAAGACGAACGTTTATTGACCGAACTGCATGGTGCCGGTCCGCCGGTTACCTTGGTTTATAACAAAATGGATTTAATAACCTGGAAAATTGCGGATAGTAATGATGCTGGTCTAGCGGAGAACATAATAACGTTATCGGCTTTGAGTGGTACAGGTGTGGTGCAATTACGTCAGCATTTGAAGCATTGCGCCGGTTTTCAAAACATAGAAGGTGGTTTTATGGCACGTCGCCGTCACCTAGAAGCTTTACGGCGAGCCCAAACGTCTGTGGAGTCGGGTTATCAGCAGTTAACACGATTCTCTGCCGGGGAATTATTAGCCGAAGAATTGCGCCTGGCACAGCAGAGCTTGGTGGAAATAACCGGAGATTTTACCGCCGACGATTTACTGGGAAAAATATTTGCCAGTTTTTGTATTGGAAAATAATCGACAGTGGCGTTTTTTGGTGCATCAAGCGATTGTGCGAATGCTAATAATCCAACTGATTTTTGCAGGTTAAATTCCAGGCATTATTTACCCCAAGTTGTATTGGCCATCGTTTGTGTCAGCGTCTTGTTTCTGTTTCATATCAAGGCACAAGCGGCTGATCAATCTCAGCCGCAGCACTGCCAAAGCGTTTTTTCACCCAATTATCTAAACGTTAATCCGCGTACATTGCTTACTAGACCCTACACTTCGCAGGATGATATTCTTTACATTAGCGCTGATCACGCTAATGTTGAGCAACAGTCGATTTTTCACCTGGAAGGTAATGTTGTGTTGCAGCAAAATGATGTGCATATGCGTGCTGATCGTGTTGTCTATAATCAATCCACTGACATCGTTAGCTTGCGGGGTTTAGTGCATTATCAAACACCTCGTCAAATTTTGTTGGGGCAGCATGCTGATATGAATTTAAAAAAGGATACTGGTATTTTTATTTTCCCTCGTTTTTGGCTGCTGGGTTCACATTATCGCGGCAGTGCCGATTCGGTAAATGTGCTCGATCGCAATGTCATGCACTTTAATAACGCCGTATTTACCAGTTGTGATAATGAACAGCAGGACTGGGTGTTACGGGCGAGTGAGTTACATCTGGATCAGGCTAAAAACAAAGGTGTTGCCCGGCACGCACGCATAGAATTTATGCACGTACCCTTTTTTTATTTTCCGTATTTGAGCTTTCCGTTAGAGGGACGTAAAAGCGGTTTTTTGTGGGCTTATCCCGGCAAGTCTAACCTAAATGGTACAGAATTTACTGTACCTTACTATTTTAATATTGCTCCTCACCGGGATGCGACTCTTACCGTGCGCCACTACAGTAAACGCGGTACACAGTTAATTGGTGAGTTTCGATATCTCAACAAAAAAAACCAGGGTCAACTGGATGTTGAGTATCTGCCTGATGATGATCTCAGTGGCAGTGATCGGGCATCAAGCGTTTGGCGTCATCAGGGAGCACCCGCCATGGGTTGGCGTACGGAGATACAGTATAACGACGTATCTGATGGCGATTACTTCAATGAGTTTGGTAACAATCTCAATGTCGCCAGTCTGACGCATTTGCAACGCCACGCCGCTTTGACTTTTCGCGATCAAAACTGGCAGCTTAACGCTCGGGTGCAATCTTACCAGACCCTGGACGATAGCATCGCAAAAACCGCGCACCCCTATCAATTGCTGCCACGCCTGCAATTGAATGCGTTGCCACGGTCATTAGGTTTAGGGTTGATGGCGCAGTTTAATGCCGAGGCGGTTAGTTTTGATCGTGCTGAAGGCGTCGTTGGTCGGCGCCTTGATCTACAACCCCGGATCAGTTGGCGCCACCAGGGCGCGCCGGGGTTTATCGAGTCCAGTTTAAAATTAGGTTATACCCGCTATGACTTGGACAAACATGATCCTGACACAGAAAGCAGTCCCAGCCGAAGTTTACCCACCTTTACGCTGGATAGTGGTTTGTTCTTCGAGCGCGATGTTACATGGAAACAGCAACCGTTACTGCAAACGCTTGAACCCCGACTCTTTTACCTCTATGTACCGTTTCGCCAACAGGATAACTTAGTGGTGGATGGTAATGGCCAGTCAAAAATTTTTGACAGTAGTTTACCGCAGTTTAATTTTTCGCAGTTGTTCCGTGACAACCGCTTTAACGGTGTGGATCGAGTGGGTGATGCCAACCAATTGAGTTTTTCGCTCACCAGTCGGTTTTTAAACGACACGGGTAAGGAGTTGTTTCGTGCCAGCATTGGGCAAATAGCTTACTTTCGTGATCGTAAGGTGGTCTTGCCAGGGGGCAGCGTGCAAACTCAACGTCAGTCGGATACCGTGGCCGAAATGCGTAGCCAGTGGAATCGCCATATCAATACCCAGGCCAGTTTGCTGTGGTCCAATGGTCAGGATAACATCCGCAGGGGATCATTGAAATTTCGTTATCAGTTTGATCGAAATCGAATGATCGATCTTGCTTATCGCTATGAGCGGGATGCAATTGACCAAGCGAATATTGCGGTGTTGTGGCCTTTACACCCGCAATGGAAGTTCATGAGCCGCTGGCATTATTCGTTATTGGATGAGTTGCGCTTGGAAACATTTGTCGGTCTGGAATACGATAGCTGTTGCTGGGCTTTACGCTTAGTGCGGCGCGAATATATTAGCAACTTGGACGATGAAAGCCGTAAAGATTCCATTTTATTGCAATTAGAACTCAAGGGGCTTGCCAGCGTTGGCAGAAAGATTGGCACTTCATTTGGTAATGCACTGCTAAATGATAGCAATGACAGGGCTAAATAATAGCGGGGTGTGGCGTTAGTATCGTCGCTAATTTGTGCTTATCGGATCGGGAATAGTAGAAGTCTAGCGCCATTGTTAATGGCCTGATTTACATTTCTTTTTCTCTGCTAACCGTATACGTTCCTTGAAAAAGACTATTGTTCTATTGAGTAATCAATACTAATTCGGTCGCCGGCTACTGGGCGAAACAAATTGTCTGCGAAGGAAACATGAGCAGGGTGAACCCGGTAACTGTTAATCACATTTGGATGACAAAAACGCACTAGCCATGTATAACGATATAAATCACCACTGTTCATGGATGTTCCTGTAAGTACCTCGCGTACTCCTGGAATAGTAGAAAGAATGTTTCGTCCCTTTTGCATCATGTCTTCGACTTTGGGTTCATGTGCCTTTTCCACATTGAAAACTATCAAATGTTCAACTGACAACCAAGGCTCGCATATTTCGAGTAATTGAGCTGCTTTGCCAGCGCTTCCCCATAAGTGTAGGCATCGTTCTACTTCAGCACTGATTACATCCGATATACCCTTTACCATGTTAAAATAACTAAGACTTTGTGAATGAGATGCATTGTGGCGTATTTGCTTTGCAGCTGCGTCAGACAGAGCAGTATAATAATTGATCTTGCATACGCCGTGTCGAATTAGTTGTTTGAATTGCTCATTTTCTAGCCCGGTTCCGCCATGTATGACCAAGGGAATACGTAATGCTTCATTAATTGCTTGTAAGCGTTGAAAATCCAAACTTGGTTTGCCTTGCATATGACCATGCACTGTGCCAATGGAGACTGCAAGAAAATCTATCCCTGTATTTCTCACATATTCCACAGCTTCTGATACGGTGGTATATTTAATGTCACCTGGGTGCAGCCTTGCATCCTCACCTTCAACACCTGGCACATAGCCGAGTTCTCCTTCCACTGGCACACCACATGCATGTGCCATACTCACTACAGAGCGGGTTATTTCTATGTTGTCAGATAGCGGGAAGTTCGAAGTGTCTATCATAATGCCATTACAACCAGAGCTAATTGCTTTTACAGCTATTTCAAAATTGCTACCGTGATCTAAATGGATGGCGATAGGAACGGAAGACTTTATGGCCGCTTTTTCAACTGCAGGCATCAGCAATTCAAAATCAAAAAAATCAAAATGCGATTCAGCTAAACTCAGTATAATTGGGGATTGAGTTCGTTCAGCGGCATCAATAATTCCCTGAAGGAAGTCTAAATTGACTAAATCAAACGCCCCGATCGCATAACCATTTTCATAGGCATGATTGAGCATATTTTTCATATTGACAAGCGACATTCGATCACCTCACGTGGTATTTTATAGTTATGGGATACAGGTACGTAATAATAATACCTCTATTTATCACCTCATCTATCCGTCTTTGCCCGTTTTTCAGCAACTGCTCCTGTGTATTTACCGCACTGTCAGCAGTGCATCAATCATAAAATCTGGAAATAAATAGAACAACTATCTTCTACGTTTTTGCTCTAGTGAGAACGAGCTAATACAGATTAAATTCACTGGGCACAGACGTTGCTGACAATTGGTGATTTATAATGTGAATTATGCTCAACTGCTTAAGCAGTAGCCAGCCGATGGCTGGAGCCATAAAATAAAGGAAGACCTTAACTTTTCTTAAAATATGGAGCTTTTCCCATAGATTGGCAAGAACAGTTATTTAGTTGTGTTTACTTAAATAC
>JAADGF010000083.1 GCA_013152545.1 Gammaproteobacteria bacterium
TAGCGCCGATCGCGATGGAAGACGGTTTACGATTTGCGATCCGCGAAGGTGGTCGAACCGTCGGTGCTGGGGTTGTCGCCAAAATTATAGAATAATGAGAGGCGGTATGTGTGCGTCGTGCACATGCGAGCTAAATTTAACAAATAGAGCAATTAGTAAAGGGTTTATAAACGCATGGCAACTGGGCAAAGAATCCGAATTCGCTTAAAGGCATTTGATCATCGCCTTATCGACCAATCTGCACGAGAAATCGTAGAAACTGCTAAACGAACCGGTGCGCAGGTGCAGGGCCCGATTCCATTACCAACTAAAAAAGAACGTTGGACCGTATTAATTTCGCCGCATGTCAATAAAGATGCGAGAGATCAATATGAAATGCGGACTCATAAACGCCTAATGGATATTGTCGATCCAACGGACAAGACGGTAGATGCTTTAATGAAGCTTGACTTAGCTGCTGGTGTCGATGTGCAAATAAAGCTCAGTTAAAGAAGAGACTCTAGGCTAAAGTCCTGGATTAATCACTCTTAATGAGTAGACCAGCTGCGTTACAGTCAGCATGTGGTATTTTGGTGGCAACGTGTACTGTCGCTACCTGTAATAATTAGCGCTGCGAATCCGTGGACTTCAACTAACGAATAAATCCACGCAGTTTAACGTCATTTGGACTATTCAACGAAGGCTAACCTTGCTCTTAACGTTAAGGAGGGGCAGGGTGAATACAAAATATTTCAGCATTGGTCAATCGAAATCGATGCGGTGTAGAGGATAACAAAGATGACAATCGGTGTAGTTGGACGCAAAACAGGCATGACCCGTGTGTTCACTGATGATGGTGTGTCAACGCCTGTCACAGTGGTGGAAGTTGATCCAAACCGCGTGACGCAATTAAAAACAATCGATTCCGATGGTTACCGCGCAGTGCAAATCACCACGGGTAGTCGCCGTCCCTCTCGTGTTAATAAACCCATGTCCGGGCTATTTGCCAAAGCCAACACTGAATCTGGCAGAGGTTTGTGGGAATTTCGGTTAAATGAAGGTGAAGGCGACGATTTAACGATTGGCGATACTATTAGTGTAGACAGATTTAATTCGGGCCAAAAAGTTGATGTTACTGGGACAAGTATTGGTAAAGGCTTCGCTGGTGTGATTAAACGTCATAATTTTCATATGCAAGATGCCACACATGGCAACTCGCTATCGCATCGGGCGCCCGGTTCCATTGGGCAAGGGCAAACACCCGGCCACGTCTTTAAAGGCAAAAAAATGGCTGGCCAGATGGGGAACGTGAAACGAACCACTCAAAATTTGGAAGTAATTCGCGTGGATACTGACCGGAATTTGATACTCATCAAAGGTGCCATACCTGGTTCCAAGGGTGGTGATGTCATTATTCGGGCGAGTGTAAAAGCACGCAACGGTAAAGCAAGTAGTTAAGGGGCTTAGCAATGGATTTAAAGTTAATGACAGCGAGCGGCCAAGCTTCCACGCAAACCGTTGAAGTGTCCGAGTCGAATTTTGGCCGAGTGTTTAATGAGGCTCTTGTGCATCAGGTGGTAACCGCCTATTTGGCGGGTGGGCGAAGCGGCACAAAAGCGACAAAGAGTCGCGCTGCGGTGAGAGGTGGCGGTGCGAAGCCTTGGCGTCAAAAAGGAACAGGAAGAGCGCGAGCTGGCACATCTCGCAGTCCAATTTGGCGTTCTGGGGGCATGACGTTTGCGCTTCAACCGCGAGATTATTCTCAAAAAGTGAATAAAAAAATGTATCGTAATGCGATGCAAAATATTCTGTCAGAGTTATTGCGTCAGGAACGTCTTATCGTTATTGAAGGTCTAGAGCTGGATACCCCAAAGACCAAGCAGTTGGTTGCAAAGCTCAACACTTTAGGGGCAACGAAAGCGCTAATTGTTGTGGCGAAGCTGGACGAGAATTTACACTTGGCATCACGTAATTTACACAATGTATACGTTTGCGAAGCCACAAAGATTGATCCAGTGTCGTTGGTTAATAGCGAGAAGGTACTGGTGACAGCAGACGCGATAGAACAGATAGAGGGAATGCTGGGATGATAAAATCGCATATCGCCAATATATTGATCGGGCATCACGTGACTGAAAAAAGTAGTTTATTACGAGCAGACAGCAATCAGTATGTCTTTAAAGTGCTTAAGAGTGCGAACAAAATGCAAATTAAGCAAGCAGTTGAAAAAATGTTGGATGTAAAGGTCGAGTCAGTAACAGTGTCTAACGCTAAGGGAAAGTGGAAACGATTCGGACAGGTAAACGGCCGCCGTAAAGATTGGAAAAAAGCTTATGTGCGAATTAAGGCCGGCGAAAGTATTACGATGCTCGAAGGCGAATAACTGAATTAGCGTAAGGAATGTATTAAAATGGCAATTCAAAAAGCAAAACCCACCTCGCCCGGCCGACGCTTTGTCGTAAAGGTGATATCGCAGGCGCTTCACAAAGGTGAGCCCCATGCATCCTTGCTAGAGAAAAAAAGTCGTAGTGGCGGAAGGAATAATACGGGCCGTATTACCACGCGCCACAAAGGTGGCGGGCATAAACAGCACTACCGTGTGATTGATTTTAAACGTAATAAAGACGGTATTCCGGGGCGCATTGAGCGCTTTGAGTATGATCCCAACCGCAGCGCTAATATCGCCTTAATATTATATGCAGATGGTGAACGACGCTACATCATTGCACCGAAAAATGTGCAGCAAGGCCAGGAAATATTGTCCGGTGCCGAGTCGCCGATTAAACCAGGGAATTGTTTAACGTTGAGACAAATCCCGGTGGGAACCACTGTGCATTGCATTGAGTTAAAGCCAGGAAAAGGTGCACAAATGGCACGAAGTGCTGGTACATCGGTGCAATTGGTGGCGCGAGAGGGCGAATACGCAACCATACGGATGCGTTCTGGTGAAATGCGCAAAGTGCATGTGGAATGTCGAGCAACCATTGGTGAGGTGGGTAATAGTGAACACAGTTTACGCTCGCTGGGCAAAGCTGGAGCTAAGCGTTGGCGTGGAGTAAGGCCAACGGTTAGAGGGGTAGCCATGAATCCGGTAGATCACCCACATGGTGGTGGTGAAGGAAGAACGTCGGGTGGACGTCATCCGGTTACACCTTGGGGTGTGCCTACAAAGGGTTACAAAACTCGCCATAACAAAAGAACTGACGGCATGATTGTTCGCCGTCGTAACAAAAAGTAATAACTGAAGAGGTCAATAGACAGTGCCACGTTCAGTAAGCAAAGGTCCATTCATCGATGAGCATTTAATGAAAAAAGTGCTTAAAGCGATGGAAGAAAAAAGCAGGAAGCCCATTAAAACCTGGTCACGCCGATCGATGGTTATACCAGATATGATAGGGTTAACGATTGCAGTTCATAACGGCAGGCTGCATGTTCCTATTTTCGTTACAGAGGATATGGTGGGCTATAAGCTGGGTGAGTTTGCCCCGACGCGCACCTACAGGGGACATGCTGCTGATCGCAGAGGCAAGTAGTGGCGGGTGCGCGACAACGCGCTAGCTATCATAATGATTAGTATAACCAGCGGCTTACTACTATTCACAATTAGGTAAGCGCAGGGCAAGAATAAAGGTAAGCGTAATGGAAGTCAGTGCTAGGTTAAAAAACGCAACACTATCACCGCAAAAATGCAGACTGATTGCGGACCAGATTCGCGGTAAACATGTTGAAAACGCGCTGCAAATTTTATCTTTTAGCACGAAAAAAGCGTCAGACATTGTTAAGAAGATATTGGAATCAGCAATTGCAAACGCTGAGCACAATGAAGGTGCGGATATCGATGATTTGAAAATTTCTAAGATATTTGTGGACCAAGCGCGAACCAACAAACGTTATCGAGCCCGTGCGAAAGGTCGCGGAAATCGTATTATAAAACGCAGTAGTCATATCACGATAACCGTGAGTGATGACTAGTTGTTGAATGGACATGGCAGACAACGAGCGCAAGCGCGATAGAGAGAGGCAGTAATGGGTCAAAAAGTACATCCAATAGGAATACGTCTGGGGATCGTCAAAGACTGGACGTCCAAGTGGTACGCAGATTCGAAGAATTTTGCAGACTACCTGAATATGGATCTAAAAGTGCGTGATCATATCAAAAAAACGCTATCTCACGCCTCAGTTAGTCGTGTTCAAATTGAGCGGCCGGCGAATAATGCTCGAATAACCATTCATACCGCGAGACCGGGTATCGTTATTGGTAAGAAAGGCGAAGACGTAGAGAAACTGAGAAAAGAAATCACTAAGATGATGGGTGTTGCCGTCAACATTAACATAGAAGAGATTCGTAAACCCGAGTTAGATGCGACGTTAGTGGCAGAAAATATAGCGCAACAGTTGGAGCGTCGAATTATGTTTCGTCGGGCGATGAAGCGTGCAGTAACTAATGCAATGCGTCTTGGGGCGCTTGGCATTAAGGTGCGCGTATCTGGTCGTTTGAATGGGGCGGAAATCGCTCGGACCGAGTGGTATCACGAGGGTCGTGTGCCACTTCATACATTACGTGCTGATATAGATTACGGTGTCGTGGAAGCGAGCACAACTTATGGGGTGATTGGCGTTAAGGTTTGGCTATTTAAAGGTGAAGTATTCGGAAAAGGAGTCGGTTCCGGTGCTTCCACTGAAAAAGCCGCTGCTGCGAGTGTGGAGTCTTAAAATATGTTACAACCAAAACGAACCAAGTTCCGGAAACAGCACAAAGGAAAAAATCGTGGTCTAGCTGTGCGCGGTAGTTCTGTAAGTTTCGGAGAATTTGGACTAAAAGCAACAGGAAGGGGACGCATCACGGCACGTCAAATTGAAGCCAGCCGTCGTGCGATGACGCGCCATGTAAAACGGGGTGGCAAGATATGGATTAGAGTGTTCCCTGACAAACCTATTACGAAAAAACCCCTGGAAGTACGAATGGGTAAGGGCAAGGGTAGCGTCGAGTATTGGGTTGCATTGATACAACCAGGAAGAATGCTATTTGAGATGGAAGGAGTGTCTGAAGAGCTGGCGCGCGAAGCATTTCGCTTGGCTGCTGCTAAGTTACCCATAAGCACAACGTTTGTAACGCGTACGGTGATGTGATGAAGGCGGAAGAACTAAGAAAGAAAACCACCAAGGAACTGCAAGAAGAATTGCAGGAACTACTCAAAGAGCAGTTTAAGCTACGGATGCAGAAAGGCTCAGGGGAGATGGCGCACCCAGCTCAATTCAAGATTGTTCGGCGCAGTATCGCGCGGATCAAAACAATAATGACAGAAACAGGTAATCAAGCATGAGCGATAGCATTGCATCGATAGAAACGTCGAAAGACAAGGTTATTCGTAAACGCATCGGCCGTGTGGTCAGTAATAAAATGGATAAAAGCATCACTGTATTAGTTGAGCGACAAGTAAAACACCCTCTATATGGTAAGTTTATTCGCCGCTCAACAAAACTCCATGCGCATGACGAAAATAACCAATGTAATATTGGTGATAAAGTAACGATTACAGAGTGCAAACCGTATTCTAAAACTAAAACCTGGCGGCTGGTTGATATTATAGAAACCGTAAATTAAGCAGGTTACTTTCGAGCCAAGTCCATAAACACTTGGGATTTCAGAGTATCAATGGTATTATGCGCGCCCGTTGAGACGTAATTGGGTGCGCGGAGAGTAGGATTGTGGAGACGCTTCGATGATTCAAATGCAAACGGTATTGGATGTTGCCGATAATAGTGGTGCGCGCAGGCTGATGTGCATAAAAGTGCTGGGTGGGTCTAAGCGCCGTTACGCGGGTATTGGCGACATAATAAAAGTCAGCATCAAAGAAGCGATACCCCGCGGCAAAGTAAAGAAAGGTGAGGTGTATACCGCAGTGGTTGTGCGTACACGGAAGGGTGTTCGGCGTCCTGATGGTTCATTAATACGTTTCGATGGTAACGCTGCGGTTTTGTTGAATAATCAGCAGCAACCAATTGGTACACGAATATTTGGACCGGTGACACGCGAGTTGCGTGGTGAAAAATTTATGAAGATTATCTCGCTAGCCCCCGAGGTACTATAAAGCGCTTAGGCATAATTTTAGGCTGGGTGGCGTGCAGTATTAAAATTAACAGCCATTGCCAAATAAACACCACTGGCAACTGTTTAGATATTATTTAGAGTAGCGTTTTGATTAAAGAGAGTACAGCGATGCGTAAGATCAGGAAAGGCGATGATGTCATTGTATTAGCCGGTAAAGATAAGGGCAAGCGTGGCTCAGTGCTTAAAGTAACCGCCGATGATCGGATTCTGGTCGAAAACTGCAATATCGCTAAAAAGCATGTTAAGCCGAATCCAAATTCTGGAGAATCGGGAGGAATAGTCGACAGAGAAATGCCGATGCACATCTCTAACGTTGCGATATTTAATCCGACGTCGGGTAAAGGTGATCGGGTTGGTATCAAAATACTCGAAGATGGTCGGAAGGTCCGGTTTTTTAAGTCGAATAACGAAGTCGTAGATTTGTAAGACACAGGAAATACAATGTCCAGATTAGCTGAGTTTTACCAAAATAACGTTGTAGCCGAACTAACCAAACAATTTGGTTATCGAAGTGTAATGCAAGTACCTAAAATCAGTAAAATTACCCTTAATATGGGGGTGGGTGCTGCGGTGTCTGACAAAAAGGTAATCCAACACGCCGTATCTGATATGGCTAAGATAGCCGGGCAGCAGCCGATCGTGAATAACGTAAAAAAATCAATTGCTGGGTTTAAAATTCGGGATGGATGGCCGATCGGATGCAAAGTCACGTTACGCCGGGAACGCATGTATGTGTTTTTAGATCGTTTTATTTCCATTGCAATTCCGAGGATACGTGATTTTCGCGGTTTGAATCCTAAGTCATTTGATGGCCGAGGTAATTACTCGATGGGAATACGGGAGCAAATTATTTTCCCTGAAATTGATTATGATAAAATCGATACAATTAGAGGTATGGATATCACCTTTACAACAACGGCAAAGTCCAATGAAGAAGCTAAGGCGTTGTTGTTGGCGTTTGGGTTGCCGTTAAAAAAGTAGCGTTCACGTCATCAGAGTGTGAACGAGATACCAACAGCATAAAGCGAACAAAGAGCATAGGCGAAGAATTGGCATGGCAAAAGTTTCGATAATACATCGGGAAAAGAAGCGTGAGCGTACAGTGCAAAAATACGCAGCAAAACGAGCAGAATTAAAGCAAATGCTTAAAGACCCCAAACTGGATGATGAGGCATTGGAGGCGGTGCGCAAGAAGTTTAACGCGTTACCGCGCAACGCGAGCCCATGCCGATTGCGAAACCGTTGTCGCTTAACGGGGCGCCCACATGGTTATTATCGTAAATTTGGTTTAGCGCGTACTAAATTACGCGAAGCGGCTATGCGGGGCGATATTCCGGGTTTAGTGAAAGCCAGTTGGTAATAACCGATATTAAATTTTCTCAATACGAGTATCCACATTAAAGATTTGGAGTGTGTTTGATGAGCATGAGCGACCCAATAGCAGATATGTTGACCCGCATCCGAAATGGGTTATCTGCCAATAAAGTCAGTGTTGATATTCCAAGCTCGAATAAAAAAGCAGCGATCGCTGAGTTGTTAGCGAACGAGGGATTTATTCTCGGTTATTCAGTTAATAGTGACGCGAAGCCCACATTAACGGTAACGTTGAAGTATTATGAAGGGAAGCCCGTCATCGATTTGATTAAACGTGTTAGTCGGCCGGGTCTAAGAGTCTATAAGAGCCAGGATGAACTTCCTAAAGTCATGGGTGGTCTGGGAGTGGCAATCGTGTCGACATCAAAAGGTTTGATGACTGATCGTGATGCAAGAAAAGCGGGGCATGGCGGTGAGGTATTATGCTACGTAGCATAAACTAATTGTTGCGGCTATGTAGTTAGCGGGCATGACCAGTCAGGAAAATTTCTTTATTTAAATAGATCATTTTAAGTAACGTTTTTAGGCGTTATCAAGTCAATGCTCAAGGATAATAAGCCCACTACAAGCGGTATGCTAGAGTTGTTTGAGCGATATTACGTTGAGCAATAAATGCTGAGCAATAAATACAAGGTTAATTCAGATGTCACGTGTAGCTAATAATCCAGTAACGATTCCCAGCGGTGTGGAAGTGTCAATCGCGGGTAGTTCTGTCAATATTAAGGGATCGAAGGGCAGCTTGACGCATACTATCCCCGATGCAGTGGAGGTATTGCAGAAGGATACAGAGCTTAGAGTGAAGGCACGTGACAGTGCAAACAATGCGAATGCGTTGTCGGGTACCACTCGCGCGTTATTGAATAACATGGTGAGCGGCGTGAGTCAGGGGTACGAAAAAAAACTACAATTGGTTGGCGTTGGGTATCGTGTCCAAGCAAAAGGTAGCGTGTTAAATCTGACGTTAGGGTTTTCGCATCCCGTTGAGTTTAGTGTGCCCGAAGGTATTACGATCGAAACACCAACTCAGACTGACGTGATAGTGAAAGGTATCGATAAGCAACAAGTCGGCCAGGTAGCGGCCAATATTCGCGCGCTGCGTCCGCCAGAGCCCTACAAAGGCAAGGGCGTACGATACGCAGACGAGCATATAGTGCGCAAAGAAGCCAAGAAAAAGTAATGCACTAGTGTAACGATGGCATTATCGTCATAAATTAGCGAGCAAACTCAGGTCTAGCAAACTCAGGTCTAGCATATACAGGTTATTGGAATGAATAAAAAACAGCAGCGGCTGCGCAGAGCACGCAAAACAAGATCTCATATCAAAACATTGGATGTCTACAGGCTGTGTGTTTTTAAGTCATTACAGCACACGTATGCTCAAATTATTGAACCGAGCACTGCAAATGTTGTTGCGCAGGCCTCGACATTAGAGGCAGAAATTAAGAAAGACTTAAAACATACCGGTAACATAGACGCTGCAATGGCGATTGGAAAAGTCATCGCCGAGCGCGCAAAAGCCTCCGGTGTGGAAAAAGTGGCATTTGATCGAGGTGGTTTTAAATACCACGGTCGGGTAAAAGCATTAGCGGATGCAGCTCGTGAACATGGCTTACAAATTTAGAATTCAAAGGTATTATCTATGAGTAAATTCGATGCAGCAAGCAACAGCGACGGCCTAATTGAGAAGCTGGTGAATATTAACCGTGTTGCGAAGGTCGTCAAAGGTGGGCGCCAATTTGGGTTTGCTGCCTTAACGGTTGTCGGTGATGGTAATGGGCGTGTAGGATTCGGCCGAGGTAAAGCCAGAGAGGTGCCGATTGCGGTGCAAAAAGCGATGGAAGATGCACGCAAAAACATGAAGAATGTGCGACTTAAGGAAGGTACGTTACAGTACCCGCTGACGGGAGAGCACGGTGCAGCGAAAGTAGTGATGCTGCCAGCCTCAGAAGGTACGGGGATTATCGCTGGCGGCGCAATGCGCGCAGTGTTTGAGGCGGTTGGTGTACACAATGTGTTAGCAAAGTGTATTGGTACCAATAATCCAGTCAATGTTGTGCGGGCTACTTTTAAAGGCTTGACTGAGATGGCAACACCTGAATCGGTAGCTGCAAAACGTGGCAAGAATGTTGAAGAAATAATAGGGTAGTTCGTTAGCGATGTTACGTTAGCGAAACAAAAACGTTCAATAGTAAAGTGGGTTAGGCGATGGCAGCGGGTAAGTTGAAAGTAACATTGATACGGAGTATGAACGGTAGAATTGCAAAACAAAAAGCTTGTGTAATGGGCTTGGGGTTGCGCCGTATGCACCATACCGTCCTAGTGGAAGATACCGCATGTAACCGTGGCATGATCAATAAAGTATCCTTTATGCTACGAGTCGAGGAGGCATGATATGCATTTAAATACCTTGTCATCTGCCGATGGTGCAAAAAAAACCGGCAAGCGCGTTGGCCGTGGAATTGGCTCGGGCTTTGGGAAAACCTGTGGGCGTGGCCATAAGGGTCAAAAATCGCGGTCCGGGGGCTTCCATAAAGTTGGGTTTGAGGGTGGTCAGATGCCGTTGCAACGGCGCTTGCCTAAAGTTGGATTTGTCTCTCGTCAGGCAAAATATACAGCCGAAATACGACTGTCTGAGCTTGCAAAGGTAGACGGCGATACGGTGGATTTGCAGGCGTTGATTAAAGCGAATGTCATTAGTGGCACGATCAAGAAGGCAAAAATTATCGCATCAGGCGAAATATCTAAACCGGTCAACGTGAAAGGGTTGGGTGTCACCAAAGGTGCGCGAGTCGCGATAGAAGCGGCTGGTGGAAAAATAGAGGTGTAAACCGAGTGTCAGCAACACGGTCTTCAATGCTCGACGCCATGGGGTCGGGTAAATTAACGGAACTCAAGCAACGTTTGTTGTTTGTGCTGTTTGCGCTAATTGTATTTCGGATTGGCACGTTTATTCCCGTACCGGGAATTGATCCTGAAGCGCTGGCTATTCTTTTCGAACAGCAGAAAGGCACCATCCTGGACATGTTTAATATGTTTTCCGGGGGGGCTTTGGAACGTTTATCATTATTTGCGTTAGGCGTCATGCCCTATATTTCCGCGTCTATCATTATGCAGCTCCTTACGGCCGTGGTACCACAGCTGGAACAGCTAAAGAAAGAAGGCGAAGCTGGGCGTCGTAAAATTACCAAATATACTCGATACGGTACCTTGGTGTTGGCGACATTTCAGGCGATTGGCGTATCCATCGCACTACAATCGCAGACGGTAGGTGCTTTGCAAGTGGTGCCTGTCGGTGGCCCCGGTTTCGTGTTTACTGCAGTCGTCAGTTTGGTAACTGGTACAATATTTCTGATGTGGCTAGGCGAGCAAGTCACTGAGCGCGGCATCGGTAACGGAATATCATTGATTATTTTCGCCGGGATTGTGGCGGGCTTACCATCGGCCATTGGCGGCACGCTAGAGTTGGCGCGAGTAGGTGAGATGAGCACATTTTTAGTGATTGCAATTATAATATTGGCCGTCATGGTTACAGCGTTTGTGGTGTTTATGGAGCGCGGGCAACGACGTATCACCGTCAATTACGCAAAGCGGCAGCAAGGGCGAAAGGTCTATGCGGCGCAAAAAACGCATTTACCGTTAAAGGTAAATATGGCTGGTGTTATTCCGCCTATATTCGCCTCTAGTATTATTTTATTTCCGGCTACCCTAGGCAGTTGGTTGGGTAGCACCGAAGGGATGGGGTGGCTCAAGGATATCGCTTCAACCCTTTCACCAGGACAGCCGATTTATGTCGCTGCGTATGCTGCCGCCATTATATTCTTTTGTTTTTTCTATACGGCATTGATTTTTAACCCAAAAGATACTGCTGATAACTTGAAGCGCTCGGGAGCATTTATTCCCGGTATTCGTCCCGGTGAGCAAACAGCGCAGTATATCGACACAGTTATGTCCCGTTTAACACTGGTGGGGGCTGTTTATATAACCTCAGTATGTCTGCTGCCAGAGTTTATGATTGTTTATTGGAACGTGCCGTTTTATTTTGGTGGAACCTCGTTGCTGATTATAGTGGTGGTGGTAATGGATTTTATATCTCAAGTGCAAGCCCATTTGATGTCACACCAGTATGATGGTTTGATGAAAAAAGCTAATCTCAAAGGCTATGGGCGTAGCGGAGTACTTAGGTAAAAACGCTTAGATAAAAGGATATCGTAAGAGCGTTGTTAATTTTGGTAAGAGATCGGAGTTCGCATAATGAAAGTAGGCGCGTCAGTAAAAAAAATGTGTAGAAAGTGTAAAGTAATTAAGCGTAAAGGGGTGTTACGGGTTATTTGTTCTGATCCGAGGCATAAGCAGCGTCAAGGTTAGTTTTGTGGTATTGATTTGTTTTTGTTAAAGATTTAGAATGTCGCGTTCTTTCATGCCCTAGTAGGTCAATAATTTAGTGTGGAGCGCATTCGCCTAGAATAATACTGGCGTGAGCCAGAAGTGGGGAAACTCAGGTGGTATGTGGTTACGAGTGTAACCCTTCGACTTAGAAATAACATGAATGTTGTTAAAACGTTTAGATTCATAAGCAGTTGCAACACGCATTTTGCAAGTATAGATGAGTTGCAATAGTAAATAGGCATTTAGGAGAGTAAGTAATGGCACGTATTGCCGGTATCAATATTCCAGTACAAAAACATACGGTCATTGGCTTGACGTCCATCTTCGGTGTTGGCCCTAACCGCGCCAAAGATATCTGTAGTGCATGCAGTGTAGCTCCTGAGACAAAAGTGAAAGATCTCAACGAACAGCAGTTGGAGTCGATTCGGGCGGAAGTTGCAAAATATTCTGTCGAAGGTGATCTACGGCGTGAAATTTCGATGAATATAAAACGCCTTATGGATCTTGGTTGTAACCGAGGCATTCGTCATCGTCGCGGTTTGCCGCTTCGTGGGCAACGCACAAGAACCAATGCGCGAACTCGGAAAGGCCCACGCAGAATGATTAAAAAATAATTGATTGTTTAACGTAATAGGTATTAATACATGGCAACTCCTCGCACTAAAAAGCGCGTAAAAAAGAATGTTGTTGACGGTGTTGCGCATATTCACGCGTCATTCAACAACACAATTGTCACGATAACGGACCGCCAGGGTAACACGCTGGCATGGGCAACCGCAGGGGGCTCTGGTTTTAGAGGGTCTCGGAAAAGTACGCCCTATGCGGCGCAGGTTGCAGCAGAAAAAGCAGCCTCGGTGGTTAAAGATATGGGTATGAAAAATCTCGATGTCTGCGTAAAAGGCCCGGGACCTGGGCGTGAATCGGCGATACGTGCGTTTCATGGACAGGGTTTTCAGGTCACCAGTATTACTGATGTAACACCGATACCCCATAACGGCTGTCGTCCCCAAAAACGACGTCGCGTATAAGTCTGGAGACTGTTAATGGCAAGATATGTAGGTCCAAAATGTCGACTGTGTCGCCGCGAAGGCGTTAAGTTGTTTCTCAAGGGTGAAAAATGTTTCAGTAGCCGGTGCGCGTTCGAAAATCGTGCATTTCCGCCGGGACAACATGGTCAACGTCGCACACGTATGTCTGATTACGCACTGCAGTTGCGCGAAAAACAAAAGGTTCGCCGTATCTATGGCATTCTGGAGAGTCAATTTAGACTCTATTATAAAGATGCTGATCGTCGCAAGGGTGCGACAGGTGAAAATCTATTGCAAGCCTTGGAAGCTCGTTTAGATACTGTCGTATACCGTATGGGGTTTGCGTCATCCCGTAGTGAAGCAAGGCAACTGATTCGACATAATGCCGTTTGGGTTAATGGTAAAAAGGTTAATATACCGTCTTATCAGGTTAAAGCAGCGGATGAAGTGTCTATTAACGAAAAAGCTAAAAACCAATTGCGTATACAAGGTGCGCTGGAAATGGCGAGTCAACGGGGTTTTGTGGACTGGGTTGACGTTGATGTGAAAAAAATGTCAGGCATATTTAAAGCCTTACCAGATCGCAATGAGTTACCGTCAGACATTAAAGAGCAACTTATAGTCGAGCTGTATTCTAAGTAGAGAATAGGCTGAAATATCTGCATCGTCATTGTTTGTGTATGTCGGTAAAATAACACATGACCTTGTTAGGATGTGGGATACAACAGAAATACTAAAGAAGTATTAACGTTAATGTTTTAAGTACGCGTAATAGCATGCGCTTAGAGAGGGCAATTCATGCAGGGTTCATTATCTGACTTCTTAAAACCTAGTATTGTTAACGTCCAAGTCGTTAATGATCGCTTGGCAAAAGTGACGTTGGAACCGTTAGAACGTGGTTTCGGACACACGCTAGGTAACGCGTTACGGCGTATATTGTTATCCTCATTGCAAGGTTGCGCCGTGACGGAGGTCCAGATTGATGGCGTACTTCACGAGTACAGTACACTGGAAGGTGTGCAAGAAGATGTCATCGACATACTCCTCAATTTAAAGGGTTTGGCGTTAAAAATGCACACTCGTAGTGAAGCGACATTAACGTTGAATAAACGTGGCGAAGGCGCGGTTGTGGCAGCGGATATTACCCTGGATCATGATATTGAGCTTGTTAATCCTGAGCATGTGATTTGCAATTTGACTAAGAGCGGCGAAATCAACATGACGTTGAAAGTGCATGCCGGGCGCGGTTATGAGCCCGCAAGTATACGTAACAACGGGGAAGAAGAACAGAGCATTGGTCGTTTACAAATAGATGCCTCTTACAGTCCGGTGTCACGTGTTGCGTATGTTGTGGATAGCGCTCGAGTGGAGCAGCGCACTAATCTCGATAAATTAATATTAGAAGTTGAGAGTAACGGTACCATTGATCCAGAAGACGCAATTCGTAATGCGGCAACTATCTTACAGGATCAGTTGTCGACGTTTGTTGATCTGGAAAGTGTGGAGCAGACCGAAAAGAAAGAAGAAGAGCCAGAGGTCGATCCGATTTTGTTACGTCCGGTAGATGACCTTGAGTTAACCGTGCGTTCTGCTAATTGCCTGAAAGCCGAGCAAATTTATTATATCGGCGATTTAATTCAATGTACTGAGGTGGAGCTATTAAAAACACCCAACTTAGGCAAAAAATCACTGACAGAAATCAAAAGTGTATTGGCGACCAAAGGATTGTCACTCGGCATGCGCTTGGAAAACTGGCCGCCTGCAAGCTTGAAAGAGCTCAAGGAAGGTTTGACCGCGTAAGCGCCGATGTTGTAACGGGTAGCTCCGGTGAATATTTACCTCCCCCGATGGCTTGATTAAGCAAGAGCCGGAAAGGCAAACCTGTGTTACAGATTGGTTAATCCGCATTAATGCATTTAAACGTTTTGAAGTAGGAAAGAGTTATGCGCCACCGCAATTCAGGTCGTCAACTTAATAGGAATAGCACTCATCGTAAAGCGATGTTTAAGAACATGGCGTCATCGTTATTTCGCCATGAGCTAATTAAAACAACACTGCCTAAAGCGAAAGAGCTAAGGCGTATTGCCGAACCACTCATTACCAAGGCAAAAATAGATACCGTTGCAAATCGCCGTTTTGTATTTGATCGCATAAGAGATCGGGACATGGTGGGTAAATTGTTCGCTGATCTGGGGCCACGCTATAAAGAACGACCTGGTGGTTATTTGCGAATTCTTAAATGCGGATATCGCGCCGGAGACAAAGCCCCTATGGCGATCGTAGAGTTAATGGATCGCCCCATTTCGGAAGAGATAGACGTTAATAATGCCGAGGATGCCAGCGAGTAAGAGCGATGCACCTCAAGGGAAAAACTGAGGCTTAGTGGTACAACGAAGTCTTTTCAACTGAATTATAAAAAAAGCCGGGATAGCCCCGGCTTTTTTATTGCCAAATGGATATGGATTCATGAGGCGTGATGGGTAAATATAGTTGGCAAGTAGGTTATGCTCGCATGGTTACTAAACCTAAAGGGCGAAATACGAGTTTCAACCTAAATGCATCAGTTAAGTGCTTGCAAGTTTCATTAAGTCTTTGATATGTTTGGTGTATTGTGTTTGTTTCGTTTAGCGAGTGCGCACGCTATTATACCATCCAATTGATGATTTTAGGGTGATCGCTTTATTCTATATCTATCATATCGTTACTGATCTGGAGATGCCATGGACTTTACCGTACATCAAGAAGTATTAATCGCCGGATTCCTCATTGCCGTTGTAATGGGGGCATTTGTGAATAAAACCAATTTTTGTACCATGGGCGCCGTTTCCGATTGGGTTAATATTGGCGATACGGGACGCTTGCGGTCCTGGTTGTTTGCTATTGCTATTAGTATTGCCGGAGTTATTGTGTTTGAGGTGACCGGAATTGTAGACCTTGAGACCATGCGTCCTCCGTATCGTACTGCAAATTTTGAATGGCTGCGATATATATTGGGCGGCATCCTGTTTGGTATCGGTATGACGTTGGGAAGTGGTTGTGGCAATAAAACTCTGGTTCGCGTTGGAGGCGGTAATATAAAGTCAGTGGTTGTACTGGTAGTCGCTGCTATCTTTGCGTATTTAATGACGAAAACAGATTTTTATGGCATCGTTTTTTATAGTTGGATGAGCCCAATTGCGATTGATTTATCGGCCATGGAATTTGCCGGTCAGGATTTAGGGAGCTTGCTGGTCGCCGCTGTTGCTTCTGGCGATGTGGTGGATATGCGGCTTTACGCCGGCGGTGTTCTTGTGACGATATTAATGTTCGTGGTCTGGAAGTCTGCCGATTTTCGCCAAAATATTGATAATGTATTAGGGGGAGTTGTTGTTGGTGGCTGTGTGCTTGGTGCGTGGTATGTGACTGGTGGCGCATTGGGGCAAATTTGGATTGAAGATTCCTCTTTTTTAGATGAAATCCCCATCGGTATTGGTGCGCAGTCTTATAGTTTTATTAACCCTATGGGGGAAACTTTAGATGTAGCGATGCATCCTACGAACAATTTGCTGCTTACTTTTGGTGTGATGGGATTGCTTGGAGTGATTACGGGATCATTTCTTTACTCTGTTTTGACTCGAAAATTCAGAATAGAGTGGTTTTCTTCCCTATCTGATTTCTTTTCGCATATTGTTGGTGCTGCGTTGATGGGTATCGGCGGTATTTTGTCAATGGGTTGCACCATTGGGCAGGGAATTACGGGGTTTTCGACGTTAGCGGTTGGGTCAATGATGGCATATGCTTCGTTTATATTTGGCAGTGCATTAACAATGAAAATTCAATACTATAAAATGGTGTACGAAGAGGAGGCAACCTTTATGGGAGCATTTGTTAGTGCATTGGTGGATATGCGTTTATTGCCGACTGGAATGAGAAAATTGGACGCAATTTGATGTGTTAGAGGGATGTATTAAATAAAATGTAAATTCAGAAAAGCGTTAAATGCTCAGCCGTTTGGTGTGTTTTCGAAGGCATAATAACCCTATATCGAGCACGCAGGTGGGTTTTTAGCGCTTTTACCCGTAGGGCATTTCTCAAATTTGTTGCCATATGGCGTGTTGTTTTTGACAAAATGGCCTCATTTTCTATGAGCGGCGCCTTGTGGCAATAAATTTGGGGTAGCGATGCTGATCAATGGACTGCCTTGTGTATCATGAGTGTTTTTTTAACACTAAATCAGGGCTTGTTATTCTCCAAAAGTTCGGTATGATTGCACACTTTTCAGGGGGCCGTTAGCTCAGTTGGTAGAGCAGTGGACTTTTAATCCATTGGTCGAAGGTTCGAATCCTTCACGGCCCACCAAATTTCCTGATTTGTATCGTGAGGTGATGCGAGTGCAGGCCTTTGTTGCTCTCATATATTCCTACCCATTACTACTGTCACCTGCGGGTGTGCCTACTGAGAATAACTCCTTAAACAGCCGGTTTAGGCTGAGCATTTAACAGACGGGCAAGTGTCAACTAACGTTCATTAACTGACCGCTGCGAATCGACTCAGTTTATTAATACAGTCTATTAATATTGTTGTGTTTTTTGTTGTTACGGAAAGGGTGAATATACGGCGATCGGTACAACGTAATTTCCCTAGACCTAAGCTCAGTTGCTATCGCTGTTCGTCAACGTAGCCTACTCACCCTTTAAGCGAAGGTGGTAAAATCAATATTTCAAAGGTTTCGTGCAACTTGTTAAGTGCTCAACCGATGAGCTTAGGTTTAACTGTGTATCGGACCGGCTCCTTGTATTTGATATGAACAAGCCAGCATTGGCGTTTAGGTTTATTTTTTATCAATGTCGCTTGCAGCAGCGATGTGTGTCAATCTTTTTTATATTTTTACTGTTTGTTTCTCTTGCTAAAATTGCCTATGCTGATGTGATCGTTAGTCTGCCTCTTGCGCGGGTATACGAACAAAATATAGATCTTAAAAACTATTGGCTGAGTGAAAAACTTGATGGTGTACGTGCTTATTGGGATGGTCAACGGTTAATTTCAAAGCAAGGTAATGTTTATCATGCACCAGATTGGTTTATTTCCAACTTTCCAGCACAACCACTTGATGGCGAGTTGTGGGTCGGTCGCAATAAATTTGAACGTGTGGTGAGTATTGTTCGGGATAATGTGCCGAGTGCTGGTTGGCGTGAGGTTCGCTATATGGTCTTTGATATACCTCTGAAGGAAGTGGTCTTTACCGATCGTATTGATAAGCTTAAAATTTTGTTTGAAAACATGACGTCTCCCTACCTTCGTCTTGTTACACAATCACGAATATTCAGCCATGAAGTGTTGATGGAAAAACTGGATGAAGTAACCCAAGCCGGTGGTGAAGGTTTGATGCTGCATAAAGGTGACTCATATTATCTTGCCGGCCGAAGTAATGATTTATTGAAGGTGAAATCTTATTACGATGCAGAGGCCCGTGTTATCGATCACTTGCCAGGTAAGGGAAAATATACCGGAATGTTGGGTTCATTGCTTGTTGAAAGTGATGACAAAAAACGCTTTCGTCTTGGCACAGGGTTTACTGATGAACAGCGCCGGCAGCCACCGCCTATTGGCACACTTGTTACCTATAAATATTATGGGAAAACAAAAAACGGACTGCCTCGGTTTGCCAGCTTTGTACGCATTAGGTGTTCGCAGTAGGCCTCAATTGATGTGGTAGGTTCAATGCCGTATTTGAACCATTGGCATTAGATGCCTCTGTTTTGGGTCATATCAAAGCAACATACGAAAAAATTAAAGTCAAATGACAAGCTTACCCTGGTATAAAATCAACAGCGTTTTCCTGGATATGGATGGGACCTTGCTGGATCTTAATTTTGACAATCATTTCTGGCAGGAGCATGTGCCCAAACGTTATGGTGAATTACGTGGGCTTTCGTTAGAGGATGCCAAGGCAGAGATTTACCCGAGATTTAAAAACGCAGAGGGTACACTTGATTGGTATTGCATTGATTATTGGTCTACGGAGCTAGGCTTAGACATTGAAAAGCTAAAGAAAGAAGTGGATCACTTGATTGCGGTACACCCACATGTGATTGATTTTCTGGTTGCGGTGAAAGCGTCCGGTCGGCGCCTGTTGCTGGTGACGAATGCCCATGTTAAAAGCCTGGCACTTAAAATGGAGCAAACCCAATTGGCAGGCTATTTTGATCATATCATTTGCTCTCATGATTTAGGGGCAGCCAAAGAAACACCGGTATTTTGGGATAAGTTCAAGGCGATTGAAGCCTTTGATAATAATGCTACGTTGCTGGTTGATGATAGTCTGCCGGTTCTTCGGGCCGCAAAAAATTATGGCATTTCACATTTGCTGGCGATTTACAAACCCGATACATGCAGGCCAGCTAATGACGTGGCGGAGTTTAATGCCATTCACGGTTTTGATGATATTATGCCGGTGTAATTGATTGCGGTATTGATCGTTAGGGCTATATGGATCAGCGCCTCTAATGTTGGGTTAAACGATACTGCACGGTAACTACTCAGCTTACTTTTAATTTGCCCTGTTATTGGGCTAAAAGCTGCATCAAAAATGCTGGTTTACATCGCATCGGTAAACGTCGTACTTTTTCCTTGTTTTCGAATAACTCAAAGGTAATTTGAGCTGTTATTGAAGATTTAAAAAATCAGGCTGAGTCGATGCATTGCACGAACGATATTGCACAAGCAATATTGGTATGAGCGACGCTGAAACAAATTAAAGCTGTGTTATTGGCTCGGTGTCTGGGTATAATTTGCCGGAGTTCCCTTTTTAAATATCGATAAATTGTTGTGGCGTTGAAAATTTCACAGACAACAGGGGGTTTAACTCTTTATTTTAGCCCCTATATTTGCAGTGCAAAATAGTAATAATCGTCATATTCAATGCCTTGTTAGTGTTTTGGTAACGCGTTGAATAACAAATGGGTTGGACCCAATATTGAGCAAAGGCTCAAGCGATTGGCAGCAATAACCGGGTTAATAACGTGAGTTAAACGCCAAAAAATTAAACATAAGTAGAGGATCTAATACTAATGCCAATTTACGAATATGAATGTAAGGCGTGCGGTTTTCGCCATGAGGCGATTCAAAAAATGAGCGATGATCCCCTCGTCGATTGTCCTAGTTGTCATAAGCCGGAACTTAAAAAATTAATCTCTGCGGCAGCATTCCGGTTAAAGGGCGGTGGTTGGTACGAGACGGATTTTAAGAGTGGCAAGAAAAAAAATCTGGTTCACGCTGACGGCAAAGAAGCAAAAAAATCCACTGATAAACCAGCAGATAAAAAAACCACCACTGGTGAGAAATCAACGGTCGCCAATAAAGGCCACACCAAAACAGCAACAGCTAAAACCACAAAATAACAGGGTAATATGATTAGCCAATGAAACGTTATCTCATTGCCGGATTATTGGTTTGGGTGCCCCTCGGGGTTACCGTAATGGTTGTCAAATTGCTGGTTGATTTGATGGACCGTACTCTTTTATTATTACCGGCGCAATACCAACCGGAAGCTTTGTTTGGCTTTGCCATACCGGGTCTAGGTGTTGTATTGTCTGTCGTCGTTGTGTTGGTCACGGGCATTGTGGTGGCAAACTTGTTTGGGCGTAAGTTGGTTTCATCCTGGGAATCGTTGTTGGCACGTATTCCCTTGGTCAGCAAAATTTATACGGGCGTGAAACAGGTGATGGAAACCGTGTTTTCCTCCCAAGGTCAGTCGTTTGGTAAGGTTTTGCTGGTGGAGTACCCGCGTCAAGGTGTCTGGACTTTGGCGTTTCAATCGAGTTCAGCGACCGGTGAGGCGCAATACAAAACGGGCCAGGCGGTCATCAATATCTTCGTACCCACTACGCCAAACCCGACTTCGGGGTTTTTTCTGATGATTCCCAAAAAAGACGTCATTGAATTGGACATGTCGGTGGATGATGGTTTAAAGATGATAATTTCCGCCGGAGTCGTGGTGCCAAAATGGCCTGCCGAAGCTTCCATGGCTGCAAAAAAACAATGAAAATATCATGAAAATATAACTTAAACAAATGGTTATGTTTATCGTCGCAGTTGATGCCGTCATTTGGTGCAGTTGTCATGTATAAACATTCTACACCGATACCCTACACTCTCAGTTGCATTCGATGCAGCCAGTACGTAACATTCCCGCTTTTGGCTCGATTACATAGGAAACTCGGACATGCGCAGCCACTATTGTGGAGATTTAGACGAATCATTTATTGATCAAGATGTCGTGCTTTGTGGCTGGATGCACCGCCGCAGAGATCATGGAGGTGTAATTTTTATCGATTTACGTGATCGGGAAGGGATCACGCAAGTGGTTTATGATCCGGATACTGTTGAGTCTTTTAGTACGGCTGAGCGGGTTCGCGGTGAATACGTGTTGCGTGTTAAAGGCGTCGTACGGCGCCGACCGACGGGCACCGAAAACCCTGAAATGCGTACCGGTCAAATCGAAGTCTTAGGTAAGGAATTACAAATTCTTAACCCGTCAGAAACACCGCCTTTTCAGTTGGATATTGACGATCATGAGGTATCCGAAGAGCATCGTCTGCGTTACCGTTATATCGATTTGCGACGGCCGCAAATGCAGCAACGTATTCGCACTCGCGCCAAAATAACACGCCTCATCCGACAATATTTAGATGAAAATAATTTTATCGATATCGAAACACCCATGTTAACCAAAGCAACGCCGGAAGGCGCGCGCGATTATCTGGTGCCCAGTCGTACCCATAACGGCGCATTTTTCGCCTTGCCGCAATCGCCGCAGTTATTTAAGCAGTTGCTGATGATGTCGGGTATGGACCGCTATTATCAAATTGTGCGTTGTTTTCGTGATGAAGATCTGCGCGCCGATCGCCAGCCGGAGTTTACCCAACTCGATATCGAAACGGCTTTCATCAACGAAGATGAAATGATGGGGTTTATGGAGGACATGATACGTTCTTTATTCAGGCAGGTACTGGATGTTGCTTTGCCCAAGCCCTTTCCGCGTATTAGTTATGAAGAGGCCATGAAACGCTTTGGATCGGACAAGCCCGATATGCGTATTCCCCTGGAGTTGGTTGATGTCGCGGATTTAATGCAGGATGTGGCATTTAAGGTTTTTTCAGGGCCGGCAAAAAGCCCTAATGGCCGCGTGACGGCATTAAGGGTCCCTAAAGGTGCGGCGCTGACACGCAAGGAAATTGATGACTACACTCAATTTGTCAGTATTTATGGGGCCAAGGGGCTGGCGTATATCAAGGTGAATGATAGACAGACCGGGCGTGATGGATTGCAATCGCCGATTTTAAAATTTTTACCCGATGAAGCCATAGAGACAATACTGCAACGCACATCGGCAGAGAATGGTGATTTAATTTTCTTCGGTGCAGACAAGGCCCAGATCGTCAGTGAGTCATTAGGTGCATTGCGGGTGAAGGTGGGGGAAGATCTAGGGTTGCTTGAGCCCGGTTGGCGTCCGCTCTGGGTGGTGGATTTTCCCATGTTCGAATGGGATGAAGGCGAAAAACGCTGGTTTGCGTTGCATCACCCCTTTACGGCACCCCGGGAAGCGGACATCGACAAGTTGGACAATAACCCTGGTGATTGTCTCTCGCGGGCATATGACATGGTGCTCAATGGCTCGGAAATTGGCGGAGGTTCCCAACGTATTTTCCGGCATCGGATCCAGGAACAGGTATTTCGACTGCTTGGAATTAGTGAAGATGAAGCGCAACAAAAATTCGGTTTCCTACTGGAGGCATTGAAATTTGGTTGCCCGCCACATGGCGGTATTGCTTTTGGTTTGGATCGCTTGGTGATGTTGATGACTGGTGCGGCTTCCATTCGTGACGTAATGGCGTTTCCAAAAACACAAACGGCCAGTTGTTTATTAACACAAGCGCCGTCCACCGTTAGTGAAACGCAGTTAAAAGAATTGGGCATACGTTTACGAAAACCACAAAGCAAAGCTGCTTCAAACGAGAGTTAGCGGGGCAGGGCATAAACGGGGACAAAACCGCCGGGTATTTGTGCTGGAATGATTACTCCCGAATATAGTATATTAGGGTTGTGCGCATTTTTTTGATCAGCAGGCAAAGCGCTAAAACCCCACCTGTATTGCTGCGCTTTCTCGACGTAGAGGGTCGCTATGCCCCAGATTATCCTGGTTCACGGCTTATGGATGAACGGCGTCGAGATGATGTTATTGCGTTATCGTTTACGTCGTTTAGGCTATCAGGTGACCCAATTCTCTTATCGCAGTAGAGGCCAGACATTGCTGCAAAATGCTGCACGGTTAAACAAGCTGGCCGATACTGTCAGTCAGGTTCAATGCCAACAAGCAGGCAATCGTCATGACGCCTTGCATTTTGTAGCCCATAGCCTTGGTGGGCTATTGGTGCGGCAATTATTTCATAATTATCCCCAACAGTGTTTTGGCAGGGTGGTTACCTTGGGTACGCCACACCAGGGCAGTGTCGTGGTTAGACGTTTATCGCGTTACCGTCTGTGGCGGCCATTGTTTGGTGAAAGCTTGCATGGCCTTCTTGGTGATGTACCAAGCTGGCACAGCAATCATGAAATCGGGGTATTAGCAGGGAGTTTGTCCGTAGGGGTAGGGAGCATAATATTCCGATTGCCTCGCCCTAATGATGGTGCTGTAGTTTTGGCGGAAACACCCTTGGATGGTATGACGGATTACAAAGTGTTGCATGTTTCCCATATGAGTATGCTGATATTACCCATTATTGCCACGGAAATTCATCAATTTCTCTCTACCGGAAGCTTTCTGAGACAGTCTTCCCGCTCTATTCAAAAACCATGATTGTTTCAATACTGAAATGCTATTGATTCGGTGAAAACATCCCATTACACTTGATTGCAGTGGATCAGTCAGTTCTTGGGCCGCTTTCTGGAAACAGGCGGCCACTAATCGTTGTTTGTTGTGATGAAAATGGTTGCAATGCACACCCTAAAAATCAATTTGCCAGATATCAATATGGTCGACATCACCAGTTTGTCGCCCAGGCCGAATGCACTCAAACCCTGGCTTGATACGCTTCCTCTGGGCGATTTGGAGTCGTCTGCACAGGCTGTGATCACGGTGTTGCAATGTTATAATCGATGCAGGTTTTCAGTGGATACACGTTTACAGGCCATGGACAGCCTTAGCCATATTGTTCAGGAACTAACGAAGGCGTTGGTTTCTAAATACCGTGAAAGCGCGTTTCCGTTGACAGACCGTAATCGCGCCCGAAGCAGTTTGGTTAATCAATTGTTGGGGGAAATGGCCTTTGGTTTTAAACATATAATAAACGATTATTATCAGCAGCTTGATGGGCAAAGAAGTAACCAGGGGCAGCGGCAAAATAAGTGGCCCAGTGCAGTCTTTTTTAACGCCATTCGCATTGCCATTGTATATCTGTCACGGCAATTAATCACTGCATATTCCATTTATACTTTTGAGCCACAGGGCGTTTGGCTGGATTTACATCAATTGTACAAATTGGCAGAATCGTTTAATGTAAACGAATACAGTCTCGAATGTCGTGGCGAACCCTCTGAAAAGTATCAGGCCAATTTTAAAATAATACAGCATGCTTATGTGCGCATTGTATTGTTGTCCATGACTAACCCGTATCACCTGATGCAGGGTGAAGCTCAGTTGATTTATAATTATTTAAATAAATGGTGTATTGATTGCCGTATTGCAACTGTTACCGGGTACCGTGGTAATCTGGTTATCGACTTCGATAGAGACTTAGCACCTTATTTTATTTTAAGCCAAGATATCGATGAACCGGAAAACTACTGCACAATAGACATGGAGCGCTTGCTGGAGCGTTTTAATGCTACCGTGGATGTTCTGGCCTCGGACAAGGCCGCGATAGGTGTTGAGTACAGTAAACGGATGTTTACCGAACGCGTACGTCGGGATAGGTTGTTGCGCCTGCAAAAAGTATGGACCAGTCGTTTGGAGCGTCAGTCGGTGCGCATTGCCAAAAAAGTACAGCGGCGTGTTGCGTCCGGGTTAAGTGCCAGCCATTATTTTGTGGATAAAGAGCGGGTGTTTGTGCCGGAAAGCGATGAAGCAAAAATGCATCTGCCGTTGCCAAAAACCCCCGTCAATCCTGAAACGTTAGTTAAGTCGCTCAGCTTAATGCCATCGGAACTTGAACATTGGAAGCATGAAAAGCAACCGGAGAAAATAGCGTTGCAGCAGAGAATGCCAACATTTGACAACCGGATGGATGCATGGGGGAGAATGTCTATTAATAAGTCTTATGAAGCTCATGTTAGCGATACCTGTGCAGTGCAATACTATACGCACAATTGGCAGCAAACCAACGCCAGTGATACCGGTATTGGTCTAAGATGTGATCCCACGGGTAATGCGCGTATTTCAATGGGGAGTATTATTGCCTATCAGGGTGAACAGAAGAGTGAGCGTTGGCGTCTGGGTATGATACGCTGGGTTAAAGAATACGCCAGTCACCTGGATATGGGGGTTATGTTGATGCCGGGAATTCCCCGTGCCGTTGCCATTCGTGCCATCGTTGGGGCAGGATGCGGCAGTGAGTATTTTCGGGCAATTTTGCTAACGGTTAACGATCATCATTGTGCTAAAACCACGTTGATTGCGCCAGCGTCCATGTATGATGTGGACGCCGAGTTAGTAATGAACGATCGTCATAAGTTACGATACATTAAATTAACGCAATTGCTTGAAATAACCACCTGTTATTCGTTATTTGAGTTTCAAAACATTAATATCCCCGCTGTGGAACAAGCAAACATACGCGAGTTTAAGGCAGCAGAAGAACAGGTATGAAGTAATGTTAGATTTAATTCAGTGTTGATTGTGTTTTAATTATTTTGCACAGAAAAAAGCCGTCGATCTTGTTGTTGGGCAACACGCGTACCGACTGTTTTACCGCCGGGTTAAACGCTTTGCCTTGCCAATGTGTTAATCCCGGTTGTAAATTATTAAAGGGTAAATCAATTGGGGTAATTGCAATCGATTCAGCAAACTTGTGACAAGCATAATCAATAACCGCTTCATTTTCTTCCGGAGCAAATGCGCAAGTGCAATAAACCAATGTGCCACCGGGTTTTAAGCAATGGATGGCTGAGAAAAGCAGTTTTTTCTGCTTTCGTGCGGTTTCTTTGATTTTTTGTCGATTCCAATGCGAAAAACTGTCCGGATTACTGCAATGAAAGCGCGATTCTGTTGAGCAGGGAGCATCTAATAACACCCGGTCGAAACGTTCAGGGGTTTTGCGCCATAATGGTATGGCATCAGCCAGATAAGTGTGGACAAAGTCTACATGTTGCGATTTGAGATTTGCTTTTAGTTTGAAAAAGCGTGACTTAATTTTCTCTACAGCCGCGATGCGCCCTGTTTGTTGCAGCATGCCAGCGATCTGTAATGTTTTACCACCGGGTGATGCGCACATGTCAAGAATCTCCTCGCCAGGTTGTGGTGCGAGCACCATGGGGGCTAATTGACTCGATAGATTTTGGCTGTAAATCAAACCCTGCTGATATAAGTCGCTTTTTAAAGTCAATTCTCGGCTCTGGATAGGGATGCAAAAAGCATCGGGTTTCCAGCTAATGGCTTTATGGGGAATGCCCAGGTCGTTCAACCGGGCAGTGACTTCCTCGGTTGTGGTTTGCAGGGGATTGGTGCGTATGATCAAGGGTTTGATCGACTCAAAGCTCTGTATTGTGCTGACCCACGCAGTTTCAGGGACAATATGTTGTAATCGTTGAAGAAATTCTTCCGGTAATTTTGTCATTACGGCATTATATACCTAAAGTGAATAAAATTTAGGTGAATAGTGAGTGCCCGGTTTATTTTATGGTTAGACGTGCTCATAATAACCTCCTGATTTGGTGCTCAAATTTAGTCTGTAGGTGGGTGTTGCCAGGTTCTTTAGGGCGTCACGCATGGGTATTGTTTTTCGGGAAAATCCATCTATTTTTTAAACTTATTTAGCATATGATGCCAATGCAACATAAATCGGTCACTTTGTTTGGTTTAGGGCCTATGGGGCTCGGGTTGGCAACCCAATTATTGGAAAATGCTTATACCGTTAATATTTGGAACCGTACAGCGGGGAAAAGCATTTCATTAGCGGAGCAAGGCGCCATTGTTAAAGCAACAGTGGTCGAGGCTATAACAAGCGCAACGGTTATTATCTGTGTTCTGCCCGACTACCTTGCACTACAGGAAGTACTGTTTGATGCTGATTGGGCTCATGAACTGGCGGGGCGCACCATCATTAATTTCGGTTCTATCAGTCCATCACGCAGTCAAGCGTTGATGGATGCCTGCGAGGCGCATCAGGCATGTTATGTTGAGGTAGCTGCGATAGGAAGTGTTGATGATATCGCCGCCTCTAATTTACAGCTTCTGGTTGGTGCTACTGAAGCAGACTATCGATGCATTAACGATCTCTTAGGGGATATTTCCGCAACGGTCAGTTTAGTTGGTGAGGTTGGGCAGGCGGTAGCCTTGAAATTAGCGTTGTTACAATTGACATCTTCATTAACGGCGGCGTTTTCCGCCAGTATTGGTTTGATAACGGAGCAGGGTTTGAATATTGATGTGTTGATGAATCATTTACGTGACACAACGCTATATGCTGCCCTGTTTGATCAGAAATTACCACGTCTGTTGACGCGCGATTACCAGGCACCGAACTTTCCTGGTCGGCATTTACAACGGGAATTAATGCTGTTTTTGGAGCAGGCGGAGCAGAGTGGTCTAAATGTACATTCGGTTGAAAGCATGACTGACCTGCTGAGCTTAAGTACTGCAAAAGGTTTGCAAGACATGGATTTTACCGCGCTGCACGATGTTATTTACCCGCCAAGGGACGATGTCTAGTGACATCAATCACTTGAATAAAAATTATAATGTTAATGGATTAATCACAATAGTGATAATCCTAACACATCAGTTGAATCGTCGCGAGAGCGACTAGGGTGCTGAAGGTAAAAGACTTTTTTAAGTTTTTTGGACGACAGCGTATCACCCATACGGTGAGTTCAGAAAACCTAAAAAAGCCTTTTAGATTCTGTGCCATAGGCGTTCACAGTAGATTCAACTGATTAATTTAGGATAATGCTTCACACGAATACGGGCATTCCTTCATTTGCAGGCGATCGCTATTCTTCGGATGAAAAAGGTAATATGAAATACCGGGTAGTGGAAAAAAATACGCGGCATGCTTTGCTTGCGGTACCGATAGTTGTTGAACTGGATTTAGCGAAAAAAGGGGTTAAAGAGACAAATTGGTATGGCTTAATTGTTTTTAATCAGAGTTTGACACCACAGTCGCTTGTTAGCTGCTTTTATGAACAACGCCACGATGTGCAACCTTAACCACTAGAATAATAAGTTCCAAGTCCTGAATTTCATAAACAATGCGATATACACCTTGTCTGACTCGGTAGTGTTCTTGTGCTGAAAGCTTAATACAGCCATCAGCTCTTGGGTTTTTTCGAAGAAGCTCTATGCACTTTAATATGTGCTTAATGTCTTTATTTGGGATATTTCTAAGATCTTTAGCGACTGATTTTTTAAACTGAAGTTCCTGGAGAAAATATTCATAATAGACATTATAATCAACTGGTTATGTCAATATATGACGCATAACGGTGTCTACATGTACCCATGCAATGGTTGATTTTCCAATAAATTTTATTTATCTTTTGGTCAAAGAATCAAGGACTTATATGTACCCAGGACCATGTATCATAAAAATTTTTAAGTGATTGAGTTCATAGGGAAAATTCTAATTCTGCTCTGGAACTTCAGTTTAAAGACAATCCTATAGTTTTCCATGTGATTTTAAATCTTCTAACAACTCCTCATAACTCAACGTTCCTTCATTAGCTCTTTGTGCAAAGGAATTTAGATCCTCCTGATCTTCCCTTAGGGTAAGACGCACCGCCTCGTTTACTAGCTCAGAAACTGATTGATGAGTTGTAGCGGCCTTGACTCTAAGTGCTTGGTGAACATCTTCCTCAAAGTAAACGGTTGATCGTTTTGATAATTCGCTCATATCGTACTAGCTCCTTTACATAAAAAAATAGTGTTATAGCGTTGTGATGTCAAGACGTTTTTTTGTGTCTAACGTAATAGCTCAGCTCTTGATAAATATGTTCTAAATATGTTCGCTGGAGCGCCTCAGGGCGTGTGGTTATGTGCGCCCATCCTTGAACCTAGAATCCTCAGTTGACCGCTCCATTCTGATACTAAGTATTGATATGAACAGCATTGAAATCAATTTATTGCATCACCTGCTGGGTGAACCACGCGACAAGGCGAATTGCACGCTTGCGGTGCTGTAACTCCTTTTAATATGCTAGATACTAATATTGCTATCAAGAGCGCTGACAATTTTAGACTATTAAGAAAAAAAGGCATTACCGTCAGAAAGGCTGTATACAATCATTGCTACCTTTTGCATTCAAAATAAACTATCACTTCTTCATGCAGATAAAGATTTTCGGCCTTTCCATAAACACTTACGTTTAAAGAATGCCTTGTAGCGCGTCTTTTTGCGCCATCAATGTTTATTGCGCGATTATATCGCGTCACCAACACTGCGTGGTTTTAATTTTTTAACAAAATTAATAATATCACTTTGGTAAGCATCAGGATTGAAACCATTTTTACAATTCACATGAATACAGCCTCCATACCCAAGACCTAAATAGTCAAATGTGTTAGTGAAAGAATCTATAAATGAGTCGTCAATGTTATCGCTTATTGAAGTAGAAACCACATAACCGACTTTGCTTCTTAATTCTCGACCTTTGTTCTTTAATTCTTCTATGGACAAAAAATCAGACATTCTATCAATAAATACTTTCATTTGAGCGCTCATAGCAAACCAATATACTGGTGATACAAAAATTATATTGTCATATTTCAACAGGTGATTCATAAGCGGTAAAAAGTCATCATCGACGTTTTTATGTTCGTAATCAAACGGGGAAATATTCTTTAAACTTAAATCAATAATCTCAATGTTTAATTCTTCCGCAATCAAGTCAATTAGTTTTCCAGTATTTCCATTTCGCCGTGAGCTACCAATGACAGCAATCGTTTTGTTCATGGATAATCCTCTTTAGTGATGTAACGCTTTAGCCGTCTGATTATAGGCCTTGATACTCATTGAGCCTGCTCCCCAGCTTCACCCTAATTTGGGTAAACTGGAAGGCGCCAAAAAACCAACAACAGGAGAAATGTCAATGCGCCCAAGGCATTCTCTCTTGCTTCGTAATTCACCTTAAACGTTTACAATAACATGCATCCCTATTATTGTGGTATCGATTTACACGCTAGAATTTTCTATGTCTGTATTATCGACCAGCTCGGTGAGATCCTCGTGTGTGTTTGCTGTAAGTGATTGACTGAGCAGCGACGACGATAGAGGAAGTATTCGATTTTGCTAATCGCTTTCCTTTTAGCTCTAAAAAAAATCTGAAAAAGGTGGGTGGTGCCTATTGACAAGCAGGAGGCTCATATGGGTTGTGTTTTTGTATTCTCACCCGCTAACATTTCCACAGGAAAAGCATGACGACTTTCTAATAAGCTCAAATAGTTCCGAACCCCGGATAAATGCTCAATATTGTGTTGGCTCGCCCAAGTGATTAGATGGTAATAATAAATATCAGCAAGTGAAAATTCCTTACTAGCGATATACTTTGATCTCTCTACCCATTGCCAAACAATACCTATGTTTTTATTCACCTGATTTATAGCATTTTCATAGGTCCCATCTGGCCAATTATAAAGTGACTTTAAGCGACTAGATTGCTCCGCAACCCACAAATATGGCTCAATCTCTGTTAGCCCATAGTGAAGGGCCTTTCTATAATAGAATGCTTCCAATGGTTCTTCTGGGGCTAAAGAGTGACTATCCGACACGTCATTGAGGTATTCCATAATGGCCAACGACTCCGTAAAAACATTCTCACCGTGAACCAGTACTGGTATTTTTTTCGAGGGGTTTAATTTAGAAAGTTCCGGCGTTCTAGTTTCACCTTTAAATGGGTTTAACCTTATAACTTTATATTCGTAGCCTAACTCTCTAAGCGTCCATAACACCCTTTCTGCTCTGGAACGGAATGTGTAAGCGTATAGGATCAACTTATCGACCTCCATTATCTCTCCGATTTTAGAATAGTTGTTATTATTTTTAGACCGGCATCTGCATTAGCTCAGACACCTCGAGCGATCCACCAACATCAAGAAAAGGACAAGCCTTTGCAATCGACAATGCTTCCTCCATAGAGTCAGCTTCAATTATAGAGTAGCCAGACATTGACATTGTACCTCCAGTCGTAACAGTACCATCAGAGTTTACTGTGCTCGTATTCTTAAGTGGATTGGCAGGACTAACAACTGAGTTGCCCAATGAAGATAACCAATCCATATATTTCGACCTATGCTGCTTACCTTCCTCTGGACTAGATGGCTGATTGCCTCCTAGATAAACAATAACGTATTGCGGCATTTGCATTTCTCCTTTGTTTAAATTTAAATTCTACAGCTCGTCAAAAAAACATAATGCCAACAAGCGTTCAAAGATATATCCAATTACAATAATTTGCAAACCATTGAGAAAATACATCACCATATATAGCATGCAGAACGACAAATTAATCAGATGGATCGTCGTGCACTGAAAGGTGAAGTGATACCGCACGAAGAAAAAGTATTTTCAATCTTTGAAGAACATACCGAATGGGTCAGCAAGGGCAAGGCAGGCGTC
>JAADGF010000036.1 GCA_013152545.1 Gammaproteobacteria bacterium
ATCTGAATCGCTTTTTGTTAAAAAATAGGCGTTCGGCTGGGTTGTACAACCTGCTTGATTATCAATGGTAAAATAAAGAATTGGATTATTGAGACCCTGTATTTTCAAACTACTGACCCTGCCCACAAGAGAAGTGTCTGTAGTAGTTGAATTTTGTTGGTCACCTTGCGTTGTGTTTACACTGTCTGCTCCGGGAATATTCTCACCTGTATCCACATTTGTTCGACCAGCTAACGCTGGGGTAGTCAGTATTAGCAATAATAATACCATGGGGGTTTTAAACATAATTTTCTCCTTACCACATTCTTCATATACTGTTTGATAGTTGACTAATCTTATCTAATGTCATGTAGGTAATTATTTAAAGACTGAAATGACACTTAACATTGCAATGGACTATTCAATGAACAAAGCAACCGACAATGCAACAGATCTCATTACCTCAATGACCAAATTTATTAGTATTTAAGCAAATCGATTTGTAATGCACGTACATTCGCTGCTGTGGGGCAGCTCCCTGGTACTGCCACCGGCCTGCCACTAAATCTGGCAGCCATTAAAACTAACTTTGCTTGGTCATAGGAAGCATCATTTTTATTCACATAATAATAATTATCGTAGCCACATTCCTGTAGCCAAAATCTCAGCTGACTATCCAGACTTGTGATCTGGGTGACTGTGCCATTTTTTGCGTGTGATAATGATGCTCCAAATAACACCGTTACGGTGAATACCAAGGTTAACATTGTTTTTATTCTCACATTTACCTCCTGATATAATGCTCAGTTCATTTATTGCACACGCACTGTCCCTACGGTGATATTCCCCGCTGACAGACCCGTTCCGGGACAATAGTTTATGTCATCACCAAAATTCGTGTTATATATTTTCACTTCCTTTTTAAACGTCATGGCCGTAATCAATAACCGCGTAATATCCAGTTTGTCCACATTGCTGGATGCTATTACAAAGAAGCCCGGTACAACCGGATTCTCAGGACATGAATCGATTTGAAAGCGTGTTTCCCCCGCTTCTACACGAATTTTAGTTATATTGCCGATCCTGGTTTGCACGCCTGCACTATCAAATACCTGTCCGGCATTCGGATCCTCAATACCATTAGCAGAACCCAATACGAAATGCATCACACCAACAATAAAACCCGCCTTTATCACTTGTTTCATTTGTTTACTCATGGGAGTCTCCTCATAATAGCGTTTTTTTATTTTTATTTGATATTAAAAACTTTAAATTACAACTTTAAATTACAACAACGCCATAATGGTTGAGGGCATGTTGGCAATAAACTCGGATTTTTCCCACATTCTCAGAAAATGTTCAGCGCCTTTGTTTTTGAGCACATTGATGTACTTTTCTTTCATGCCGATTTCAGCAAGTTCATTATGCCATGCTCGCATGTTTCCAATGTGTGCAAGTCCTTGCGTGACATAGTTACCGTTGTAAGCATCCAGATAATCATTTTCGCGATCGGTGCAAGCCACTTTCGTCCTCGAATACGTTCCCTCCGTAATTGTTGCAAAATCCAGTGAATAACCTACACGTTGTCCTTCGTCAAGAAGGTAAGCGAGCACTTTTGCGTTTTCTGTTGAGGTCTTTGAGCAATTGGCAGTGACACCCGATTCATCATAGGATTTTGCATCAATGGGTCCGAGCCGCACACCGAATATACCTCCGGTGTCTTTAATGTAAGCCCGCTCGTGCTTATCGAAGTCGTATTCGTGCGGTACGGGATCGAGCAGCATTTCATTGGGATTGTTATGCAGCGCATTGACCGGGTAATTGTAGTATTCCTGCGAATGGTTATAAATGTCGGTACGCGTTTTGGACGAGACATGATCGAGATTCATAATCATACCTCTGCGCATAGCTTCAACTACTACCCGTGACCCATCTGTAGAAAGGGAGAGATTATTGCGTTCGACCGAACCTTCCATACGCGATCCGCCCGAAGCATCATTAAAACCCGGTGGTTTTGGGTATATGTTAAACCCGTTAAAATCCGTATCCCCTTTTCCTATCCAAAACCTAGCGTTTGCTTCCGATATTTCGCTCACTTTATGGTTACATACGTCTGTCACTTTTGGACCTTTGATACCATTTAAGCCGCATTTTTTATTATTATCACACAGGTCAGTTGGGTTTATTTTTCCGGTACGCAACGGAAAAGCACCAACATTGTCATCGTAGTAAAAACAGCCGGATATTGCCTGCATGGCTCTGATCTGTTTACCGGCGCTGGAATTTTTATCCCGATAGATATCTGCTCCCGCCAATCGACTATTCACTTTGTGGCTCAAATAAAAGGTTCTCACGCCATCTTCGTAGTATCTCTCCAGGCGGTCCACCGGATCAAAGGTTCTATCCTCAGCACCCCAGGCATAATCAGCTTCAGTGCCCAGCACGACCACCAATTTATTTGCATTCACGATCGCGCGCGCCTGAGCCGCTGTGTACGCTATTTCCACCCAATCGCTATTCGCATTCGCCCAATTTTTAAGGTTCTTCAGTTGCAGTTCGAGCGAATTTAGACTGTCTCCGTTAGAACAAGCGTAACCTGCACCACCTGCTCCACCTCCGTTTTTATTTTCGTGATATAACAACTCGCACATCGCTTCATTTTCTACGGCAAAGGCAACCATAATTTTCATTTGGGATTCGTCATAGGGCTTGGGAGGGCTTAGTGCGTCCTTAATCCACTCTGAGCTGTAGCGAAGATGTGAAAAACTATCGTAATAGGGTCCTCGATGTGCTGAATGATCACCCATGTCCCGGCCTAACTGACCACCAATGAAAATTCCTTTTACTTCTGCATGATCGCATTTCGAAAAAGTACCGCAACCGCTACAAGACGCAGTGTATCCCTCATCCGGTATCCCATTCACATAGTTACCCGGCGCACCTGCATAAGCATAGTTACCACCGAATGCCATACCTACCATAGGATGCTCGTGCGTCATGGCATAACCACTGGTGACCTTGAGCCCGGTTCGCGGCACGTCCTTGAGATCAAAACCATTCGAAGATCTAAAACCGTTGCTGGTGGTGCTTCCTCCTGCGCTGGTGGCACCCTTGTCTGTATTATTCTGCAATTCCTCCCACTGATTTTGTTGTTCCGGTGTCCCGCTCTCTTCGACCCATTCGTCAATGGTTTCACTCGGAGTGGGTCCACTACCGGGGCTGCCTTCTTCAGATTTGGCAGCAAATACGGGGGTATTTAAAATATATATTAATGCGAGTAAATAGAATAATGGACGCATCACACTCTCCTTCCTTTTGACTTGCTTATCTGAAAATGGCGAATACTTAATGTCAACTCCATGTGATATTGATATATGTAGTTTCGGTAATACGATAGGTCAAATACAAATAAATGTAGATTCTCGCGTTACCTGAAATTTACTATATATCCCCTCGGTTTTATTCTTGCTTGTGTCTGAAGATCACTATTAAAAAGTGTTCAAGGTTAATAAATTCTAAAACAGCTGTATTGAGGCTAATATAGTCGAATTTACGACTTGGAGGGTATACCAAATTCTTGGTACGTCGTTGCTCATTTCATAGGCGCACTAAATAGATATTCGCTTAACAACGAACTTACGCATGCTCAATAATTAAACATCAACAGGGCAACATACTGTTTTATACGTAAATTGAATTTTTATAAATACTCAGCTCTCAGCACGTGTTTAGTCAAAATAACAATTTGAGTTCGAAAATGAAAATTTGATTCTCAATGTTATACTAAGCGGCTTGTATTTAAGAGCTGCGGAGCAAATTCCCAGTTTACAAACAGGTCGATGCGTTATAAGGAGGTCTTCGCGCTTGGAGTCTATTAACACATATTTATATCCACCAAGATGGCATGAAGCGCTGTGCATAATAATATTATTGGCCGTTTGCTCTGGCAATCTTAAAGCAGCAAATAATAACGTTCTGCGTTTAACCAGTTTTGAAGTAACAAGAAGTAACAGCGACAATTTTGATTCAAACACGGCGCCTGAGCCAGTTACATTGCCGGATTCATGGCATGAACGCCAAAAGACGCCATTTCGCAACGCTTGGTATCGTACTCAATTTAGAGCCGATGATATACAGTCCCCTATCGCTGTTTATATACCGCGTGTATCGATGAATGCATCGGTCACTGTCAATGGAAAAGAAATCGGCAATGGTGGCCGTTTTACCGAACCAATCAGCAGAAACCATGGACGTTCCCTTTTTTATATCGTACCGAGTTGGATTACGCAACAAAGTGATATTATTAATTTAACTATTCGTGTGACGGATAACAGTTGGGCATTCGGTTACCTTGGTCCAGTATATGTGGGCGATGCTGCTACTCTAAACAGCATGTACCATACCCGCGAGTTTTGGCAAGTGCACCTAACTCTGGCACTCGCACTTCTAATGTTAATTTTTTCTATCGCCTCCCTCTCATTGTATGTAAAACGCGCAAAAGAAAAATACTACTTTTGGTTTAGTGGTGCAATGCTTTTATTCGCCGTGGATACATTTAATGTTTTTGTTATTGACATACCCACGTCCAGGCAGACTTGGGAAATATACAACCAAATTGTAGTATACGCTTTTGCAGTCATGACCATTACGTTTGTTCATCGCTTCACCCATGTTGGGTGGAAAGCTATCGAACCCCTACTTGGTGCAGTTCTTATTATTAAGCTATTCGTTCTTATAATGCTGGATGTTGAGTATTTATTCGTAGCGGCCAGTGCTTTTAATCTCCTGGTCATTGGCTATGGACTGATACTGGCATTTCTGGTCATACGAAGCTATCTAATAAAACCGAGATTTGAAACGGGTGTTACCGCATTGTCAGGGTTAATTTTGCTAGCAGTCGCTTCTCATACCTGGCTAGTGCAACTCGGCATTCTAAATCCAGAAAATCTTCATATCATTCACTATGGCGCACCCTGTTTCTTTTTATTGATAAGTTTGTCACTGGTACGTAAATTTTTATATTCTCTTGAAAATACCGAAGCGCTTGCCAGCGAGCTTGATCTACGAGTACAGCAAAAAGAAATAGAGCTGGCTTCCAGCTACGAGGAATTACAAATATTAAACCAAAAGAAGACGCTTTCGGAAGAGCGCACGCGAATCATGCGTGAAGTCCATGACGGTTTTGGAGCACACGTGGTAGGTGCGCTGGCGATGCTCGAAACTGAAAAAGTTAATCATCGGGCATTGTCAGATTATCTAAGGTCTTCTTTGCTGGATCTACGTATAATGATTGACTCTCTTGATCCGAATACTCACGAAGTTTCAGTAGCGCTTGGCATGTTAAGAACACGTGTGGAACCGATATTAAAAAATAAAAACATTATTCTAGACTGGGACGTGCACAATTTACCGGACGATTTGCTACTCAATCCAAATAAAACCTTAAGCCTGCTTCGGGTTCTGCAAGAACTCATTACCAACGTCATAAAACACAGTGTCGCTAGCCGAATTAAAATAAGGGCGTCTATTGAGCGCTGCGCGCAGGAGGATATACTATTAATCAAATTTTGGGAAAACGGTAATGGCTTCGATCCCGATTCACAAACGGGAAGGGGGATACGCAACATCCGCAAGCGGATAAACGACTTAGGTGGAAAAATTATTCACAAAAAAGAGGTCGGCGGATATAACATATCGATTACTGTTCCCAATACTCCCCTGACCCAATAAGTGTCTGTCGTCGCTATTTTACTTCTGATTTTCGAATATTGTTTTAAATATCGTTAAATTGGTAATATTTCACATATTTTTCCCATGTTATGCAATCTTTTTCCAACTCACCTATCGGTATAATCCATTGACTATATCCTAGCCCATATCTGGGTATGTCGTACTAACATGGAGAAAAAATATGACAATAAAAATCATGATTGTGGAGGATGACCGCTTATTTCTAAATCGCCTATGCAGCCTCATTAGAGAAAACCCGGATTTTCAATTATTTGCAACTGCCCAGAACGGCGTGTCGGCACACAACAGTCTTGCTTGCGGGGAACCGGATGTTTTATTGGTGGACCTTGGTTTGCCCGATCTGAGCGGTATAGAGGTCATCCAATACGCTGCTAAAACTTATCCAAATCTAGATATTATGGTCATCACCATATACGACGATCAACAACAGGTTTTAAACTGCATAAAATCAGGTGCAACAGGCTATATGCTCAAAGACAGCCTGGATCACGAGTTTATTAGTGCCATTAAACAATTGCGCATGGGTGGTTCGCCTATCAGTCCGTTAATTGCGCGACTGCTGCTCAGAAAGTTATGCCCACCAACGCTAGTTAAACCTGAATGGGATGACGAACAACCTAAATTGTCTCCAAGGGAATCGGAGATATTAACGCTACTAGCTAAAGGATTAAGTTATGTGGAAATTGCGTGCCTACTGGAAATTTCACCCCATACGGTGACTGCCACTATAAAAAATATTTATCGAAAACTTGCAGTACACTCACGTGGTGAAGCGGTTTATGAGGCCAGCAGAATGGGTTTAATTTGCTAATTGTTTACTTATGCAGTAATTTCCCAACAATGGGTAAGCAATGGAATGGGAAAGCACACTAAGTAGTGTGCTTTCCCATAACAGAGATCTTAGTAATCCAAAATTTCGCCGAATAAGATTATTTGTTACTGATCTAGGAACTTATGTTTGATTAACCTATACAGGCAAGGTTACATTTCCGTCTTGCTGCTAATTTGGTTTAAGAAAATCACTGTCGGTTATTGGGTTTAGCGCTAACACTCCAACCACGTTGAAATGATAAATACTTAAAAAATCGGTATAGGTGTCGCGCCGGCAGCCGTTAAATCGGGTCTAAATTTGTAGACGATACTTCTATGTCGATTGTTATTACGTTGGAATAGATCTCTGGAAATGACCCTAAACGGACATTGTGAAAAAGCACATGAACCAAAGCCCGGAATCTGCCTAAACCAACAAGCCAAACTAACCATATAAAGGGTCCATCACCCTTTCATCCTGGACTACGTTTTTTTTAATACAGGTGATGGGTATAAGTTTTACGGTTTCGCCCATTTAATTTTGCTACCGTTACGTACTTTCTGCCGCAGAGGGAAATGAAAGAAAACTTATCAATAATTATTTGGAACTTTTTAATAAACAAGACTGGATTGGCGTTCAAAAACTTTTAAA